>DAHUYA010000034.1 GCA_027315445.1 Acidimicrobiaceae bacterium | reverse complement strand
AGGGGGTGAGCCGTCGCCGCCACCCGTACCGGATGCTGGTCGCCCACCACCGCTCCGCCTGGCGGTTCGCCCGCCGCACCACCAGCGGCTGGCGCCGGGCCGCGCTGCCCCTGGCCGCGGCGGTGCTCGTGGTGCGCTTCGTCCTGGCGCTCGCCCACCAGGCACTGGCCCGCTGAGGAGAGCCCGCGGCCCGGCCCGACAGCGGCACGGCCCGACAGGGGCCCGGCCCGACAGGGCGGTCATCGGACCGGGCGGCAGGTCGGCGCGTAGCATGGCGGGCGGGCTGCGTGCGGGTCTGTGGTTGCAAGTCGAGGCCAGTCGCAGGCGAAACGACCCACGTAAGGCAACTCGTGGTTGCCGAGCATGGTGCGGCTTAGGGGTAAGCCCTGCCCGCCCGGTTCCCGACTGTCGGGGACGGGCGGCGACGAGGGGACGCGGTCATCCGCGGTGCCGCCGGACCGATCCGGTCGCCGGCGCCGGGCCGTCAACCTCGCGGCAGGCGAGTGTGGGGTCAAAGACCAGGTCAGCCGCACGCAGCCCGTCTCCCTCCCCGGCCGCGTCCCGCCGGTCCGGCAGACGGAGGAGAGGGAGGGGGCCCGTCGCGCCCGGACCGGCCGGGTGGGTCCCCGGGGTCCCGTGCGGGGGTGCCGATGGTGCCGGCCGGTAGGATCGACGGGCCATGAGCGTGTTCACCCGGGTGCTGCGGGCCGGCGAGGGCAAGAAGGTCCGCCGCCTGGCCGAGATCGTGCCGATGATCAGCGACCTCGAGCCGGAGTTGGAGGGGCTGAGCGACGATCAGCTGCGCCACCGCACGGTCGAGTTCCGCGAGCGGCTCGACAAGGGGGAGGACCTCGACGACCTGCTGATCGAGGCGTTCGCCGTGGTGCGCGAGGCGGGGTGGCGGGTCCTCGGTCAGCGGCACTTCGACGTCCAGCTGATGGGCGGGATGGCGCTGCACTTCGGTTGGATCGCCGAGATGAAGACCGGCGAGGGCAAGACCCTGGTGTCGACGCTCCCGGTCTACCTCAACTCCCTCGGCGGCCAAGGCGTGCACGTCGTCACGGTCAACGACTACCTCGCCACCAGGGACGCCGAATGGATGGGCAGGCTCCACCGGTGGCTCGGGCTGACCGTCGGTCGGGTCGGCCCCGACATGGACGACACCGTGCTGCGGCAGGCCGCCTACGCCGCCGACGTCACCTACGGCACCAACACCGAGTTCGGCTTCGACTACCTGCGGGACAACATGCAGAGCCGCCGCGAGCACATGGTCCAGCGGGGCCACGTCTTCGCCATCGTCGACGAGGTCGACTCGATCCTGATCGACGAGGCCAGGACGCCGCTCATCATCTCGGGTCCGGCCGACGAGGCGGCCAAGCTCTACTACCAGTTCGCCAGCATCGCCCGGACGCTCGACCGGGACGTCGACTACGAGGTCGACGAGGAGAAGCGGATCGTCGTCCCGCTCGAGGCGGGCATCGAGAAGGTCGAGCGGACGGTCGGGGTGGAGAACCTCTACGACGCCGTCGCCACCAACTACGTGCACCAGCTCACCAAGGCGCTCCAGGCGAAGGAGCTGTACCACCGGGACAAGGACTACCTGGTCGACCAGGGCGAGGTGAAGATCGTCGACGAGTTCACCGGGCGGACCCTCGAGGGTCGCCGCTGGTCCGACGGCCTCCACCAGGCAGTGGAGGCCAAGGAGCGGGTGCAGATCAAGGAGGAGAACCACACCTGGGCGACGGTGACCCTCCAGAACTACTTCCGCCTGTACGAGAAGCTCTCCGGCATGACCGGCACCGCCGAGACCGAGGCGGCCGAGTTCGCCAGCACGTACCAGCTTCCGGTGGTGCCGATCCCGACCAACAAGCCGCTCATCCGGGCCGACGCGGCCGACCTCATCTTCAAGTCCGAGGCGGCCAAGTTCAACGCCGTCGTCGACGACATCATCGAGCGCCAGGAGAAGGGCCAGCCGGTGCTCGTCGGCACGGCATCGGTCGCCAAGTCCGAGCTGCTGTCCCGCTTGCTCGAAAAGAGCGGCGTCGCCCATCAGGTGCTCAACGCCAAGCAGCACTTCCGGGAGGCCGAGGTCGTGGCCCAGGCGGGCCGGCAGGGGGCGGTGACGGTGGCGACCAATATGGCCGGACGGGGAGTGGACATCCTCCTCGGCGGCAACCCCGAGCTGCTGGCCCGGCACGAGGCGCTGGCATCGGGCGTGGACCTCGAGACCGACGAGGGCCGCCAGCAGCTGAGGTCGATCGAGGGTCGCTTCGAGGAGCGGTGCCGGGCCGAGGCCGAGGAGATCCGTCAGCTGGGCGGGCTCTACGTGCTCGGCAGCGAGCGCCACGAGAGCCGGCGGATCGACAACCAGCTGCGTGGTCGTTCGGGCCGCCAGGGCGATCCCGGCGAGAGCCGCTTCTACCTCAGCCTCGAGGACGACCTGATGCGCCTCTTCGCCACCGGCGCCATGAGCTGGGTGATGGGCCGCGCCCTTCCCGAGGACGTGCCGATCGAGGCGAAGATGGTCACCAAGGCGATCGAGCGGGCGCAGAACACGGTGGAGGGCCGGAACTCGGAGATCCGCAAGGACGTCCTCAAGTACGACGAGGTGATGAACGAGCAGCGCAAGGTCGTCTACGCCCGTCGGCTCCAGGTCATCGACGGGGAGGACCTCGAGGATCGCACCCGCGAGCTCCTCGAATCGACGATCGAGTCGCTGGTGCAGTCGGCGTGCCCGAGCGACTTCGTCGAGGAGTGGGAGCTCGAGCGCCTGCTGAAGGAGGTCACCCAGTACTACCCGACCGAGTTCTCGGTCGACGACCTGGCCGAGGCCACCACCGTCCAGCAGGTCGTGGAGAGCCTGGTGGCCGATGCGCTCGACTACTACGACCGGCACTCCGCTTCCTTGCCCGGCGGGGAGGAGGATGCCCGCCAGATCGAGCGGGAGGTCATGTTGCAGGTGATCGACCAGCGCTGGCGGGACCACCTGGCGGAGATGGACTACCTGCGCGAGGGCATCAACCTGCGGGCCATGGGGCAGCAGGACCCGCTGGTGGCGTGGCAGCGCGAGGGGTTCTCGATGTTCGGGCAGCTCATGGAGTCGATCGACGACGACTACCTGCGCTACGTCCTCCACGTGGAGGCGATCACCGAGTCGGCGTCCGAGCCCGACCTGGCGCGGGCGGTCTACGAGGCGGCCGACGACCCGGTGGCCGGCACCGTCGCCCTGTCGGCCCAGCTGCTCGCCGACCGAGGCACCCAGCTCGCCCCGATCGCCGCCGCCGGGGTGACGCCGGCCGACGGGGGCCTGTCCGCGGCTCCGGCGCCGGGGGGTCCCGGGGGAGCGACGCCGGGCAGGACCGGGCGGGCGGGTGCGCCGGCGGCGGTCGACGAGGAGACGCTCGTCCCGGTGGTCAAGGCGCCCCAGGAGAAGATCGGCCGCAACGACCCGTGCTGGTGCGGGAGCGGCAAGAAGTTCAAGCTCTGTCATGGCGCAGCCTGAGGACCGGGGCGACGACCGCCGTGATGTCGCCACCGAGCTGAAGAGCCTGGCAGCCCGTCTGGGCGAGGCCGAGCGCTACCTCGGCATGGACGACCTGCGCCGGCGGAAGGCCGAGCTCGAGGATGAGGCCGGCCGGGCCGATCTCTGGGAAGAGCCCGAACGGGCGCGTGCGGTCACGACCGAGCTCGGCCGTGTCGGCGAGGACGTCAACCGGTTCGACGCGCTCCAGCGCGACCTGGCCGACACCGAGGTCCTCCACGAGCTGGTCGTCGAGGCGGAGGGCGCCGGTACCCCCGACGACGGGCTGGGGCGCGAGCTCGACCAGTCCGTGACCGAGCTCGGCCGGCGGGTGTCGGCGCTCGAGCTGCAGTCGCTCTTCTCGGGTCCCTACGACGAGCGGGATGCCGTCTGCGAGGTCCACGCCGGGGCAGGCGGGACCGACGCCCAGGACTGGACGGAGATGCTGCTGCGGATGTACCAGCGGTGGGCGGAGCGCCGGGGGTTCAGCATCGAGCTCGACGAGGCGACCGAGGGACAGGAGGCGGGGCTGTTGTCCGCCACGTTCATCGTGCGCGGCCGGTTCGCCTACGGCCTGCTGGCGACCGAGCGAGGGGTCCACCGGCTGGTGCGGATGTCGCCGTTCGACTCGCAGCACCGGCGCCAGACGAGCTTCGCCTCGCTCGACGTGGTGCCGTTCCTCGAAGACGTCGGCGACGAGGTGCAGGTCGACGAGAAGGACCTGCGGGTCGACACCTACCGGTCGTCGGGCGCCGGTGGCCAGCACGTGAACAAGACCGACTCGGCGGTGCGGATCACCCACCTCCCGACCGGGATCGTCGTGGCGGTCCAGAACGAGCGCAGCCAGCACCAGAACCGGGCCAAGGCCATGCAGATCCTGCTCAACAAGCTGGCCGAGCGGGCCCGTGAGGAGCGGCGCTCCGAGCTCGACTCGCTCGGCAGCGAGCGGACCGAGACCTCCTGGGGGAACCAGATCCGCTCCTACGTGTTCGCCCCGTACCAGATGGTGAAGGACCACCGTACCGAGGTGGAGACCGGGAACGTCGAGGCGGTGCTCGACGGCGACCTCGACGAGTTCATGGAGGCCGAGCTGCACCGTCAGCGGGAGCGGGGCAGCGGGGGTTGATCCCGCCACGACGGGCGCGTCGCCGCCAGGGGATACGGTGCGAGCAAAATCCATGAGCGTCCCGATTCGTCGTCGACGCTGCTGAACAGGACTTTGTCGGCGGCCGAGCTCGTTTCCCCTGGCCGTGGCTCCGGGGTCGGCGGCCATGAGCCACACGGCGACCGATGTGGCGTTGTAGGATTCGAGCGGCTACGAGGGGGCCGCCCGTGTAACACCCCTTCTTGCGCGCCGTCCTGGTGCCGATGAACAGCCGCGCTGCATGACCTGGTCCGCACACGTCACCGAGATCCGCTCGATCCATTCGACGAGGACGCCTCTGCTCCCATGATCCGTTTCGAGAACGTCACCAAGACCTACAAGAACAGCACGGTCGCCCTGCGCGACGTCTCCCTCGAGATCGACAAGGGCGAGTTCGTCTTCCTGGTCGGTGCCTCGGGTTCCGGCAAGACCACGTTCATCCGCCTGCTGCTCCGCGAGGAGCTTCCGGACCGGGGGCGGATCTGGGAGGCCGGACGGGACATCGTCCACCTGCCCAAGTGGCGGGTGCCCTACCTGCGTCGCAACATCGGATGTGTCTTCCAGGACTTCCGCCTCCTGCCGAACAAGACGGTGTTCGAGAACGTCGCATTCGCCCTCGAGGTGATCGGCCGGCCCAAGCACGTGGTGAACTCCCAGGTTCCCCAGGTGCTCGACCTGGTCGGCCTGGCCAAGAAGCGGGACAACCTCCCCGGCGAGCTCTCGGGTGGCGAGCAGCAGCGGGTCGCGGTGGCCCGCGCCTTCGTGAACCGGCCCCTCATCCTGCTGGCCGACGAGCCCACCGGGAACCTCGACCCCACGACCAGCCAGGGCATCATGCAGCTCCTCGACCGCATCAACCGGACCGGCACCACCGTGGTGGTGGCGACCCACGACGAGGTGCTCGTCAACTGGATGCGACGGCGCGTGGTCGAGCTCGACCACGGCTCCCTCGTGCGGGACCAGGCGCGGGGCGTGTACGGCATCGACACCGGCACCGTCATGCTGCCCGAGCAGGCGGCCGGGGGAGCCGCCTGATGCCGGTCTCGGTCGACTACGTCACCCGCGAGACCGGATCCAACCTCTGGCGCAACCGGCTGATGACGGTGGCGGCCGTGCTCACGGTGGCCGTCTCGCTGGCCCTGGTGGGCGCCGCCCTCCTGCTCAAGCAGGGAGCGGCCAAGGCGGAGCTCGACTGGCAGCGTGGCAACGAGGTCGTGGTGTGGATGCAGCCGAACGCCGCCAGCAACGAGATCAAGGCGGTCGGCACCCAACTGAAGACCCTCCCTTACGTCGTACAGCCGTGCGCCTACTGGAACCACGCCCGCGACTTCGCCGAGGCACAGCGTTACGACGGATCGATCATCTCGGAGGCCCAGATCAAACCGGCGCAGGTGCCGACGTCGTGGCGCTGCACCCCCACGCAGCCCCAGGACGCCCAGCTGGTGATCAAACGGTTCTCCGGCCAACCGGGTGTGCGCAACGTGTCGGCTCCCTTGCAGTACCTGCACACCGAGCAGCGGGTCATCAACATCCTGCAGATCGTCTTCCTGTCGGTGGCCCTGGTGCTGCTGGTGTCGGCCGCGGTCCTCATTCTCAACACCATCCGGATGGCCATCTTCGCCCGCCGTCGTGAGGTGTCGGTGATGAAGCTGGTGGGTGCCACCAACTGGTTCATCAGGGTGCCCTTCATGTCGGAGGGGCTGGTGCAGGGACTGCTGGGCTCGGGCCTGGCGGCCGTCATCGTCTACGCCCTGCACCTGGTGCTGAACCACCTGGGCAACCCACGGACCAATCCCGGCGGCCTCTTCACCCAGATGCGCCTGACCGGTTGGGAGATGTTCGGCACCGACGCGGTGGTGGTGCTGGTGGGGATCGCCATCGGCACGCTCGGGTCGGGCATGGCCATCCGCCGCTTCCTCGACGTCTGAGCGAACCGCCGGGACCGACGGGACCCCGGCAAGCTCGCTGGCAAGGTGCGATCGGCAGAGTGGCGCGGCCGGTGCCGCCCGACGGGTGCCGGCGCGTGGCTGGTCGAAGGCGACCGACCACCGTCGTCCCCCACGGTCGGGCGTCAGGAGGGCAGATGAGCAACAGCACCGCCATCACCGGCAACCTCACCCGCGAGCCGGAGATCCGCTACACCCGCGACGGCCTGGCCAGCACGCTGCTCGGGGTGGCGGTCAACCGCCGTTGGCAGGATCGCCAGACCAAGGAGTGGGAGGAGTCGACCTCGTTCTTCGATGTCGTCTGCTGGCGGGACCTGGCGGAGAACGCCGCGCTCAGCTTGAGCAAGGGCATGCGGGTGGTGGTCATCGGCCGGCTCGAGCAGCGCTCGTGGGAGACCGAGGAGGGCGAGCGCCGGAGCAAGGTGGAGATCGTGGCCGAGGAGGTGGGACCGAGCCTTCGCTTCGCCACGGCCGAGGTGCAGCGCACCGGGCGCCGTGCCCCGGACTCCGAGGCGTCCGACGACCTCGGGGAGGACGAGGGTCCCGGTGGTGCCGGACGGCCCGGAGCGGCCGCCGGCGCATGAGGGTCGCCGCTGCGCTCGAGGAGGTCGAGGGCGCGAGGTCGATGGGCGCGGAGGTCGAGGGCGCGGAGGTCGGTCGGACCCTCAGCGAGCCGGGCCGGATGAGCGTGGGGCGACCAGCTCGAGGCGACGGCGCGCCAGGTCACGGTCCACCAGCTCGTCGGGGAGGATCGTCCAGTCGCTGCAGCGACGGAAGCCGCGGAGCACCGAGCCCAGGGGCTCGGCGTCGAAGTTGCGGGCACCGGTGCACGCGGCAAGGTCGTCCTGGTTGACCGTCTGGAAATGCGCGATGAAGCGTGTGCCGGACGACGGGTTGGGCACCATCGATTGGAGCTGGGCGACCGACGAGAGGATCACCCCTCCCGCTGGGCAGGCGATCCGGACCTCCGGCGTCAGCACGATCTCCTCGAGCGGCCGCGGTTGGACCAGGACGTCGTCGAGGCCGCGACCGGGCTCGCCGTCGGAAGGTGGTGGCAGGGCCTCCGAGTCGAAGCCGGCGGAGCTGTTGGTGATCGGGGTGTTCCAGTACCGGGGATGGAAGGCCACCGAGGCGCTCGTCGCGAGGTCGTAGATGGGGATCCACCAGTTCACCTGCGAGGGTGCTGCACCGATCCAGGTGTCACGGTGGGGGTGCAGATGGGCCCCGATCCCGTAGGGCAGGAAGCCGTCGCCCGTCAGAGCGATCAGCGAGCATCCGCCGACATAGGTCGAGCTCGGCTCGCATCCGAGGTCTGCGATCAACTCGCAGATCTGTTCGAGGACGTCGGACCGCTCCGAGAAGTCGGCGGTGGCGGCCCGGAACGACGAGACGAACTCAGGTTCGGACGTGTGCTGTTGGGTGAGGGAGGGTTGCTCGCCGAGCCAGTGCTCCAGGATGCGTCGTGCGCCGTCGCGAACGGCGAGGGAGGCCGGGCGGGGGTTGTAGACGAAGAGGTCGCCGGAGAAGAGTCCCCGGCGGCGGTGTGCGTCGCTCACTTCGGAGTCCATCGGAATGTTGATGACGGGCATTGCCTGTTCGTGTCCGGAGTGCCGGCCCCTGGTGCCGGATCGCCGTGCGAGCGGATGGCCGAGGATTGAGAGCGCGCCGTCGGCATGGGAAATACCTTCGATGCCGACGTCCAGGTCCGGGCGCCGGGCTGCGCCGCCCGAAACGAAGGGTGCGGGCTCACCCCGCAGCGCGATCGGTGGACCATCCGGCGCGTCGGGCCAGTGCCACCGCAGCGAGCTGGGAATTCACCCCGAGCTTCTGGAGGATCGACTTGATCTGGGAGCGGACGGTGGAGATCGAGACGCACGAGGCCGAGGCGATCTCCTCGGCGCAGTGGCCGTCCATCAGCTCCGCCAGGACGTGCCGCTCGCGCTCGGTGAGGATGGACAGCAGGTCTTCCTGTCGCCCCCGTCCCGGGGGCTGGGCACGGGACGGGGGGTCGCGAGGCTCCGGGACGCGAGGCTCCGGGTCAGCCTCGAGGGCGGCACCGGCAAGCCGATTGATCACCCGGAAGAACTGGTCGAACGGGGAGCCGTTGTCGACCATCGCGGAGACGCCGACCTCGAGCCAGTCGCGGGTTCGGCCCCGTCGCTCCATCACGCAGACGTTCACCCCGGCCTGGCGCAGGCGCGTGACGAGGGCCACCCCCGAGGCCTCGTCGAGTGACCGGACGTCGAGGATGGCGAGCCTCGGCCGCCAACGGGTCGCCGCGCCGACGTCGGCCTCGCTCGGGGTGACGTGCCTCGTCGCGAACCCGCAGCCACCGAGCGCGCTGGCCAATGCCTCTGTGAGCAGGTCGTTGCCCACCACGAGCACACGCGGGAGATCCCCACCCGGTTGACCCGGACGGCCCGGCGGTTCGGCGGTCATCGCTCTTGCCGCTGCGTCCGAGGTCGTGTCGGAGCCTCCGCCCCGGGGCAGCCGACCCCGCGGGGGGAGGGCGACGACCGGGGGGTCGCTGATGGGACAGCACCACCGTGAGCAGAAGGATCCATGCCATTCCCTGGGTGGGCCCCGTGGGCCCGTTGTGCTCCGCCAATGGGAATGCCGGTTTCGCCCTTGCTCCCCGTGGACTACGGCGACCAATACGGTCCACGGCTCAACGCTCAGCCCCATCACATGGTAGTGATGGTCCTTGCATCCGTCAAAGAAATTCCCGAGGAATGCCCGCGCCGTCAGTGATGAGGGACGCGCACAGAGTGGTCGGTTGAGACCGAAGGGCGGCGTCGTGGCCGAATCGACGGAGCGGCGGGGTACCGTGTCCGAGGCGCCCTCCTCGCGACTGCAGACGACGCGTCTTCCGGAGCTGCAGGTGACGGGTATCGACAAGGAACCGACGGCGAGCCTGGTCTCGTGCGCGACCTGCGCCCTGGTGCGATCGCGGGCCGGTCGATCCGGGGCGGCCGGGGCCGACGCCGGCTACCTCGGCGAGGACGGCTACCTCGACGAGGAGGTGCTGGTCATGCTCCGGGCCGCCACCGACGGCGCCCTGGTCGTGCCCCGTCGACACGTGGGCGACCTCACCGCTCTCCCCCCTTCGGAGCTGGGCAGGATGCTGGCGGGCCTCCGCCGGGCCTCGGTGTGGGCCCAGGAGCGGTGCCGCGTGGCGGCGCTGCGGATCGAGGTGACCCACGAGCCCCCCGCATCGAGCGGCCACGTCTGCTTCCGCCTCGTGGCGACCGTGCCCGGGGAGTCCTGAGGGCCACGGACACGGCGGGCCGTCCCGCCGCGGCCCTTCAGGCTCCCTCGGGCGGGGGAGCCGGCATCCCGCCGCCCGGCTCGAAGTCGAGGGCCAGGGAGTTCACGCAGTACCGGAGGCCGGTCTCGCTGGGCCCGTCGGGGAACACGTGGCCGAGGTGGCCGCCGCAGCGGGCGCAGACGATCTCGGTGCGGACCATGAAGTGGCTCCGGTCCGTCCGCTCGAGGATCGTCCCGTCGGCGACGGCCCGGTCGAAGCTCGGCCAGCCCGAGCCCGAGTCGAACTTGTCCCGTGTCGAGAACAGGGCCCCGCCACAGCCGGCGCACGAGAACACGCCGTCGTCGTCGACGTGGAGGTACTTGCCCGACCAGGCCGGATCGGTGCCGGCCCGTCGCAGCACCTGGTACTGCTCCGGGCTGAGGCGCTCGCGCCATTCCTCGTCGGTCAGCTCGACCGGGGGCCGCGGTGTCGTCATTCCACCCTCCCTTCCCTGCCGTCGGGTCCTCACCGTCGGGTCCTCTCCGGCCGGCCGGGGCAGCCTGACCGCTCGGACCGGTGGCGACGGGCGGCTGCGGCTGACGACCCGTCAGGCCGTCCCGTGCCGTTCGGTACGCTACCGGTCCGATGGAGCTGGTCGACCGACCCGAGGACGCCTCGTTCCGCCGGGAGGTCCGTTCCTGGCTGGCGGCGCACCTGGTGGGCGAGTACGCCGCGCTCGGCGGTCGCGGGGGATCGGGTGACGAGAGCTTCGGCTTCGAGACCCGCCTGCGCTGGGAGCGCGAGCTGGCGTCGGGGGGCTGGACCGCGCTGGGCTGGCCGGTCGAGTTCGGTGGCCGGGGCGCCACCCTGACCCAGCAGGTCATCTTCAGCGAGGAGTACGCCCGGGCGTCGGCCCCGGGCCGGGTCGGCGTCGTGGGGGAGGGTCTGCTCGGGCCCACCCTCATCCACTTCGGCAGCCCGGCCCAGCAGGCCCGCTTCCTCGACCCGATCCGTGAGGGCACCGAGCTGTGGTGCCA
>DAHUYA010000030.1 GCA_027315445.1 Acidimicrobiaceae bacterium | reverse complement strand
TGCCCTTGAAGCGGACGCGCTTGTACTTGCCGCAGTAGCACTCCCAGTCCTTGGTCGGACCGAAGATCTTCTCGCAGAAGAGCCCGTCCTTCTCCGGGCGCAGCGTGCGGTAGTTGATGGTCTCGGGCTTCTTGACCTCGCCGTTGGACCAGCCTCGGATGGAGTCGCCGGTGGCCAGCCCGATGCGCAGCTGGTCGAACGTGTTCACGTCGAGCGCCATTACGAGAAGCTCCTCTCTGCGGCGCGCCGCTCGTCCTCTTCGTCCGACCCACGCTCGGGTCGGCTGATGTCGATGCCGAGCTCCTCGGCGGTCCGGAAGACGTCCTCGTCGAGCTCGTGCATCTCGATCGCGGCGCCGTCGACCGACAGCACCTCGACGTCGAGGCAGAGCGACTGCATCTCTTTGATCAGCACCTTGAAGCTCTCGGGGATCCCCGGCTCGGGGATGTTCTCGCCCTTGACGATCGCCTCGTAGACCTTGACCCGGCCGAGCACGTCGTCCGACTTGATGGTCAGCAGCTCCTGCAGGGCATAGGCGGCGCCGAAGGCCTCGAGGGCCCACACCTCCATCTCTCCGAAGCGCTGCCCGCCGAACTGGGCCTTCCCACCGAGCGGCTGCTGGGTGATCATCGAGTACGGCCCGGTGGAGCGGGCGTGGATCTTGTCGTCCACCAGGTGGGCGAGCTTCAGGATGTAGACGTAGCCCACCGAGATGGGGTTGTCGTAGCGCTCACCGGTGCGCCCGTTGTAGAGGACCGCCTTGCCGGTCGGCTCGATCTGCACCGTGCCGTCGGCCGAGTCGCCGTTGAGCTTGCCGAAGATCTGGCGGATGGTCGGCTGCCGGCCGGCGTCCTCCTCCTCGTCCCAGTGCGCCCCGTCGAACACCGGCGTGGACACCCAGGCGGCCGGGATGGTCCGCGGACGGGTCTTGCGCACCGCGCCGTCGCCGTGCCCGCTGGTGCCGGCGCCCTCCTCCACCCCGGCGCCCTCCCACCCGTGGCGGGCGGCGTAGCCGAGGTGGGACTCGAGCACCTGGCCGACGTTCATCCGGCTCGGCACGCCGAGCGGGTTCAAGATGATGTCGACCGGGGTGCCGTCGGCCAGGAACGGCATGTCCTCGATGGGCAGGATCTTGGAGATGACGCCCTTGTTGCCGTGCCGCCCCGCCAGCTTGTCGCCCTCGGAGATCTTCCGCTTCTGGGCCACGTAGACCCGCACCAGCTGGTTGACCCCGGGCGGCAGCTCGTGGGAGTCCTCACGCGAGAAGACCCGCACGTCGATGACCTTGCCCTCCTCGCCGTGAGGGACCTTGAGGCTGGTGTCCCGGACCTCCCGGGCCTTCTCGCCGAAGATGGCCCGCAGCAGGCGCTCCTCGGGGGTCTGCTCGGTCTCCCCCTTGGGGGTCACCTTCCCCACCAGGACGTCGCCGGGGCCGACCTCGGCACCGACCCGGATGATGCCGCGCTCGTCGAGGTCGGCCAGGATCTCCTCGGACAGGTTCGGGATGTCCCGGGTGATCTCCTCGGCCCCGAGCTTGGTGTCCCGGGCGTCGACCTCGTGCTCCTCGATGTGGATCGAGGTCAGCACGTCGTCGCGCACGAGGCGCTGGGAGAGGATGATGGCGTCCTCGTAGTTGTAGCCCTCCCAGGGCATGAAGGCGACCAGCAGGTTCTTGCCCAATGCCAGCTCGCCGTTGTGGGTGGAGGGCCCGTCGGCCAGCAGGTCGCCGGCGCTCACCTTCTGCCCCTCGTCCACCAGCGCCTTCTGGTTGATGCAGGTGTTCTGGTTGGAGCGGCGGAACTTGGCCAGCCGGTAGATCTTGCGCCCGAGGGGGTGCCCCAGCCGGTCCTTCTGGCCCGAGCGGTACTCGACCACGATCTGGTCGCCGGAGACCTCGGTGATCGTGCCGTCACCCTCGGCCACCACGACGTCGCCGGCGTCGCGGGCCGCCCGGCCCTCCACCCCGGTCCCGATGTAGGGGGCCTCGGGCACCACCAAGGGCACCGCCTGCTTCTGCATGTTGGCGCCCATCAGTGCCCGGTTGGCGTCGTCGTGCTCGACGAAGGGGATGAGGGCCGTCGACACCGAGACGATCTGCTTCGGCGAGACGTCCATCAGGTCCACCTCGGAGGGCGGCACGAAGTCGATCTCGCTGGTGGTGCCGTAGGAGGTGCTGACCACCCCGACCCGCACGCCGGTCCCCTGCGGGCCGCGGCGCACCAGCACCCGGTCCTCGGTGAAGTGGCCGTGGTCGTCGACCGAGGCGTTGGCCTGGGCGATGACGTGCTCCTCCTCCTCGTCGGCCGCCAGGTAGACCACCTCGTCGGTCACCCGGCCGTCGGCCACCTTGCGGTAGGGGGTCTCGATGAAGCCGTACTCGTTGACCCGGGCGTAGGTGGCGAGCGCCCCGATCAGGCCGATGTTCGGGCCCTCGGGCGTCTCGATCGGGCACATCCGCCCGTAGTGGGAGCTGTGGACGTCCCGCACCTCGAAGCCGGCGCGCTCCCGGGACAGGCCGCCGGGGCCGAGGGCCGACAGGCGCCGCTTGTGGGCCAGCCCCGACAACGGGTTGTTCTGGTCCATGAACTGGGAGAGCTGGCTGGTCCCGAAGAACTCCTTCACCGCCGCCACCACCGGGCGGAGGTTGATCAGGGTCTGGGGGGTGATGGCCTCCACGTCCTGGGTGGTCATGCGCTCGCGCACCACCCGCTCCATCCGGGAGAGGCCGACCCGCACCTGGTTCTGGATCAGCTCGCCCACCGAGCGGATCCGCCGGTTGGCGAAGTGGTCCTGGTCGTCGATGCGGTACGTCGAGTCGCCGTCGGCCATGTGCAGCGCCAGGTGGAGGATGTAGGTGGCCGAGGCGAGGATCTCCGACGGGCTGAGCACCCCCTGGCCGGGCGCCGGCCGCTCGAGCTCGATGCCGAACAGCTCGGAGATGCGGTCGATCTCCGGCCCGAGCTTGCGGTTCAGCTTGTACCGGCCCACCCGGGTCAGGTCGTAGCGCTTCGGGTTGAAGAAGGCGTTCTCGAAGTACTGCCGGGCCGCCTCCGCCGAGAGCGGCTCGCCGGGGCGGGCCCGCTTGTAGATCTCGAGCAGGGCCTCCTCCCGGGTGGGAGCCAGCCCCTTCTCCTTCTCCCACTGCCCCTCGAGGAAGTCGAAGTGGCGGACGAACCGCTCGAGGAAGGCCTCGTCCCCGTAGCCGAGGGCGCGCAGCAGGACGAACAGGGACAGCCGCCGCTTCCGGGCCACCCGGGCGCCGGCTGTGACGTCACGTGACGGCTTGGCCTCGATGTCGAGCTCGATCCACTCGCCCCGGTAGGGGTGGATGGTCCCGGTGAAGATGGTCTTGGCGTCGCGCCCGGGCTGGAAGATCACCCCCGGGGACCGGACCAGCTGGCTCACCACCACCCGCTCGGTGCCGTTGACGATGAAGGTGCCCCGGTCCGTCATCATCGGGAAGTCCCCCATGAAGACGGTCTGCTCCTTGATCTCCCCGGTGGTGGCGTTGAGGAACCGCGCCCGGACGAAGACCGGGGCGGCGTAGGTCATGTCCTTCTCCTTGCACTCCTCCACCGTGAACTTGGGCGGCGGGCGCAGGTCGGGGTCCGTCGGGTCGAACTCGAGCTCGAGGCTCAGCTGGCCGCTGAAGTCCTCGATCGGGCTGATGTCGTCGAACGCCTCCGCCAGGCCCTTGTCGAGGAACCATTGGAACGAATCGCGCTGGATGGCGATCAGGTCCGGCAAGGGCAGGGCCTCGTCGATGTTGGCGAAGGACACGCGTTCGGGGCTTCGGGACCGTGTGGGCAACGGCCTACTCCTCCCAGGAGACGGGTTGACGAGGGACAACGGCTACTGCGGGTGCTGCTCGGAGCGGGACTGGGGATACTGCTCGGGTCGGACGGGATCGGCCGGCGGAAAGGTCACCGGGGTCGCGACGGCGCGCGCCATTCAGCTGGGCAGGCAGGCGGTGGCTGCAGGGCGACGCACGGCAACCCGAGAGCTTACCCGGGGGCGACCACGATTACAACCCCCTTGGCCGCGGTGCAGCGGCACGGGCCCCCTGGGACCCGAGGCTCCGGTCAGGGTAGGGCCAACGACCCCTCCCGTCAAGGAATTTCGCCCGACGCCCCTGGCGGGAACGGGCTCGCCCCGGGGGCTCCGGCGACCACCGGAGCCCGCCGACCACCGGAGCCCGGTGGCCGCCCCGCCCAGCCCGCTACTTGACCTCGACGGTCGCCCCGGCACCCTCGAGGGCGGCTCGCGCCTTGTCGGCGTCGTCGCGGCTGACCTTCTCGAGAACCGGCTTGGGCGCCGAGTCGACCAGGTCCTTGGCCTCCTTCAGCCCGAGGCTGGTGAGGGAGCGGACCTCCTTGATCACCTGGATCTTCTTGTCGCCGGCCGCGTTCAGGACGACGTCGAACTCCGTCTGCTCCTCCTCAGCCGCGGCCACCTCGCCGCCGGCAGCCGGGGCCGCCGCCACCGCCACCGGGGCGGCGGCGGTCACGCCGAACCGCTCCTCGAACTCCTTCAACAGCTCACTGAGCTCGAGCACCGACAGCTCGGCGATGCCGTCGATGATCTGCTCCTTGGTCAGGGTTCCAGCCATGGTCTGTTCCTTTCTTTCGGTCTCTCTCGTTCGTGCGTCGGCGGCCGGCGGGCGGCCCAACCCCCGTCGGCGGCCGGCCCAACCCCCGTCGGCGGCCGGCCTAGCCCTCGTCGGCGGCCGGCTCGCCCGCCCGGGCGACGGGCTCTTCGTCCGCCGCGGCCGTCTCCGCCGTGGCATCCCCGGTCTCCTCCGCCGCCTCTGCGACCCCGGTGGTCTGGGTGGCCTCGGTCCCCTCGGCCGACTCGGCGACGGGCTCCTCGCCCGGCACTGCGGCGACCGCCTCCGGCTCTGCCGCCCCGGCCCCTCCGCGCTGGTCGAGGAGGGCGGACAACCCGTAGGCGAGGTTGCGGGGCAGCGCCTGGAGGAGGCCGGCCAGCTGCTGCAGCGGGGCGGCGATCCCGCCGGCCACCCTGGCCAGCAACACCTCCCGCGAGGGCAGGTCGGCCAAGGTGGTCAGGTCGGCCGGCGACAGGGTCACCCCGTCGACGAGGCCGCCCTTCACCACCAGTGCCGGATGGGCCCGGGAGAAGTCACGAAGCGCCTTGGCCACCGCGCTGACGTCCCCGTGGACGAACGTGATGCCGGTCGGGCCGACCAGGAGGTTCTCGAGGCCCTGGTGGCCGCTCCCCGCCACTGCCCGTCGGACCAGGGTGTTCTTGAAGATCTTGTACTCGCCGCCGGCCGCCCCGAGATTCCGTCGCAGCTCGGCCAGGTCCCCGACCGACAGCCCGCGGTACTCGGTCACGACGGTGCCGGTGGCGTCCCCGAGGCGCCCGCGCACCTCGTCGACCACGGCGACCTTCTCGGGCCTCGGCTCGTCCATCGCTCCTCCGGCGTTGCGGGCCGCCGGCTCCCGCCGGCAGCGGTCGCCGCTCGCTCCGGTGTGCGGCGGCCCGTGCCACCGAGGACGGTGGAGCGGATCGACGCCTCGTCGGGCGGGCCCCGGGGGCCCCTTCCGCACCCGCAGGTGCACCGGAGGTCTACGGCAGTCGGTTCGTTGCCCGGTCGGTGTGCCCCGGGCTGTGGGGGGTCATGCTAGCCGCCCGTCGGTCCCGCCGGCACGCCGGCGGTCGGCCGATCAGGCGCCGACCAGCACCTCCTCGGTCTCGCGGGCCCTGGCAGGGTCGACCGGCACGCCGGGGCCCATGGTCGAGGAGAGGGTGACGGCCCGCAGGTAACGACCCTTGGCGGCCGCCGGCTTCGCCCGGAAGAGCTCCTCGATCACCGCATGGATGTTGGAGAGGAGCTGCTCACTTGTGAAGGAGACCTTGCCCACCCGCAGGTGGACGTTGCCCACCTTGTCCGTCCGGTACTCCACCCGGCCGCCCTTGAACTCGATCACGGCCCGACCGACGTCGTTGGTGACGGTCCCGGTCTTGGGATTGGGCATCAGGCCGCGAGGACCCAGGATCCGCCCGAGCGTCCCCACCTGACCCATCAGGTCGGGGGTGGCGATGGCCACGTCGAAGTCGAGAAAGCCATCGCGGACCCTCGCCACCAGGTCGTCGGCCCCCACCACTTCGGCCCCGGCCGCCCGGGCCTCGGCCGCCTGCTCGCCGGCGGCGAACGCCACCACCCGGACCTGGCGCCCGGTCCCCGCCGGCAGCGAGAGGGTGCCCCGCACGATCTGGTCGGCCCGCCGGGGGTCGACCCCGAGCCGCACCGCCAGCTCGACCGTCTCGTCGAAGCCGGCCTTGGCGTTCGCCTTCACGACGTCGACCGCCTCCCCGAGGCCGTAGGGGTGCTCGCGGTCCACGTGGGAGAGCGCTTCGCGGTACTTCTTGCCGTGCTGTGTCATCTCGTCGTTCCGTCCTGTCGTCCGGGGCCGCCGCTCAGCCGGCGACCGCGATGCCCATCGAGCGGGCGGTGCCGGCGACCTGGCGCTTGGCTGCCTCGAGGTCGTCGGTGTTGAGGTCGGTCAG
>DAHUYA010000020.1 GCA_027315445.1 Acidimicrobiaceae bacterium | reverse complement strand
GGGCACCCCGGGCGGCGAGGCGGGCGGGGTGCCCGGCACCGGTCCCGGACGCGGGCCCTCCTCCACCGACCCGGTGAGCGACAGGAAGAGGGCCTCGAGGTTGGTCTCCTCGCGGACCAGCTCGTAGAGGACGATCTGGTGCTGGGCGAAGAGGGGGCCCAGTTGCTCGGGCGTCGCCCCGTCGACCCGGACGACGTCGATGGCCTGGCGGACGAAGGGGAGGCCGGTCCGCTGCAGCACGGCCATCAGCCGGTCGGGCTCGGGCGTGCGCACCCGCATCCCCGGGCGAGCCTGCGCCACCAGCGTGGCCAGCGGGCCCTGGGCGCGCAGCTCGCCCTGCGAGAGGATCACCACGTCGTCGACGGTCTGGGACATCTCGGCCAGCAGGTGGGAGGAGACGAGCACCGTCCGCCCCTCGCCCGCAAGGTGCCGGAGGAAGTCACGCAGCCAGGCGATCCCCTGCGGGTCGAGGCCGTTGGCCGGCTCGTCGAGGATGAGGACGCCGGGGTCGCCGAGCAGGGCCGAAGCCAGCTGCAGCCGCTGGCGCATGCCGAGGGAGAAGCCGCCCACCCGGCGCCGAGTGGCGTCGGCCAGGCCGACCAGCGAGAGCATCTCGTCGCAGCGGGCGGGGTCGATGCCGCCGGCGATGGCGATCATCCGCAGGTGCGAGCGGGCCCGGCGCGAGGGGTGGAAGCTGGTCGCCTCGAGCACCGCCCCCACCATCTTGTTGGGGTTCGGCAGCTCCGCGTACCGGTGGCCGTAGAGGGTGGCGGTACCGGCGGTCGGGTTGACGAGCCCGAGCAGCATCCGCAGGGTGGTCGTCTTGCCGGCCCCGTTCGGCCCGAGGAAGCCGGTGATGCGCCCGGGCGAGACGGTGAAGGAGAGGTTGCGCACCGCCTGCACGGGGCCGAAATTCTTGGTGAGGTCGGTGACCTCTATCAGGCCTCCTCGGGCGCCGGAAGTCACCACGGTGCGACCCTAACCGCTCCCGTTCATTTCCCGTGGCCACTCCCTGCGGGGCCGTCGGTGAGCTCGGCCGGCAGCAGCAGGCCGACCGCAACGGACAACTCGTCGTAGACGCGGCCCATCGTCGACCAGCCGCTGATCCAACCCACCAGTGCCGAGTACCAGACGTGACCGATGATCCGGGCCCGCTCCCCAGGGTCGGGTGGCTGGGGCTCTCCGATGGCCCGGGTGATGATCCCGTCCATCAGCTGGGAGATCTGCTGCTGGCAGCCGACCGCCGCCGGGTCCGGCGACGAGAGGGACATGAACACCGCCGCCACCAGCTTGGGCTGGCGGGCCATCGCCCGCAGTGCCCGGTCCAGCACGTCGAGCACCCGCTCGGCGGCGAGGGCGCCGCGGGCCGGTTGCTGGCCCAGCCGGGTGTCGAGGATCTCGATCCAGTGGACCATGCAGGCGGCCAGCAGGTGGTCCTTGGAGGTGAAGTACCGGTAGACGGTGCCCATGGCGACGTCCGCCCGTGCCGCCACGTCGCGCATCTGGACCGCCTCGTAGCCGCCCTCGAGCCCCAGGCTCATGGCGGCGTCGATCACCCGCTGGCGGCGCGCCTGCTGGGCCCGGGTGAGAGGACGGACGGCCGTCTGCACCGGTCCAGCGTAACCGCTAGAACCGGTTGCAGAAAGCGCCGAGCGGGAGCGGGGCGGCCCAAGTTCCCTGCTCGCGACGGTCACCGGACGGATGACCGACCGGCGGCCCAAACTACGCTCTCCCGCATGGCACGGCCGACGACCGGACCCACGCGCGACGGCTCCGGCGGGCGCAGCGGCGCGGCCGGGGGAGGTCCGGCGACCCGCCTCCTCGAGCCCTTCACCCCGGGCGCGGCTGCCCGGGAGCCCTTCACCCCGGACGCCCGGGTGCCCGGTCAGCGGGGGATGGCGACCCGCCAGCGCCTGCTCGACGCGACGGTCGAGCTGGTCGGCACCACCCCCTGGCGGTCGGTCCGGGTGATCGACATCGCTCGCCGGGCCGGCACGTCGCCGGCCACCTTCTACCAGTACTTCGGGAACGTCGAGCAGGCGATCGGCGTGCTGGCGGGCGACATGGTCGACCGGGCGGCCGAGCTGTCCGAGCTCTTCGCCGGGGACTGGTCGGAGGAGGGGGGATGGGAGACGGCCCTCACCGTGGTCGAGCGGATCCTCGAGTACTGGGACACCCACCGGGCGGTCTTCCGGGTGGTGGAGCTGGCCACCGAGGAGGGGAACGTCCATCTGCAGGGCATCCGGGTGCGTGCCCTGAACGCCGTCACGGTCGGCCTGGCCCAGGCGGTGGCCCGCCACTCGCCGGCCGGGGGACGGCCGCCGGGCACGGTCACGAGCTCCCCGGCCGGGGCCGATCCGATGGCGGTGGCCGGCACCCTGGTCACCATGTTCGCCAGCATCGCCGCCCACCGCTACGGCTTCGAGTTCTGGGGGATCCGCACCCGCGACCTGGTGGACTCCCAGGCCCGGATCCTGCTGTGGGCGGTGACCGGGCGGGAGGGCCCCGAGGGGGTGGTCGGCCGCGAGCCGCGGCCGTTGTCCCGGGCCTCCGGACCACGTACCGGCCCGGTGCCGGGTGGGGCGGTGGTGGCCCACCGGGTCGGCTCCGACTCGTGGGCCGGGGGGGACCGTCGGCCGCGGTGACTCGAACCGTGCGGCTGGCCCGGGGCGTCACCCGCTCGTCATGTCACGTCGCGAGACCGGTGCCGTGCGACTCCTGGGAGCCGAGGACGACCCGGGGCTGCGCTCCGTGCTCGAGCGAGGCCTCCAACGGGCCGGCTACGTGGTGGACGCCGTGCCGGACGGGGAGCGCGCCCTGCGTTACCTGCGCGCCTACGAGTACGAGGTGGCCGTCCTCGACTGGCGGATGCCCGGCACCAGCGGGCTGGAGGTCCTGCGCGAGCTGCGCCGCCGGGGGTCCGCCGTGCCCGTGCTCATGCTGACCGCCCGCGACGCCACCGCCGACCGGGTCGAGGGCCTCGACGCCGGGGCGGACGACTACCTGGTGAAGCCGTTCCAGTTCGTGGAGCTGCTGGCCCGCATCCGGGCGCTCCAGCGCCGGCCCCCGCAGGCGTTCGAGCCGGTGCTGGTGGTGGGGGACCTCGAGCTCAACCCGGCCACCCGCAGGGTGGAGCGCCAGGGCGAGGTGATCTCGCTCACCAGCCGCGAGCTCTCCATCCTCGAGCTCCTCATGCGCCGGTACCCGTCGGTGGTCGAGCGACGGACGATCGCCCTCCAGGTGTGGGAGGACGAGGCGGACGCCGTGGGCTCCAACACGATCGACGTCCACCTGGCCCGGCTGCGCGGCAAGATCGCCGGTGGGAAGGTCCACATCGACACCGTGCGCGGCGTCGGGTACCGGTTGTCGGCCGACTCGTGACGCCCGGCCGGCGACTCTGGCGGCCCCACCTCGCCCACGCGGCGCGCGTCGCCCTGGTGGCCACGCTCGTCATCACCATCGTCTACGTCGGAGTCGCCGCCCTGCTCGACGCCCTGGTCGCCCGGCGGGTCCTCTTCGAGGTCGACCAGCGACTGAACGACCGGCTCATCGACCTGCAGCGCCTGCCGGTCCCCCCCTCGCTGCCGGTGCCGCCCAACGACGACGGGAGCGACGGCGCGCCGGTGTTCGTGTGGTGGGTGCCCGACAGCGGACCGGTCCGGGCCCTGACCACCGGGGCGCCGGCCCTGCCGTCGGTCGTCGTCTCGCTGCGCGCCCCGGCCAGCCTGTCGGTGCCCGGAGGGGCGTTCACCAGGACCGGGGTGCCGGTGACCTCCTCCTACCGATTCGACAGCAGCCGGTCGACCGGAGGCAGCCTGGTGGCCGGGCAGAGCCTGGCCAGCCCCGCTCACATCGAGAGCGTGCTGCTGCTGGCGGAGCTGGTGATCGGACCGGTGCTGCTGGTGTCGGTGTTCGTGGGGGTGCTGGTGATCGCCCTTCAGGCGGTGGCTCCGGTGGAGGACGCCCGGCGGCGGCAGCTCGAGTTCACGGCCGACGCGTCGCACGAGCTGCGGACGCCGCTGACCGTGATCGAAGCGGAGGTCGAGCTCGCCCGGTCGGCGCCGGGCGACGCCGACGAGCACCTGCAGACGCTCGATCGGGTCGCCCGGGAGAGCCAGCGGCTGAAGCAGATCGTGGAGGACCTCCTGTGGCTCGCCCGGTTCGACACCGAGCCCCCGCCGCCGCCCTCGGTGCCCACCGACCTGGCCGCGGTGGTCGAGGCGTGCGCCGAGCGGTTCCAAGCGGTGGCCCAGGCCCGCCAGATCCGGCTCTCGAGCCCCCTCAGCCCGGTACCGGTCTGGGTCGAGGCGGCGCCGGAGTGGATCGACCGGCTGGTCGGGACGCTGATCGACAACGCGTGCCGCTACACCCCGGCCGGCGGCGAGATCCACGTGATGGTCACCGCCCAGGGCGGCCGAGCGGTCCTCACCGTGGAGGACAGCGGCCCGGGCATCCCGCCCGAAGAGCGCGAGCGGCTGTTCGACCGGTTCCACCGGGCGAGCGCCCATCCCGAAGGCTCGGGTCTCGGCCTGGCCATCGCCGACTCGGTGGTGCGGCGCACCGGCGGGCGCTGGCGGATCGGGGAGTCGGCGCTCGGGGGCGCGTCGATGGAGGTCTCGTGGCGCCGGCGGGCCGAGCCACCGGCCGACCGGCACGCGCCGGGTGAGGGTGGGCGTCGGGCGCCCCGGACGGACGGCGGGGTCGGCGGCCGAGGGAACGACGGTGCGGGTGCTGCGAAGGGCGGACCGGCGCGGAGCGGCGCCAAGGCCCTACGGTGAGGCCCCATGACCATCGACGAATTGCTCGGCGCCGCCTGCCCGGCCATCGGACAGCTCGGGGCCGCCTACTACTTCACCCCTGAGACGCTGCAGGTGGGCACGGACCTGGGCCTCGACGGGTTTCGCTTCTACTTCATCGGCCGGGGCGGCGTGCTGGGCGACGTGGAGGCGCCCGTGGTGGCCAGCGCCTTCGGCTACTTCGAGGCGGGGCTGGTCGAGAGGATCTGGAACGACGCCAGGTTGGTGGTCGCGCCCCGGGAGGGCGGCCGTGCCCATGTGGAGGCGGCCCGCGCCTTCGGGCGGTCCGCCTTCGCCGAGGTGACCGGGCTCGACGGGTTCTGTGCGGCCGCCGAGGCGGTGCTCCGCCGGGCCGACCCGGCGGGGCTGGCCCTGTTCGCGGGCCTGGCCGGGGAGCCGCTGCCCGCCGACGAACCGGGGCGCGCCATGCAGCTGGTCGCCACCCTCCGGGAGCTGCGGGGCAGCGTGCACCTGGTGGCGGTGGTGGCTTCGGGCCTCGAGCCGAAGGTGGCGCATTTCATGCGCCGGCCGGACTTCTTCGCCGCCTTCGGATGGGGCGAGGGCGACACCCCGGACGTCACCGACGAGCACCGCCGTCGGCTGCAGCAGGCCGACGAGCTGACCGACCGCCTCATGGCGGCCCACTTCTCGGTGCTGGACCCTGCCGCCCAGGAGGCACTGGTCGCCGGGGTGGCACGCATGTCGGCGGCGGTGGCGGCGCGCCAGTCCTGACCTCGGCCCGGTGGGGCCTGCTCAGGTGGTCCAGATGATGCTCTGCGGCTCGCTGTAGGCCAGCAGGCCCCAGTCGCCGCCGTCCCGGCCGACCCCGCTCATCTTGAACCCGCCGAACGGCGCCTCGTGGTTGCGCTGGGCCGTGTTGATCCCGACGTGGCCGGCCTGCAGCCGCTTGGCCACCCGCAGGGCGCGGGCGGCGTCCCCGGAGAACACGTAGTCGTAGAGCCCGAAGGAGGTGTCGTTGGCGATGGCGATCCCCTCCTCTTCGTCGTCGAAGGGGATCATGGTGATCACCGGGCCGAAGATCTCCTCTCGGGCCACGGTGAGGTCGTTGCCTCCCACGATCAGGGTGGGCGCCACGTAGTACCCGCGATCGAGGGGTGGGCGCTCGCCACCGACGACCACCTCGCCGCCCTCCGGGGCGGCCGACGCCACGTACGCCTCGACCCGGGCCCGCTGGGCGGCCGAGATGAGCGGACCGACGATGGTCTTGGGGTCGGTCGGGTCTCCCACCTGCAGGGCGCCGGCCATGGTGGCCAGGCCGTCGCGCACCTTGTCGAACACGCTTCGGTGCACCACCGCCCGGGTGGGGGCGGTGCAGATCTGTCCGGAGTGGAACGTCCAGGTCGAGCCGATGCAGGTGATGGCCCCCCTCACGTCGGCGTCCTCGAGCACGAGGCAGGCTCCCTTGCCGCCCAGCTCGAGCAGCAGCCGCTTCATCGTGGGGCCGCCGGCCTCCATGATCCTGGTGCCGATGGAGGTGGAGCCGGTGAAGCTCACCATGTCGACGTCGGGAGACTCGACCAGGGCCGAGGCCGGGGCCGGGTCGACCGAGTTGACCAGGTTGACGACGCCGGGCGGGAAGCCCACCTCCTCGAGGATGCGCACCAGCTCGACGATGGCCAGCGGGTCCTGCGGGGCCGGCTTGACCACCACCGTGTTGCCGGCCGCCAGGGCGGGGGCCACCTTGCCGGCCATGTTCACCATCGGGAAGTTGTACGAGGTGATGCACGCCACCACCCCGACGGGCTGGCGGTTCACCATGCCGCCGATGATCCCCCCGGGTGCCAGCGGGGTGGCGCCGACCGCCTGCGGGAGCAGCGGCGTCTGCAGCACCGGGCGGGGGTCGCGCGAGTACCGCTCGAACCGGTCGGCCGCCACCGGCACCTGCATGCGCGAGCCCACGGTGGCGGTGGCGCCCGTCTCGGCGATGACCAGGGGAAGCAGGTCGGCCGCCCGGGCCCTGATCGCCTCGGCCGCTGCCCGCATCAGGGTGCACCGCTCCTCGACGGACATCGCCGCCCAGCCCGGGAGGGCATCCCTCGCCGCGGCGGCGGCCGCCGCGGCGTCGCCCACGGAGGCGTTCGGCGCCTGGCCGACCACCACCTCGGTGGCGGGATTGACGACGTCGTAGGTGCCGGCACCGGCGTCGACCCACTTCCCTCCGATCAGGAGCTGGTGCTCGTGTCGGACGTCCGGACCTGTCATGGATGCTCTCCCTCGGCCTGCTCGATGCCCGCCCATGGGATCGGGCCCTGACGCTACGTCAGGAAGTCTGTCGGCACAGTTCGGGACCCGCCAATGGCCCGGCCGTGAACAGGGTCCCCCAGCCGCCCGGGTGGGAGAGTGGGACATGCCCGACACCGACCCGGGGGTCGCCGGCCCCGGCCCCGGCCCCGGCGCGGGCCCGGCCCCGGGCCCGAACCCGGCCCGGCACACGGGCCAGTCCGTCGCCGGCTCGCCCGTCCCGCCACTCGCGCCCGAGCCCGACGCCGAGAGCGAGGGGTTCTGGCAGGGCACGGAGGTCGGCGAGCTCCGGGTGCAGGCGTGCGGCTCCTGCGGGAGCCGGCGGTTCCCACCCCTCGTGCGCTGCGCGATCTGCCACTCGGTGGAGCGGACGTGGCGCCCGGTGTCGGGGGAGGGGGAGGTGTGGTCGTTCGTGGTGCCGCACCCGCCGCTGCTCCCGGGCTTCGCCGAGGCGGCGCCCTACAACGTGGTGGTGGTGTCCCTGGCCGAGGACCCGACCCTGCGGATGGTGGGCAACCTGGTGGCCCGGGCCGGTGGCCCGATCGGGGAGGTCGACCCGGCGACCGTCGAGATCGGGCTCCCCGTGCGGGTGGTCTTCACCGAGCGGCGCTCGCCGAGCGGTCGCCGGGTGTGGGTGCCGCAGTGGATGCGACGAGAACGGTCGCGGTGACCCGCCTGGCAATGTGCCGATGTCTGTGACCATCACGCCATGGCGGGCTTCGGGGGCAGGATCGGCTCCCTGAACCTCCACAGCCTCACGACCGCCGAGCGGGCGGAACTGAACGAGGCACTGGCGCAGCACGGCGTCCAGCACGGCGTCCTCATCGCAGACGGACTTCGGTGGGACCCCGACGAGCAGGTCGAGCTCACCCGCGTCTTCGGTGAGCCCGACATCCATCCCGTCGAGTCGATCCGGCTGCCCGGTGTTCCCGAGATCATCGAGTTGAGGGTGGATCTCACCGACCAGGTGGACCTTGACGACCCCGCGTCGAGCGACATCGTCGGCGACATCGTGGTGCACATCCTCGGCCGGCGCACCGAGGCGCAGTTGAAGAAGGCGCCCGACGAGCGGGCCTCGGAGCGGCACGGGCTGGTCGTCGAACCCCTGCCGGGCTGCGCCTACCACCTCAATCCGGTCGAAGGGGTCTGAGGATCGCTCGACGCCAAGCACTGAGTCTCAGGAGGACGGGCCGCCGCCCCCCTCGTTGGTTCGGCTCCGGTGGTGGTCGCGCCGCTTGCCCCGATCGCCGTCGTGCCCGCGGTGGTCGTACCCCACCACCTCCGAACGCACGTCGATGGGTTGGTCGCCCGAGCTCGGGCGGCGGGCGGACGGACCCGACGACCATGGGCCCCGCGACAGGTCGTTGGCTCGGACGTCGACCGGGCCCTGCCGCGCGGCGAGCGCCGTCGCACGTCGGTGGACCACGGCCTTTTGCACCCCGTAGGTGACCCCCAGGTAGAGGAGGAGGCTGGCCGAGGGAAGCCCACCCGGACCCTTCAGATCGGTGATCCACCAGTCGGCGGCGAAGTGCAGCCCGAGGGAGACCAGCCAGAGCGCGACGGTCAGCCACGTGCCCTGCCGCAGCGCCACCCCGTCGACCATTCGCAGCTGGACCGTCAGTGCACGGACGACCCCGAGCCCCACCGCGGCAACGGCCAGGGACAGCGCCAGTACGCCGACCACCGCCGGGCTCAGGGAGTGCTGGTGGGAGTAGTCGGCCACCTCGAGCACGCCGAGCACGCCGAGGAGCACGGGGAAGCGCAGACCGAGGCGGGGCGGCACCCGCCGGACCTTGCGCTGGCGGTAGAGGAGCCACGCCAGGATGAGCGCGTCGAGCACCAGTGCGCCGGTCACCCACCGGACGCTACCGGTCGTCGATCGCGGCCGAGCTTCAGCGAGGCTTGGCCGAACCGACCTGGGCATGTGGTTTGACGGACCCGGTGACGGGCGTCACTATGGGAATGCGTCACGTTCCGCCCTCACCACGAGAGGGCATGTCGCCCTCGAGCCGAGGAGGTGAGCCAGATGAGATCCGAACCTCCCAGTACCTGGCGCCCTCCGACGCTCACCCTGCGCTGAACCGGTCGGCCGGCGTGCGGACGGACTCGTCCGCACCTGATCGGAACGGATAGCGGCCCGCTCCCGGGCGGGAGCGCCGGAAGGCACCACCACCCGCACGCCGCCCAGCCGCGGTCGGCGGCCCTCGACGTGCGCCCCACCCCGGCGCGCTCGGTGGGCCCCGGCCTGGTCGGGGTTCGCCCCCGCGGCGCAGCACCATCGTGGGCAACCGGCCGATCGACGCCGGCACCCTCGGGGGATCCGGGACCCTCGCAGCCGAGAGGGGGGTCGGCATCCCGACGCCTCGCCCGCTGCCGTCACCTCCAGAGTCCGTCCGAAAGGAACCCGCCATGACCCGAGCCACCGCCGTCTGGCTGTCCGACCGCACACCCCGGCACGTGACGGGGCGGTGCCGTCGATGACCGCCGTTCTCGACCAGGTCGTCGCCCCGGAGCGCGACGCCGTCCTCGACCCCGAGCACGTCGGCGAGATCCGCGGCGCACTCGGGACCATCGCCCACGGCGATGTGGGCGCCCGCCCACGCCTCTCGGCCAAGCTCAAGACGCTGCTGGCGATCGTCGGCCCCGGGCTGATCGTCATGGTGGGCGACAACGACGCCGGCGCCTTCGGCACCTACACCCAGGCCGGGCAGAACTTCGGCCTCCACCTCATGTGGACGCTGCTGCTGCTGGTGCCGGTCCTCTACGTGAACCAGGAGATGGTCCTTCGTCTGGGCGCCGTCTCCGGCGTCGGACACGCACGCCTCATCCTCGAGCGCTTCGGCAAGTTCTGGGGCGCCTTCAGCGTCATCGACCTCTTCGTCCTCAACGCTCTGACCATCGTGACCGAGTTCATCGGGGTCACCCTCGCCGTCGGCTACCTGGGCCTGCCCAAGGTCCCCTCGGTCGTGCTGGCCGGGGTGGTGGTGGTCGGCGCGGCCAGCACGGGCAGCTTCCGGCGGTTCGAGCGGATCTGCCTGCTGTTGGTGGCCGGGTCGTTGACCCTGATCCCGGTCTACCTGTTGGTCCACCCGCCGCTCGGCGAGGTGGCCCGCAGCATGGTGGTGCCCGGGCTGCCCCAGCACGCCTCGCTCTCGACGGTCATGCTCTTGGTCATCGCCATCGTGGGGACGACCGTGGCGCCCTGGCAGCTGTTCTTCCAGCAGTCGTACGTCATCGACAAGAGGATCACCCCGCGGTTCATCAACTACGAGCGGGTCGACCTGTGGATCGGCATCGGTGTGGTGGTGGTCGGTGCGGCCGCCATGTTCGCCTTCTCGGCGGCCACCTTCGGTGGCACGCCGGGCTTCGGCCACTTCACCAACGCCGCCGGCGTCGCCCGGGGGCTCGGGACCTACGTCTCACGGATGGCGGGCGACCTCTTCGCCATCGCGCTCCTCGACGCCAGCATCATCGGGGCGGCGGCGGTCGGGCTGGCCACCGCGTACGCCGGGGCCGACGTCCTCGGGGTGCATCACTCCCTGCACCGCCCGGTGGGCAGGGCCAAGGGCTTCTACGCCTGCTACGCGGGCCTGATGGCCCTGGCCGCCACCCTGGTGCTCGTCCCCGGGGTGCCGCTCGGCCTGCTGACGGAGGGCGTCCAGACGCTGGCCGGCGTGCTCCTGCCCAGCGCCACCGTCTTCCTCCTGCTGCTCTGCAACGACCGCCAGGTCCTCGGGCCGTGGGTCAACTCGCGCAGGCTCAACGTCTTCACCTCGGCCGTGATCTGGGTGTTGGTCCTGCTCTCGATCGTCCTGACTGCCAGCGTGCTCTTCCCCCACATCACCGGCACCCAGATCGTGGGCACGCTGGCCGGCGGGAGCCTGCTCGGGGCGGTGGTCGGCCTGGCCGTGCTGGCCTCGGGTCGCCGGCGCCGCCCTCGGGGCGGTCCCCGGACCCAGGGCGCCGCAGCGGCGGGGGCGGGGGAGGGCGGGCTCCCGGGCGGTGCGCCCGAGGGCCCGAAGGCCACCTGGCGCATGCCGGCACTCCACCTGCTGGCCCGACCGGCGATGTCCATCCCGCGCAAGGCGGGCCTGGTCGTGCTCCGGACCTACCTGCTGGTGGCCTTCGCCCTGGTGGTGGTCAAGGTCGTCGAGGTGGCCGTGCACTGACCGACGCCGCGGGCCGGCCGCTACGGCCTGCCGGCTCGTTGCTCGGCCAGGGCCGGGGCATCGCCGCCCACCGCCTCGTGCCGGGCGGCGAGGGCGGCGGCGTCCCACCGTGCCTCGATCCGACCGAAACGCCACACGGCCAGCGCCATCAACCAGGTGACCACGAACATGCCGACGATGGCGAAGCCGGCGGCGTTCAAGTTGAAGTTGGACATGAAGCGCCAGAAGCCGCCGTTCAGTTTCAGCTCCGACGGCAGCAGGCCGAGGATCTCGATCGTGCCGACCAGGAAGGCTGCCACCACCGAGAGCCCGGTGATGGTGATGTTGTAGTACACCTTGCGGATCGGCCTGGCGAAGGCCCATCCGTAGGCGAAGTTCATGAAGCAGCCGTCGACGGTGTCGAAGGTGCTCATGCCGGCCGCGAACAGCAGCGGCAGGGACAGGATGGCGTAGAAGGGGAGACCGCTGGCCACCGCGGTCCCCGACAGCACCAGCAGGGCGATCTCGGTGGCCGTGTCGAAGCCGAGCCCGAACAGCATCCCGACCGGGAACATCTTCCACGAGGCGTCCATCCGCCGTGCCAGGGGACCGAAGAACCGGCTCATCAGACCCCGCCGGTTCAGCTCGTGCTCGAGCGAGTCCTCGTCGTAGAGGCCCTTGCGGAGGTCGAAGAACACCCGGACGATCGACATCAGGATGACGAGGTTCAGGGCGGCGATCACGTAGAGGAACAGTCCCGAGACGCCCGTGCCGACGATGCTCGTGACGGCGTGCAGGCTCGAGTGCCCGTTGCGCAGCTGGTGGTCGAGCGAGCGGATGCCGAAATTCAGCAGCAGGGCCAACACGAACACGATCGAGGAGTGCCCCAGGGAGAAGAAGAAGCCGACGCCCACCGGACGCTTCCCTTCGGCCATCAGCTTCCGGGTGGTGTTGTCGATGGCCGAGATGTGGTCGGCGTCGAAGGCGTGCCGCATCCCGAGGGTCAGGGCCAGGATGCCCGTGCCGAGGCCGAAGGTCTCGTTCCCGGAGAGGTGGTAGTGGTGCGGCACCGCCGTACCCAGCATCAGGAAGCCGGCGACGTACAGCCCCACCACCGCGCCGGCCATGGCGGCGAGGCGGGCCCGCTCGCCGGCGCTCAGGGCGGTTCTGACGGCCGCCCACCGGCCCCGGCCTCCTGCCACCGCTGCTCCCTCCCGCTCGTCGCCCGCATCCCGGGGCCCGTCCGGTCTCGAC
This sequence comes from Acidimicrobiaceae bacterium, assembly GCA_027315445.1. Classification (GTDB taxonomy): domain Bacteria; phylum Actinomycetota; class Acidimicrobiia; order Acidimicrobiales; family RAAP-2; genus DAHUYA01. Next base: position 17,956 of record DAHUYA010000020.1, on the reverse strand, counting down.
CCCGGTGTCCCGAGCGTGACACAATTGCATATCGCTCGCAACAGCGATCTCTGAGCGGGACCCCCCTCACAAGGCGTTGCCAGAGGGCGGCCCGAGAGGGGGCGGCCCGGTGGCTCGAACGCCGCCCTTCGCCCGCCTCGTCGGGACCTTCTGCCCTGGTCGGCGGCCGGAAAGGCCCGGGATGATGGAGGGAGGGACGCCGCTGCGTGCGCCGTCGGGTGCGGGTGGGCGGGGGGTGCCCGCCGACGGACGGACAGGTGGGACGGACAGGCGGGACGGACGAAAGGATCCCCATGCTGCTGAGGGAATGCCTCCACAAGGCGCCGGTCACCGTTCCCCCCGAGTGCACCCTGCAGGAGGCCGCCCGGTTGATGTCCACCGAGGGCGTGGGTTGTGTGCTGGTCATGAGCGGGGGCGAGATCCACGGGATCCTGACCGACCGTGACGTCAGCGTCCGGGCGGTCGCCGCGGGTCAGCCGCTCAGCACGCCGGTCGGCAGCGTGATGACCCCGGACCCGGTGACGGTCGAGGGCGGGGCGGACATCGTGGACGCCTACCGGCTCCTCCAGAACAGGGAGTTCCGGCGGCTCCCGGTGCTCGAGGAGGGTGAGCTGGCCGGCATCGTGACGGTCGACGACCTGCTGGTGGGTCTCGTCCTCGAGCTCGCCTCGGTGCTGTCGCCGGTGGCCCGGGAGGTGATCAGGCCCGAGTTGGCGGGCTGACCCGCACCCGATGGCCGGCGGGACGGGCCGAGCGGGGCAGACTCGGGGGGTGCCCGCCCGTCGCCCCGAGTACCGGCCGGTCTCGATCTCGGCCTCCCATTGGCGGGCCGACGGCCAGCCGAAGACCCGCTACGCCACCCAGCGCGAGGCCAGGGAGGCCGCCGAGTTCCGGGGTGCCGAGGCCGGGGTGCGGCTCGGTACGTACCGGTGCGACTTCTGCGGCGGCTGGCACATGGGTCGTCGAGCTGATCCGGGGGAGGACGAGCGGAAGGCGGGTGCCGACCGGCCGGGTCAGGCCAGGCGCCGGGGCGACCGGCGCCGCTGAGGGCGTGGGCGGGGGACGTCCCGGGCCGCCCGCCGGAGGACCCCCGCCGCAGGGCTACCGGGCGAGCAGGGGGGCGACCTGTTCGCCGAAGGCGGCCATCTGGTCGCAGAGCTCGCCCAAGGAGCGGGCCATGAACCGAACCTGGAGATGGTCGACCCCCATGCCGACCAGCTCCCGCAGCGAGGCGGCCACTTCCTCGGGCCCGCCGGTCAGGGCCCAGCGCGGCTGGTGCCAGGTGGTGTCGCCAGGGGTCCCGGGCCCGTTGAGGTAGATCGGCTCGGCGATGGTGCCGATGTCGATCGGTGCCCCCCCGCGCAGCTCCTCCCGGTGGCGCCGCAGCTGGGTGATCTGCTCGGGAAGCTGTTGGCGGGGGGTTCCCTGCGGCAGCCAGCCGTCGCCGAGGAGGGCGGTGCGGCGGATGGCCGGCCCGGTGGAGCCGCCGATCCAGATGGGCGGTCGGGGTTCCTGCACCGGGCGGGGCGCGATCCCCATCTCGCTCACCGGCCAGCGCGGTCCGGGAAGGGTGGGGAACTCGTCGACCAGCGCCGCCGCCAACGCCGCAACCGCCTCGTCGGTGTCACGGCCGCGGCGCTCGAACGAGCCCTCGCCGGCGAGCATGGCGTACTCCTCGGGCACGTGCCCGGCCCCCACCCCGACGATGAGCCTCCCGCCGGAGAGGCGGTCGAGGGTGGCCATCTCCTTGGCCGCCCGCAGCGGGTGGCGGGCCGCCAGGACCAGCACGTGCGACAGCAGGCGCACCCTCGAGGTGAGGCCGGCCAGCCAGCCGAGGGTGGCCACCGTGTCGTACCAGACGGTGCCCATCGCCTCGGCCAGGCGGCGGGGGATGGCGGTGTGGTCGCACACGCCCAGGTAGAAGAATCCTGCCTGGTCGGCGGTGCGGGCAATCACCGCCAGCTCCTCGGGACCGGCCGACTTCTCCCACTCGGCGACGTAGAGCGTGGACTGCGACTGGATCGGCAGCTGCATGCCGACGACCACCGAGCCGTCGGGCACCACCCGGACGACCTCCGTCGGTGGGGTCACCGGCCCCGCTCCCTCGCCCATCGCCGCCGCCTCAGGGTGCGAGGTCGAGCCCGTAGAGCCCGATGGCATTGCCCCGCAGGATCTTGCGCCGCTGCCCGTCGGTCAAGCCCGCCATCTGCTCCTCGGCGATCTTGGCGGTGTGCGGCCAGGTGGAATCGGAGTGCGGGTAGTCGGACTCGTACGTGATGTTGTCCTCGCCGATCTCGGCCACCGAGCGCAGCCCGTGGGCGTCGTCGAAGAAGCAACCCCACACGTGGCCGGGGAAGTAGCTGGAGGGCGGCTCGGGCACCCGGTCGGCCACCCCGCCCCACCCGCGGTTCTCGTCCCAGACCTTGTCGGCCCGCTCGAGGATGTAGGGGATCCAGCCGATCTGACCCTCCGAGTAGGCGATCTTGAGGTGGGGGAACCGGACGAAGACGCCCGAGAAGAGGAAGTCGACGAGCGAGAACGTGGCGTTGGTGTGGGTCAGGGTGGAGCCGACGGCCGGCGGGGCGTCGCCGGAGGTGGACGGCATCTTGGAGGACGACCCGATGTGCATGTTCACCACCGTGGCGGTCTCCTCGCAGGCCCCGAAGAACGGGTCCCAGTAGCCGTCGGGGTCGTGGACGCTCGGGAGGCCGAGGTAGGGAGGGATCTCACTGAAGCAGACGGCCCGCACCCCGCGCTCGGCGTTGCGCCGCACCTCGTCGGCCGCCAGGCCGGCGTCCCACAGGGGGACGAGGGTGAGGGGGATGAGGCGCCCGCCGGACCCGGCGCACCACTCCTCGACCATCCAGTCGTTGTAGGCCTTCACGCAGAGGAGGGCCAGCTCCTTGTCGCTGGCCTCGAGGAAGGTCTGGCCACAGAAGCGCGGGAAGGTCGGGAAGCAGAGCGCGGCCTCGATGTGGTTGAGGTCCATGTCGTCGAGCCGGGGCGCGACCTCGTAGGAGCCGGGCCGCATGTCCTCGTAGGTGATGCCCTTGACCGTGACGTCGTCCCGCGGCACCCCCGCCGCCGAGTCGAGCCGGAGCAGCGGGCGCTTCAGCTTCTCGTAGAACCACCAGTCGGTCGGGTTGCCCTCGCTGCCCGGCTTCACCGTCAGCTTGCCGCCGAGATAGGTGATCTCACCCATCGGGGCCCGGACCACCCGAGGCCCGATGTCGGCGTACTTGGAGGGCAGCCGGTCGGTCCAGACGCCGGCGGGCTCCACCACGTGGTCGTCGACCGAGATGATGAGGGGCAGCTCTGCCATCCGGCGAGCGTACCGCGGGTTCTGACGAGCCGTCAGGTGGCGGCCGGTCGACCGGGTGGCGCGACCGGGGGCGGCGTGGAACCCGGCTCGTCAGTGGGCGGCGACCCCGCCGTTGGGGCTGAGGAGCTGACCGGTGAGGAAGCTGCTGGCGTCCGAGGCCAGATACAGGACGCAGTAGGCGATGTCCGCCGGTTCGCCGACCCGACGCAGCGGCGCGAACCGGCGCATCGGCTCGAGCACCTTCTCCTTCATCTCCTCGTCCACCGTCCCGTCCTCGCGGACGTAGTAGCGACCGGTCATGTTGGTGGGCACGAAACCGGGAGCGACGGCGTTCACCCGGACGCCGCGCCTTCCCACCTCGACCGCCATGCTCCGCGTGAGCTGGATCACGGCCGACTTGGTGATGGCGTACGGCCCCACCATGGGCGTGGGTGCCAGGGCGGCGGCCGACGCCATGTTGACGATCGACCCCGAACGCTGGTCGACCATCACCCGCCCGGCCGACTGGCAGCCGAAGAGGACGCCCTTGAAGTTGACCGACATGATCTCGTCGAGGTCCTCCACCGCCAGATCGAGGATGGAGCTCTCGAGCATCATCCCGGCGATGTTGCACATCACGTCGAGGCGTCCGCTCGCCGCAACGACGTCCCGGACCAGCGCGTCGACCGCCTCGCGGTCGGCCACGTCGACGGGGCAGGCGTGGGCCTCGCCACCCTCCTTCGCGATGGCCGCCGCCGTCTCCTCGGCGGTCGTGGCGCGGATGTCGGCGCAGTAGACCGCCGCCCCCGAGGCAGCCAGCACCTCGGCGCTCGCCCGGCCGATGCCGCTGCCGGCCCCGGTGACGATCGCCACCTTGTCCTCGAGTCCGAACGCCTTGCGCACCGATGCCGTGGTCTCCATGGGAACGAGAGTGTGCCACGCCTCTTGCGGCGACGCGCCGGCCGTCACGCCCGGTGCGCCTCCTCGAGGGCGAGCAGTCGCCGCTTGAGGTCGAGGCCCCCGCCGTAGCCGCCGATGCCGCCCCCCGAGGCGACCACCCGGTGGCACGGCAGGACGATCGGCAGCGGGTTGGCGCCGTTGGCCTGGCCGACCGCCCGGAAGGCGCTCGGCCGCCCGACCCGGGCGGCCAGTTGGGCGTAGCTGATGGTCGCCCCGTAGGGGATGTCGGCCAGGGCGAACCACACCTGGCGCTGGAACTCCGTGCCTGCCGGAGCCAGCGGGAGGTCGAAGGCGCGGCGCACCCCGGCGAAGTACTCCACGAGCTGCCGCCGTGCCGCCGACACCGCCGCCGGCAGATCGCTGTCGGAGAGGTCCTCGGACCGGCGCGCCCGCCGGAAGGCCCCGGGGTCGTTCGGGAGGAAGACATGGGTGAGGTGGTCGCCTCGGCCGCCCACCACCAACCGGCCGACTGGTGTCTCGAGGCGGATCAGGGTGGGGTCGGGTGTGACCGTGGCTCTCATGCGGCGCTCCTCTCTCGCGCTTCCCGACGGGCCGGCCCGCGCCCGCCGGGGCCCCGTGGGGGCCGACGGCGAGTCGCCGGCGTGCGATCCGGGTCCTCGGGGTCCGATGCTCGGTGGGCCCACAGGTGGACGAGGGCGTAGGCCCGCCACGGTCGCCACCGCTGCGCGACCACGAGTGCGCCGGCCGGGTCCGACGGCAGGCCGAGTCGGTCGAGCGCCCGCCGCACGCCGAGGTCGGTCGGCAGGAAGGCGTCGGGGTCGCCCAGACCCCGCAGCGCGACGTAGGCGACGGTCCACGGGCCGATGCCGGGCAGCGCCCCGAGGGTTGCACGCAGCTCGTCCGGATCGCTGCCCGGGTCGATCGCCACCCGCCCTGCGGCCAGCGCCTGGCACAGCGCGGCCAGGGTGCGACGTCGCGCCGAGGGCACGGCGAAGGCGCCCGGCTCGGCGTCGTGCAGCGACAGCAGCTGCTCGGGCGACGGGAAGAGACGGGACACGGTGCCGACGGGCCCGGGCAGTGGGGCGCCGGCGGCTGCGACCAGGCGCGCCGTGAGCGTCCGGGCCCCCGCCAGCGACACCTGCTGTCCCAGCACGCCCCGGACCGCGAGCTCCGCGCCGTCGACCGTGGTCGGGAGCCGCCGGCCGGGGGTCCGGCGCACCAGCGGTCCCAGCACCGGGTCGGCGCCCAGGGCTTCGTCCACCGCCACCGGGTCGGCGTCGAGGTCGAGGAGACGTCGACATCCGCTGACGGCGGCCGACAGGTCCCGGAGGTCGGTCAGGCGGACGGTGGCCCGGACGCCGTCGTCCTCTGGGCGAAGGGTGACCGCACCGGGGCCATGCGGGAGCCCGAGGCTGCGGGTGTAGGTGTCGCCGTCCACCTCCTCCAACCCCGGGACCGCCCGCAGGGCCAGGAACCCGATCAGGTCCGCGCCGGCGAACGGCCGTCGGCAGGCCAGGCGAAGGTCGACGCGCTGGCCCCAGGGGCTGCCCCCGGAATCGCCTCCGGAGCTCCCGGAATCGCCTCCGGCGCCATCCCGCCCCTCGCCACGCCCGGCGCCATCCCGCCATCCGCCACGCCCGGCCCGCCGCCCGCCTTCGCGGCTCGCCACCCGGTGTCGCAGCTGGGTGGGCGACATGGCAAAGACCGTGCGGACCGTGTCGTTGAACTGCCGCACGCTCTCGAAGCCGGCGGCGAACGCTACCTCGGCCACGGGGAGGTCGGTGGTCTGCAACAGGACCCGGGCGGTGTGCGCACGCTGGGCCCGGGCCAGGGACAACGCACCGGTGCCCACCTCGGCGACGAGCACCCGCTGCAGCTGGCGGCTGCTGTAGCCGAGACGACGGGTCAGCCCGGCCACTCCCTCACGGTCCACCACCCCGTCGGCGATGAGGCGCATCGCCCTGGCGGCCACGTCGGTGCGCCAGCGCCACTCCGGTGACCCCGGCGCGGCGTCCGGCCGGCATCGCATGCAGGCCCGGAAGCCCGCGGCCTGGGCAGCGGCGGCGTCGGCGTAGAAGCGCACGTTCGAGGGTTTCGGTGTGCGGGCCGGGCAGCTCGGCCGGCAGTAGATGCCCGTCGAGGTGACGGCGGCGATGAACCACCCGTCGAAGCGCGGGTCTCGGGCCTGCAACGCCCCGTAGCACCGATCGAAGTCTTCGTGCACCCGCCGATCCTCGCGCCGTCCACCCCTTCGGTCTGGCGGATTTCGGACACGACCGCCCGCAGGGAGCACCGCGACGCCGCCGCCCGGCGTGGCGAGGTGGCGGCGTAGGAGGAGTCGGGCTCCATCCGACCATGCGGACCGACGTGGAGTCCGGGCCCTCCCTCCGTCAGGCGGGGCGGACCCCCCATTCGGGACCAAGGACCCATCGAGTGGGGCCCTTCGGCATCTCGGCACGAGCGCCGGGAAGGTGGACGATGTAGGGGATGGCGAACGGGGAGCGGGACGATCGGGGCGCGGGTCGTGGCGCCGACCCCACCGGCGAACCGGCGACCGACGGGTCGGCTCCGGACTCTCGCTACCCCCACCACCTCGGCGCCCGGCTCAGGATCGTCCGCGAGCAACGGGGGCGCTCGCTCCTGGCTGTGCAGGCCCTGTCGGGAGGGGAGTTCAAGGCCTCGGTCCTGGGCGCGTACGAGCGGGGCGAACGGACCGTCTCGGTGGCCCGCCTGCAGCGCCTGGCCACCCTCTACGACGTCCCGGTGGACCAGCTCCTGCCACCGGGCGACGGTCCGCCGACCGGCCTGGCCGTCGGGGCCCCCCGTCTCCATGACGGGCAGAGGGGGTCGAGGGTGGCGGACGGTTCCTCGGGGGGTCGGGCCAGAGTCCCGGTGGATCTCGAGCAGCTGCGTGGCGCGCACGGGGCGGAGGTGGAGGCGCTGCGCCACTTCCTGGCGAGCGTCCAGGTCGAGCGGCAGGACTTCAACGGCCGGGTGCTGACGATCCGCCGTGACGACGTGCGGCTGATCGGTGCTGTCCTGGGGTTGGGCTTCGGGGAGACGCTCCGACGGCTCGAGGAGCTGGGGATCCTGTTCCCGAGCGACCGGGCGAGGGCCCACCGCGATCGCTGAGGGTTGTCCGGGATGGGACCGGCCTACGCCCACCGGGGTTCCGCGCGGCCCGCGCCCACGGCGGAGACGGAGGTCGGGGACTCAGGGCTCGGAGGGGACTCCAGGCTAGAGGTACGTGCCGGTGGCCGGCACCTCCATCTGCTCCGGCCGTTCCGGGGCGAGCAGTTGCTGGTGACGCATCCGGTCGAGCTCCGCCTGCGCCGCCATCTGCTGAGCGAACACGGCCGCCTGAATGCCCCGGAACAGGCCCTCGAGCCAGCCGACGAGCTGAGCGTGGGCCACACGCAGCTCTGCGTCCGTCGGGGCAGCGTCCTCGATCGGGCGTGCCATCTCCTCGAGCTCGTGGGTCAGCTCGGGGCTGAGCGTGCCCGCCAGCTCACGCAGCGACTGGTCGTAGACGTCACGCAACCGACCCCGGCTGGCCTGGTCGAGCGGCGTGTCGCGCAGCTCGTCGAGCAGCTGCCGGGACATGACGGCGATCCGCATCACCTTGGCGGGCTCGTGGACGGATTCGTCCTCGTCCTCGACCGGCCCGCCCACCTCGACTGGCCCGCCCACCTCGACCGGCCCGCCCTCGGCTCGCTGGCCGGCCTCCTCACCGCCGCCGACCGGGCCACCCCCGGCGACCTGCTCGGTGCGGTCACCGTCGACCTCGGCCGGGCCGGGGACGAGCACCCCGCCGAGCGACCGGGTCGCTCCGGGATCCTGGCCGTCGGACATCGGTCCTCCTCCTGACATGCTCATCACCCGCTCCTTGCCACAGGCCCCTCGACCGCTCGACGCCCGGGCTGCCGGGTCCGGCCGCCCCGCGGTTCTCTGCCAAGTGTCCGCTCGGATCCCGAGGGGGGCTAGGGCCGAACGTCCATGTGGCAGGGATCGACCCGCCGGGCCGCGCTATCCGGAGCGTCCGGCCAGGGCCTCGGCCAGCACCCGGGCCCGCTGGGTGACGGCGTCGCCCCACGAGGCGGACAGGGCCCAGGTGTGCTTCATGAAGAGGTGGAGGTCGCATTCCCAGGTGTAGCCGATGGCCCCGTGCACCTGCAGCGCTACCCGGGCCGCCAGGTCGGCGGCATCCGAGGCGAGGGCCTTGGCCATGGCGGCGTGGGCGGCGCGACCCGGGCGTCCCCGGGCGATCGACTCTGCGGCCCGGTAGGTGGCCGGCCGGGCGAACTCGAGGCGAACCCGGGCGTCGGCCAGCAGGTGCTTGACCGCCTGGAAGCTGCCGATCGGGCGCCCGAACTGCTTGCGGTCGACCGCGTAGGCGGCCGCCATGGCGATCATCCGGTCGGCCAGGCCCAAGAGCTGGCTGGCGGCCACCAAGGCACCCCGGTCGACCAGCGAGCCGACGAGAACGGCGGCGGCGCCCCCCGAAGCCAGCCTGGTCTCGGGTGAGGGGACCCACTCCCACTCGCCCGGACGCCGCGGCCCGTCGATCGATGGCGTGGGCAGCCGCCGAGCCGCCGCCGCCTCCACGAGGTGCACCTCCAGCCCCCCGCCGGCGCCCGGCGCCACCAGCAGGGCGACGTCGGCTCTGTCGCTCGCCACCACCCGGGGGGTTCTGCACGGGACGGCATCGGGCAGCTGGGCGTCGGGGTCGAGGGGGGCCGTGGTCAGCACCGGGCCAGCCCGGCCGACCTCCACCCCACCCACGGTGGCGACGGCCTCCCCGTGCGCCACCGCGCCGAGCCAGCGGGCCACCTTCCCGGGATCGGCACCGGCATCGGCCCCGGCGCCGGGGAGCTCGAGGAGGCCGGCCAGCGCCGGGACCACCAGCCCGGCCGACTCGCCCAACGGCTCGGGGAGGGCCACCCGTCCGGCCTCCTCGAGCACGCCGGTCAGGTCCACTTCGTCGAGCCCCAGCCCGCCGTGGGCCTCCGGGGCCAGCAGCCCCGGGGCCCCCAGCTCTGCCAGCACCGCCCAACGGGCGGACGTCCGACCCGGGTCGGCACGGCCGAGAGCCGGACCGGCCGCCGGTTCCGGCGGGCGCTCGTGCAGGGCCCGCAGGTCGGCAGGGGTGCACTCGGACGCCAGCACCTGGCGGACCGCCCCGCGCAGCTCGAGCTGCTGCTCGGTGAAGGCGAAGCGCACGGCCCCAGTTCCGGTCAGCCCCGCGGCAGCCCGAGCAGCCGCTCGGCCACCACGTTGCGTTGGATCTCGTTGGTACCGGCGTAGATCGGCCCGGCCAATGCGAACAGGTAGCCGTCGAGCCACTCGCCCGGTCGGGAGCCGCCGTCGGGGCCGGGCTCGAGCAGCTCGCTCCCGGTGCCACCCAGCGCCAGGGCGAGGCCGTGGATGGCCAGGTCGGTCTCCGACCAGAAGATCTTGTTGCAGCTCGCCTCGGCACCCACCGCCTGTCCCTCGGCGACCGCCGAAGCGGTCCAGTAGGTGTGGAGTCGGTAGGCCTCCGCGTCGACGTAGGCCCGGGCGACCCGGTCCGCCAAGGCGGTGGCCGCCTCGGCCGCCTCGCCGCCCTCGGCGAGCCGGCCGACGTAGCGGTCGAGCAGCCGGCCGGCCGCCTCGGTGTAGCGGGCGGGGCTGCGGAGGTTCAGCCCGCGCTCGCTGCCGGCAGTCGACATGGCCACCCGCCAGCCCTCGCCCACCCCGCCCAGCACCTGGTCGTCGGGCACCCGCACCCCTTCGAAGAACACCTCGGCGAAGCCGGTCTCGCCGTCGAGCTGCGGGATGGGACGCACCGTCACCCCGGGGGCGTCCATCGGCACCAGGAAGTAGGTGAGCCCGCGGTGGCGCTCGGCCTCGGGGTCGCTGCGGAAGATGGCGAAGCACCACTCGGCGAAGGCGCCGCGCGAGCACCAGGTCTTCTGGCCGTCGAGCACCCAACCGCCGGCATCCCGCCGGGCCCGGCTGCGGATGCCGGCCAGGTCGCTCCCGGCGTCGGGCTCCGACCAGCCCTGGCACCAGATCTCGTCGGCCGAGGCCATCGGCGGCAGGTAGCGGGCCTTCTGCTCGTTGGTGCCGTGCTCGAACAGGGTCGGGGCGAGCAGGAAGATGCCGTTCTGGCTCACCCGCTTGGGCGCCTGCACCCGGTAGTACTCCTCCGCGAAGACCAGCCACTCGACGATCGAGGCGTCGCGGCCCCCGAGGGCCGCGGGCCAGTTGACCACCGACCAGCGGTCGTCGTACATCGTGCGCTCCCACCGGCGGTGCTCCTCGAAGCCTTCTGGGGTATCGAGCGAGGCGAGGGACCCCGGCGCCGGGACGTGCGCCTCGAGCCACCGACGGGCCTCCTCCCGGAAGGCCTGCTCCTCCGGGGTGAAGTCGAGGTCCATGGCGCCCGAAATCTGGCACAGGCGATGGGGGTCGGCAACAATGGCCCGATGCCCCACGCGGTGATCGTCGACGCCGTCCGCACTCCGGTCGGGAGGCGGGGTGGCCGGCTCGCCGGTTGGCACCCGGTCGACCTGGCGTCCGAGCCGCTGCGCGCCCTGGTCGAGCGGAACGACCTCGACCCGGCCCTGATCGAGGACGTGGTGTTGGGTTGCACGATGACGGTGGGGGAGCAGGCGATGAACATCGCCCGCAACGCCGCCATGGCCGCGGGCTTCCCCGACACGGTGCCCGGCACCACCGTCGACCGGCAGTGCGGTTCGGCCCAGCAGGCCGTGCACTTCGCCGCCCAGGCGGTGATGGCCGGGGCGATGGAGGTGGCCATCGGGGGTGGGGTCGAGTGCATGACCCGGGTGCCGATCGGCGCCACCACCGACCCGGGTCCCGGCGAGCCCTACGGCCCGCGCTACCTGCAGCGGTTCGAGCTGATCCACCAGGGCGAGTGCGCCGAGGAGATCGCCCGCCGCTGGAAGGTGAGCCGTGAGGAGATGGACGCCTTCGCCCTCGAGTCGCATCGCCGGGCGGCCCTCGCCACCGACGAGGGACGGTTCGAGCACGAGATCGTGCCGGTCGAGCGTCGCCCGCTCGACCCTGCGACGGCGCCCGCAGGCGAGGGTGGGACCGGCGAGCTGGTGCGCGCCGACGAGGGCATCCGGCGCGACACGAGCCTCGAGAAGCTGGCCGGCCTGCCGCCGGCCTTCACCGAGGGCGGCACGGTGACCGCCGGCACCTCCTCGCAGATCTCCGACGGGGCGGCGGCGGTGCTGGTGATGAGCGAAGAGCGAGCCGCCTCGTTGGGCCTGCGGCCGCGGGCCCGGTTCCACACCTTCGCCGTGGCGGCCAACGACCCCCAGATCATGCTGACCGCCCCCATCCCGGCCACCTCGCTGGTGTTGCAGAAGGCCAAGCTCGATCTCGACGACATGGACGTCGTCGAGATCAACGAGGCCTTCGCCTCGGTCGTGCTGGCCTGGCAGCGCGAGTACGACCCCGACATGGCCAGGGTCAACCCCAACGGGGGGGCTATCGCCATCGGCCACCCCACCGGGTGCTCGGGGGCCCGCCTGATGGCGACCCTGTTGAACGAGCTCGAGCGCACCGGCGGCCGGTACGGGCTGCAGACCATGTGCGAGGGCGGCGGCCAGGCCAACGCCACCGTCATCGAGCGGCTGGGCTGAGCCGGCGGGACCGCCGATGCCCAAGACCCGCGTCCCGGCGATCGAGGGCTGGTTCACCACTGACGAGGCCTCGCCGACCCTCCTGGGCGCCCGCTGCGCCGGCTGCGGCACCTACTCGTTCCCGCCCGGCGGCTCCTTCTGTCCCAACCCGGCCTGCGAGGGGACCGAGCTCGAGCCGGTCCCCCTGTCCCGCCGGGGCCGGGGGTGGTCCTACACCGACGCCCGCTACGCCCCCCCGGCCCCGTACGTCGCCCCCGAGCCCTACCACCCGTTCGCCCTGGCGGCCGTCGAGCTCGAGGCCGAGCGGATGGTGGTGCTCGGGCAGCTCGTCCCCGGGGTGACGGTCGACGACGTGCAGGTGGGCGATGTGGTGGAGCTGGTGCTCGACACCCTGTACGAGGACGAGGAGCACCAGTACGTGGTGTGGAAGTGGCGCCCGGTGGGCGCCGGGCCGGCGGCCGGGACCGCCGGGGAGGGGGGGTCCGACCGGTGAGCGACGACCGGCGGGTGGCGGTCCTCGGCGCCGGCATGCACCCGTGGGGCAAATGGGGCCGGAACTTCGTCGAGTACGGGGTGGCGGCCGCCCGGGCCGCCCTGGCCGACGCAGATCTCGCCTGGCGCGACATCCAGTACGTGGCCGGGGCCGACACCATCCGCAACGGCTACCCGGGCTTCGTGGCGGGGGCCACCTTCGCCCAGGCGCTGGGTTGGACCGGCGCCCGCGTCTCCTCGAGCTACGCCGCGTGCGCCTCGGGGGCGGCAGCCCTGGCCAACGCTCGGGCCCACATCCTGGCGGGGTTGTGCGACGTGGCCCTGGTGGTCGGCGCCGACACCACTCCCAAGGGCTTCTTCGCCCCGGTGGGCGGGGAGCGCCGGGACGATCCCGACTGGCTCCGCTTCCACCTGCTCGGGGCGACCAACCCGACGTACTTCGCCCTCTACGCCCGGCGCCGCATGGACCGCTTCGGTGCCACCGACGAGGACTTCGCCCAGGTGAAGGTGAAGAACGCACGCCACGGTCTGGCCAACCCCTACGCCCGCTACCGCAAGGAGGTCACGGTCGAGGAGGTGCTCGGCTCGCCCATGGTGGCCGACCCCCTGCGCCTGCTCGAGATCTGCGCCACCTCCGACGGCGGGGCGGCCCTCGTCCTCTCGAGCATGGACTTCGCCCGGCGACACCTCGGCCGTGGCGCCGCCGGAGGTGGACCCCGTCCCCTGGTCGGCGTGGCGGCGGTGGCCACCGTGACCCCTTCCTACCCGAACACGGTGATCGAGATGCCGAACTTCGCCACCGACAGCGGGGCAGTGGCGTCGTCCTCGTCGGTGGTGCCGTTCCGGGCCTCGATCGCCCGGGCGGCCTACGAGGAGGCGGGGGTCGGGCCGGAGGACGTGAGCATGGCCGAGGTCTACGACCTCTCGTCGGCCCTCGAGCTCGATTGGTACGAGGACATCGGCCTCTGCGGCGAGGGCGAGGCGGAGAAGCTGCTGCGCGAGGGCGCCACGACCCTCGGGGGCCGGGTGCCGGTGAACCCGAGCGGCGGGCTGTCGTGCTTCGGCGAGGCCATCCCGGCCCAGGCCATCGCCCAGGTGTGCGAGTCGGTCTGGCAGCTCCGGGGGGAGGCCGACGGGCGCCAGGTGGAGGACGCCCGGGTGGCGGTCACGGCCAACCAGGGCCTGTTCGGCCACGGATCCTCGGTCCTGCTGGTCCGCTGACCGCGCCGGCCCGCCGGCCCCGCCCGACGGACCGCCCGAGCCTGTGGCCCGGCCCCGGTCGGCTGGAGGGAATGCGCTCGCCTTCGGGGGGGTTGAACATGTGCCGGTCGCGCAGGTGCGCACGCTGGGGCCGCTGCACGCCGGCCGTTTCATGGTCCGGAGAGTGGGTATCCAACCCCAGTCACCGGTCCGAGGCAGCGCGGCGTGCCGGTGGCGCCCGTCCGATCGCACTGCCACGCATCTCGATCCGGTGGCTCGGCACCGTTGCTGCCGGCAAGACGGAGGCTCCGTTCGATGGCACTGGTGCACCACATGGACCATTTCGATCGACCGACGGAGGGGCAGCCCCAGGGTCGCGTGGGCGAGCCTCGGGGCGGGGCACACCTCGAGAAGGATGACCGAGAAGGGGAGGTGATCCTGCGGGCACTCGGCCAGTTGGCGGAGGCGCTCGAGGAGAACGCCCGTGACCAACAGGTCATGGCCGATCGGATCCGCGAGCTCCGCAAGGCCCGTGCCTCGGGCGTCTCGTGGGAGGACATCCTCTCGGAGGAGGAGGGGATCGGCACGATGCAGCTGCTGAGCCGGATGCTCAATCGGCTGTCGGCGGCCAGCGGCGCCCTCCGCAGGGAAATGGTCCACGGGTTGCGCGACGAGGGGGTCAGCGTGCCCACCATCGCCCGGCTCTTCGGGGTGACCCACCAGCGGGTGTCCAACCTGCTGCGCCGCGGAGGCGGCTGAGCCGCAACGGGCTGCGGCTCAGGGGCCCAGGTCCCAGAGCAGCCGGTAGTACGCGCTACGGGCCGGGTCCTCGGGCACGCCGTAGGCGTCGAGCAGCTCGCCCTCCCACCCGGTGCCGTAGTTCCACTCGGTCGCCCAGGTGGCGACCGCCAGGTCCGACCACCGGTCGGCCGCCCCCATCGCTCCGACGTCGACGTGGCCCGACACCGCTCCGTCGTCGGTCAGCAGGGTGTTGGGGGCGCAGGGGTCGCCGTGGCAGACCACCAGGCGGTCGACGGGCGGGGGTCGCCCGATGCGTTCGAGGGCGTCGGCCACCGAGAGGGGCCGGTGCACCGGGTGCCACCTCGCCGGCTCGAGCCGGCCCCGGGCGGCGCGGTGGCGGGCCCCGGCCACCCTGATCTCCGCCGACCACGAGAAGGGGCAGTCGCCCACGGGGAGCTCCTCGTGCAGCTGGCGGAGCCCCCGACCGATCGCCCGCACGGCCGCCCGGGGCGCCCGCACCCAGCGAGGGTCGACGGCCGAGCGTCCCGGTAGGGCCGACAGGGCCAGCCACTCCCCTTCGAGGTCCGTCCCGTGGCCGAGGACCCTCGGCACCTTGGTGTAGCCGACCGCCCACTCGAGCCGGACCCGCTCGGCCGCCAGGTCGAGGTTGCTCCTCGCAGGGGCCCACTTGACGATGACCCTCGGGTCGTCGTCCACCTCGAAGGTGAGGCCTCCGGCCTCGTTGACCCAGACGCAGCGTGGCGGCCGCCGTCCGGCCAGTGCCGCCACCGCCAGCGGCACCGGTGGTTGGACCGTGGGTGGCCCGGCGAGAACCCGACGGGCCGGGCTCAGGCGGCCCCCGGTGCCCCGAGGCGCTCGAGGACGCGGTTGGCCTCGGTGACGACCGAGGCCATGAGCTCGGCCACGGACGGCAGCCCCTCGATCAGCCCGACCACCTGTCCGGTCGGCAGCACACCGACGTCGGTCCGCCCGTCGACCAGCGCCGCCTTGGTCATCATCGGTGCGTTGGCCGCCATCACCACCTGCGACCAGTCGAGCTCGCCGCTGCGCCGCATGGCCCGGCCCTCCCGCAGCAGCGAGGCGAGGGTCGCTCCGGTCTCGCGCCGGAAGGCGTGGGCGCTGGCCAGGGCACGGGGGAGTCGACGCACCCAGCTGCGCCCTTCGAGCACGTCGACCAGCTCGGTGCGCACCACCCGCTGGGGCGCTCCGTCCACCCTCGTGGTGACCACCGTGCCGGTCACCTGCGTCTGCAGGTAGCGGGCCTTCACCGCCTCGGGCACGGCGCTGTCGCGGGTGAGGAGGAAGCGAGTCCCCATGGCGATGCCGTCGGCGCCGTAGGCCAGGGCGGCCGCCAGTCCGCGCCCGTCGAAGAAACCGCCGGCGCCGACCACCACCACTTCCCCGCCCACCGCGTCGACCACCTGGGGCAGGAGCAGGGACGTGGGGACGGTCCCGGTGTGACCCCCGCCCTCGGCCCCCTGGGCGATCACCGCGTCGACCCCCCAGCTGGCGACCTTCTCGGCATGGCGTCGGGCGCCGATGGTCGGCATCACGACCAGCCCGGCCTCCCGGCACCTGGCCACCAGGTCGGGGCTCGGGGCCTGGGCGAAGCTGGCCACCCGGACCCCTTCCTCGATCATCAGGCGGACCCGGTCCTCCACGTCGGCCACATCGGTGCGGAGGTTGACCCCGAAGGGCCGGTCGGTCCTCGAGCGCACCTCGGCGATCGCCTCGGCCAGCCGCTCGACGGTCATGGTCGCCGACGCCAGGATGCCCAGGCCGCCCGCCGCCGCCGTGGCCGAGACCAGCCGGGGACCGGCCACCCAGCCCATCCCGGTCTGGACCACCGGGTAGCGGACCCCGGCCAGGCGGCAGAGCCTCGTGCGCAGCGCCGGATGGGGCTCGGGCAGGTCGGGCTCGCTCACCCCTTCACCTCCCGGTCCCTGGTGGCGGCCGGGTCCAGGACGTTGCGCAGCAGCTCGAGCTCGTCGGCCGTCGGTCCGCGGGACTCGGGGACGTCGTCGGGCACCACCAGCTCGAAGCCGGTGGCCGCCCTGACCTCCCCCACCGTCACCCCGGGGTGGACCGAGCGCAGCCGCATCACCCGCTCGGGGGTCTCGAAGTCGAACACCCCGAGGTTGGAGACCACCCGGTGGACGTGGTGGAACCGGGTGGCGCCCGGCCCCGCCCCGGCCGCCCGCCGGTAGCCGACCCCGGCGACCATGTCCACCTGCTCGACGAAGGAGCGGGGCGAGTGGTCGGGCACCCAATAGCTGGTCGGGTGGTTGACCGAGTTGCCCGGGGCACCGCGCACCCCGACCAGCTGCGTCTTGGGGCGTGCCCAGTCGCCGATGACGGACAGGTTCTGGTTGCCCTGCCGGTCGATCTGGCTGGCCATCATCATGACGTGGCGCCGGCCCGACCACAGCAGGTCGAACACGGTCCGGAACGGCATGGCGGCCTCGCGCACCGGCTCGGCGCCCAGGGGTGGCGCGCCGACGATCAGGGCTGCCTCGCCGTCGGTCAGGACCAGGTCGGGCGAAAAGGTGCGAAGGGCGAGCCGCGCCCCCAGCGAGGGGATGGTGCCGAAGGGGCTGGCCAGCACCTCCCCGGCGTCCCGCCACACCTCGGCGCAGGCCACGGCGCAGATTTCGGCCCTGGTCACGTCGCCCTCCGGGGTCACCGTGCCGCCCCCTCGCGCACGGCGGCCCGGTAGCCGGCCTCGTCGACCTCCAGATGGCGGGCCCGGAACCGCTCCCAGGCCTGGGGGTCCTTGGCGGCGTCGACGTAGGCCCGCTGGAAGGCCTCGTCCCGCCCGTAGTCCGGCTCGCACGAGGTGAAATGCGCCCCACCCGGGGTCTCCACCACCGCGTCCACCAGCAGCCGGTGGGCGGTCACGGCGGCCAGCGGGCCCTCGGCCGGCAGGGCGCCCTCCTCCACCACCTTCTCGGCCGTCACGAACCGGCGGGCGGCCGCCCCCAGGTAGAGCTCGTCGAAGTAGCGGTCGGGGCCGAGGAACTGGGCGTTGCCGGCGGCGTCGGCCCGGTTCGCATGGACGATCGCCAGGTCGAGCCGGAGCGCCGGCACCGCCACCAGCTCGGCGCCGTGGTCGAGCGGGTCGGCGAACGGACCGTCCTCGTAGGGCGACCGCACGGTGCGCAGCCGGGGGTTCACCGTCAGCACGTCGGAGCCGAGGCCGGCCCGGGTGGGCAGGAACGGCACCCGCCAGGCGGCGGCCTGCAGGCCCAGGTAGAGCATGCCCTCGTCGAACTCGGTCAGCTCGACCCGCCCCTCCTGGCGGGCGGCCCGCCAGTGCGGGTCGAGCGGGATCGAGTCGAGGGTGACGAATCCGGTGACCACCCGCCGCGCCTTGCCGGTCGCGCACAGCAGGCCCACGTCGGGCCCCCCGTAGGCGACCACCGTCAGGTCGTCCACGCCCGAGCGGCAGATGGCCCGCACCGCGGCCATCGGCTTGCGCCGTGAGCCCCAGCCGCCGATGCCCACCGTCATGCCGGGACGGAGCTCGGCCACCAGCTCGTCGAGAGTGCTCCGCTTGTCGGCCATCGACGTCGCACCCCGCGCCTCAGCGCGAGGTGTCTGCCTCCCGCTTCTCCACGAAGGCAGC
>DAHUYA010000138.1 GCA_027315445.1 Acidimicrobiaceae bacterium | reverse complement strand
CTGGCCGCCAGGGCCTGCGGCGTGTCGACACCGTCGGGCGCCGTGTCCTCCTGTGCCGCCTCCTCCGCCTCGGCGCGTCGCTGCTCGACCCAACGGGAGGCCCGACCCGACACCAGCCACAGAGCGAGCGCCACCAGCAGGAAGGGGATGTGCGGCAGCCCCGGCACCAGGCCGAGGATCCCCATCGCCACGGCGGCCACCTGCAGCGCTCTCGGCTGAGCGAGGAACTGCACCACGACGCTCGACCCGAAGTCGTCCTCCTCGGTGTCGCCGCGGGTCACGATGATGCCGGTGGAGACCGACAGCAGCAGGGCCGGGATCTGCGAGACCAGCCCGTCGCCCACCGACAGGATGCTGTAGGTGTGGATGGCCTGGCTGGTGGACATGTGGTTGCCCACCACCCCGATGGCGAACCCCCCGGCCAGGTTGATGAAGGTGATCACCAGGGCGGCGATGGCGTCGCCGCGCACGAACTTGCTGGCGCCGTCCATGTTCCCGTAGAAGTCCGACGTCTCGTCGATCTCCTTGCGCCGCCGCCGTGCCTCCTTCTCGTCGATCAGCCCGGAGTTGAGCTCGCCGTCGATCGCCACGAGCTTGGGGGCCATGGCGTCGAGCGAGAAGCGGGCCGACACCTCCGACACCCGTCCGGCGCCACTGGTGATCACCACGAACTGGATGACGATCAGGATCAGGAACACGATCAGGCCGACCACGATCTGACCGCCCACCACGAAGCTGCCGAAGCTCTGCACGACCGAGCCAGCGTTGGCGTGGAGCAGCACCAGCCGGGTCACGCTGACGTTGATGGCCAGCCGGAACATGGTGGCCACCAGTAGCAGGGAGGGGAACACCGAGAAATCCCGGGCCTTCTTCACGTGCATGGTCGTCAGGAGCACGGTGAGTGCTCCCGCCATGTTCAGGGTGATGAGGATGTCGAGGATGACCGTGGGCAGCGGGATGATGAGCATCGCCACGATGACGATGACCGCCGTGGGAACGCCGAAGAGGCCCATCCGCTGCTGGCTGGTCATGGACGCCTTCCTCCGGCCTGCCGCCCCGAGCAGCCCATCCCCGTCCGGCCGGGCGCCGGCACGGTCGATGCGCCGCCCCGGTTATCGGCGGCGGCGGCCTCCGACTTAAGGGAGCGGCTGGTCAGCCCGCTGCGCGGTAGCGCCCGGGGGTCGAAGGGGCCGGTCGGCGGTTCGCCGGTCGGCGCCCGAGGCGGGCGTCGATCTCGGCCAGCCGGCGCCGCATGGCCCGGCCGGCGGTGGTCGGGCTGTGGGTCCGGCGGATGTCCCGCTGCCCGGCCAGGCCCCGGGCGGCCGAAGCCTCCCGGTCCTCCCACACCTGCCGGAGCAACCGGGCCGCCTCGTCGAGGCGTGGCTCGGCCCACCGGGCACCCGCCGGGTAGATGCGGTGCAGCGAGGGGGGCACGGCCACGAGGTCGAAGGGGACCAGGTAGCTGTTGTCCTCGGTCATGTAGTCGAGGTTGCCCGAGTAGGCGGTGGCCACCACCGGCCGCCCCCAGGACATCGCCTCGGCCGGGTTCAGGCCGAAGCCCTCGGCCCGGTGCAGGGACACGTAGCACTCGGCGTGGCCGATCATGGCCGACATCTCCTCGTCCGACAGGTGCCGTTCGACCACGTGCACGTCGGACCGGTCCCCGGCCGCCCGCTGCAAGGCCGCCCAGCCCTCGGGGTCCCGGTCCGCCCCCAGGGTCTTGACGGTGAGCGTGGGCCCCTCGCCGGGGGCGAAGGCCTCGCAGAAGGCGCTGACCGTGCCGAGCGAGTTCTTGCGCTCGGCCAGCGAGCGGAAGTCGAAGGTGGTGAGGAAGGTGAACCCCTCGCCCAGCCCCACCGCCTGGCGCGGGATCGACGGTGCGCCGCTGCGCAGCGGGACCGGCATGGGGATGTGCACCACGGGCTTGTCGGTGTGGGCGGCCAGGGCGCGTCGGAGGAACTCGGTCGACGCCCACAGCTCGTGGACCAGCGGGAGCGACTGGTGGTGGAACGCCGAGAGCTCGTCGAGCTCCCAGAACCACATCCCCACCACGTAGCGGCCGACGAAGGTCTCCCCGCCGGCGTGGAGGCCGAAGGGGAGCATCAGGTCGGGGTTGAGCACCACCAGGTTGGTGTCGTGGCGCAGCACGTCCCCGCCTCGGGCGCGGTGGGCGGCCGGCGGCGACCCGTGGCCGTGGTAGGGGAACGTCCCCACGGCGATGCCCGAGTCGTGTGCCGCCTCGGCGTACCGGCGCCCCGCCTCCCCGATCCCGCAGGCCGCGTCGAGGAGGCCGATCACGTTGAGGCCCGGGCGGAGGCTCGGTGGGAGCACGGGAGGACGCCAGGTCAGGCGCTCGCCTCCCGCCCCCTCCGCCCGCCCCGGTGCGACCCTGTCGCGTCGCACCGCCACCGCGGTCCGGCCCGGGACCGGCCCGGCGGCTGCACCGCCGACCGGCGGGGTGGCCAGCTCGACCGTGGGGTCGGCCCGGAGGGGCGCCAGCCACTCGTCGAGCCCGTCGAGCGCACCGGTGGCCCTGCCGGAGAGCAGGGCCACCAGGGGGGCCTGCACCAGCTCGAGGCCGAGCGACACCGCCGTCTCGAAGCCCCGCGCCTGGGGGAGGTGGAGGATGCGGACGTTGCCGGTCAGCGCGAGGAGGGCGTTGCGGGTCTCGATCGAGCCCCCGTCGTCGACCGCGACCAGCTCGACGTCGGGCCGTCCGAGGAGGACCCGGCACCGGCCGACCTCCTCGGGGGTGGGTGGCGAGGCGTCGTCCCACACCACCACCACCGCCACCGCCACCCCGGCCCGTCCGGGCCGACCCCGACCCTCTCCCCCAGCCCTCACGCCGGCACCTCCATCGCCTGCTCGTCCTGCGCGCCGACGCCGGCCAGCGCCGCCAGCCGCTCGGCCGCACGGGCGGCCGCCTGCTCCCAGGTGAAGCCGGACAGGATGCGTCGCCGCCCGGCCGCCCCCTTGCGGGCCCGGGCGTCGGGATCGGCCACCAGCGCCCGCATGGCCTCGCCGAGCGCCAGACGGCTGGGCTCGAGCCACCAGGCGCCGGCCTTGGAGGGGGTCCACTCGTCCGCCCCGATCGACACCTGGCGGGCCGGGACCAGCCAGCCGACCGAGGGGTCGCAGAAGTCGAGACAGGCCCCGCCGTCGGGGACGACCACCGGCAGCCCGCTCGCCATGGCCTCGGCGATCGGCAGCCCGAAACCCTCCCCGCGGTAGGGGTGCACGAGGGCGTCGCAGCTCCGGTAGAGGTCGGCCATGTCACGGTCGGTCAGCTCTCCGTCGACCACCTCGATCTCGGCCCCGGCGCCGGCGGCCGCCTGCCGCACCAGGTCCTCCATGGAGGAGTCCCGGTAGACCGAGCCGCCGCCGAACGGCTTCACCACGAGGCACACGTCGTCGCGGCGCGTGAAGGTCGCCAAGTACGACTCGAGCAGCGCGTCGATGCCCTTGCGCGGGATGCACCCGCCGACGAACAGCAGCTTGGTCCCCTTTCGGGTCCCGAGCGGGTAGGTGCCCGGGCCCGGGGTGTACCGCTCGACGTCGACCCCGTTGGGGACGACGACGATCTTCTCCTCGGGCACGCCGCTCTCGACGGCGCACCGTCGGACCCAGTGGCTCGGCACCCAGAGCTCGTCCACGACGTCCCGCAACGGGCCGATCCACTCGGCCGGCAGGCCTCCGTACTCCCACGGCTGCACCAGCACCAGCCGCCGGGCGGTGCTCGGCGTGAAGTCCGGCGGCCACCGGTGGCGCACCTCCACGTCCACCGGCCCGGCCGGCGCCGCGTCCTGCGGCCCGGTGACGGTCACCGTGTCGAGGAGGCGGGCGAGCTCGGGGTCCGACGGCCGGGGCTCGGCCGAGCGCACCCACAGCTGCAGCCCGCCGTGCGGTCCCCCCGCCAGTCGCCGGACCATCTCGCGGTTGACCGTGGCCAGGCTGTGGCGGGCGAAGACGTCGCCCTGCCAGCACACCACGGCACGGTCGGGGGCACCGGCGGCGCGGCGGCCGGTCGGCTGCGCCGGCCGGACCACCCGGGCCGGCACCTCGGCCAGGGGGTCGGCGGCCACGCCGGCGACGGCTTGGGAGCCCGTGGCCGCAGCGGCGCCCGGGCCGGCCGGGAGGGGGCTCTCTGCGTCGAGGTGGGCCGCCACCGCCTCGAGCACCTCGGCCACCTCGTCCAGCTCAGGCCCCGGGTCGCCACCCACGGGCCCCACCTGCAGCGAGGGGGTGCCGCAGTGTGCCGCGGCCGCCTGCCAGTGGATCCCCCCGGCGCCGGCCGGCACCACCACCAACCGGCAGGACCGCAGCCAGGCGGTGGGGTCGGCGACGTGACCGGCCCGCAGGGCCAGCGGGACGGTCCGGGCGACGGAGGCGTCGGCGTCCTCGCCCAGCACGGCCAGGGAGCTGACGCGGGGGTCGGCGGCCAGGGCGGGCAGCAGGCGTTCGAGCACCCAGCGCCGCTCCTCCCCGCCTGGTCCCGGGGCGACCACGCACACCCCGTGGCGACCGGCCGAGGGGGTGGGCGGTGCAGGAGGGAGCACGTGGGAGGCCGTCCACCCGACCGGCCGAGCCCCGGGCGTGCGG
>DAHUYA010000017.1 GCA_027315445.1 Acidimicrobiaceae bacterium | reverse complement strand
GGGCACCCGCTGGCCCGACTGGTCCGGGGCCGCCGAGGAGGCCTACCTGCAGCTGGCCGCCCGCTGCCGGGCGGTGGTGGTGGTCGGGCTGTCGATGGGGGGGACGCTCGGGTGCTGGCTGGCCGAGCGGCACCGCCAGATCTCCGGCCTGGCCGTGATCAACCCGCTGGTCCGGCCCCCCGACGACGAGTTCCGGGCCGGGGTGAAGGCCCTGCTCGACTCCGGGACGCCGGTGGCCCCGGGGATCGGCTCGGACATCGCCATGCCCGACGCCCACGAGGTCACCTACGACGGGACGCCGCTGGCGGCCGTGCTGTCGCTGTTCGAGGGGGCCGAGGACGTGGGCGACGCCCTGGCCGAGATCCACTGCCCGGTGCTCGTGCTGTCGAGTTGCGAGGACCATGTGGTCGATCCGTCCAACGGCGACCTGCTGGCCGCTTCGGTGAGCGGGCCGTGCGAGCGGATCTGGCTCGAGCGGAGCTACCACGTGGCGACCCTCGACTACGACCGTGACGAGGTCGAGGAGCGGGTGACCGCCTTCGCGACCCGGGTCATGGCCGGCGCCGAGGCATGACCGGGGGCGCCCCCGACGGTCATGCCTCCCCGCCGCCCATCGGGCGCGAGGACGTCGTCCACGTGGCCCGGCTGGCCCGGCTCGAGCTGACCGACGAGGAGGTCGGGCGCTTCACCGGGCAGCTGGCCCAGGTGCTGGCCCACGCGGCCGACGTGGCCGCCCTCGACCTGGCCGGGGTGGCCCCGACCGCCCACCCCCTCCCGCTCCAGAACGTGCTGCGGCCCGACGAGATCCGGCCCTGCCTCGACCGCCAAGAGGTGCTCGACGGCGCCCCCGAGGTCGAGGACCACCGGTTCCGGGTGCCCCGCATCGTGGGGGATGCGCCGTGAGCGCGCCGCGGGGCGACGGCACCCGCGAGGCGGGGGGCGACGGCCCGGCGGGCGCCCTCCGGATCGCCGCGGCCGTCCGGGCGGGGGAGCGCTCGGCCCGCTCGGTGGTGGAGGAGGCGCTGTCGGCCGTGGCGTCGGGCGACTCCGACCTCCACGCCTTCGTCACCGTGACCGCCGACGCGGCCCTGGCGGCGGCCGACGAGGTGGACCGAGCCGTGGCCGAGGGGAGGGACCCCGGTCCCCTGGCCGGGGTGCCGGTGGCCCTGAAAGACAACCTCTGCACCCGGGGGGTGCCCACCACCTGCGCCTCGCGCATCCTCGAGGGCTGGCGCCCCCCCTACGACGCCACGGTGGTCGACCGGCTGGCCGCTGCGGGGGCGGTGGCGGTCGGCAAGACCAACATGGACGAGTTCGCCATGGGGTCCTCCACCGAGAACTCGTGCTTCGGGCCGACCCGCAACCCCCACGACCGCACCCGGGTGCCCGGCGGCTCCTCGGGGGGGTCGGCCGCCGCGGTGGCCGCCGGCTTCGTACCCCTGGCCCTCGGTTCGGACACCGGCGGGTCCATCCGCCAGCCGGCCGCCCTGTGCGGGGTGGTCGGGATGAAGCCGACCTACGGGCTCGTGTCCCGCTACGGCCTGGTGGCCTTCGCCAGCTCGCTCGACCAGATCGGGCCGTTCGCCACCTCGGTGGCCGACGCCGCCCACCTGCTCGGGGTGATCGCCGGCCACGACCGGGCCGACTCCACCTCGCTGCCCGACCCCGACCCCCGCCCCGACTTCGCGGCGTCGGTGGGCCGGGGGGTGGAGGGCCGGCGGGTCGGGCTCTGCCTCGAGCTGGTCGAGGGCTGCGCCCCCGACGTGGTGGCCCGGGTGCGCCGGGCCGCCGAGGACCTCGAGGCCGCCGGGGCCGAGGTGTCGGAGATCTCGGTGCCCGAGTTCCGCCTCGGCCTGTCCGCCTACTACCTGATCGCCCCGGCCGAGGCCTCGTCCAACCTGGCCCGCTACGACGGCGTCCGCTACGGGCTGCGGGTGGACGGTCCCGACGTGGCCGCCATGAACACCGCCACGAGGACCGCCGGCTTCGGCCCCGAGGTGAAGCGGCGGATCATGCTCGGCACCTACGCCCTGTCGGCCGGCTACTACGACGCCTACTACGGCAAGGCCCAGCGGGTGCGCACCTTGATGGTCGAGGCCTTCGCCCGCGCCTACCGGCAGGTCGACGTCCTGCTCGGGGCGACGGCGCCCTCGACCGCCTTCCCGATCGGGGAGCGGGTCGACGACCCGCTGGCCATGTACATGTCCGACGTCTGCACCATCCCCTCCAACCTGGCCGGCCATCCGGCGATCAGCGTGCCCTACGGCGCCGGTGACGACGGGCTGCCGGTCGGGGTGCAGGTGCTGGCGCCGGCCCTCGGCGAGGAGCTGCTGTTCTCGGTGGCCGCGGCGCTGGAGGCCGCCGCGCCGGCGGGTGGGGGGCCCGGGGCGGCGGCTCCCGTCGGCTCCGGCGGACCGGAGGGGGCGGGTCGGTGAGCGGGACCGAGTGGGAGACGGTGGTCGGCCTCGAGGTCCACTGCGAGCTCAAGACCGCCACCAAGCTCTTCTGTGGCTGCGCCAACAGCTTCGGCGACGAGCCGAACACCAACGTCTGCCCGGTCTGCCTCGGCCTGCCCGGTTCCCTGCCGGTGCTCAACGAGGGGGCGGTCGAGCGGGCCATGCGGATCGGGGCTGCGCTGCACTGCGAGGTGCACCCGTCGGTCTTTCACCGCAAGAACTACTTCTACCCGGACATGCCGAAGGACTACCAGATCAGCCAGTACGACGAGCCGATCAACGTCGGCGGCTGGCTCGACCTCCCCGACGGCTTCCGGGTCGGCATCGTGCGGGCCCACCTCGAGGAGGACACCGGCAAGACCAGCCACCTGGGCGGTGACGGCCGCATCCACGGGGCCGACTACTCGCTGGTCGACTACAACCGGGCCGGGGTGCCGCTGGTGGAGATCGTCTCGGAGCCCGACATCCGTTCGGCCGCCCAGGCCCGGGCCTACGCCAGCGAGCTCCGGGCGGTCCTGGTGGCCGTCGACGCCTCGGACGGGCGGATGGAGGAGGGCTCGCTGCGGGTCGACGCCAACGTGTCGGTCCGGCCGGCCGGCAGCGACACGTTCGGAACCCGGTGCGAGATCAAGAACCTCAACTCGCTCCGCTCTCTCGGCCGGGCCATCGAGCACGAGGCGGCCCGCCAGGTCGCCCTCCTCGAGTCCGGCGAGGCGGTGGTGCAGCAGACCCGCCACTGGGACGAGGCGGCCGCGAGGACCGTGCCGCTGCGCTCCAAGGAGGAGGCCTTCGACTACCGCTACTTCCCCGAGCCCGACCTCGTGCCGCTGGCCCCCGACGCCGGGTGGCAGGCGGCCGTGGCCGGCTCGCTCGGGTTGCTGCCGGCGCAGCGCCGGGCCCGGTTGCTGGCCCTGCTCGACGGGGCCGGGGATGGCGAGGTGAGCGCCGCCCAGGCCGACCAGGTCAGCGCGGTGGTCGACCAGGGCCTCGACGACCTGGTGGTGGCGGCCGTCTCGGGCGGGGCCCCGGCCCGCCTCGCCCTGGCCCGGGCGGCCAACGAGGTGGCGGCCGACGTGGAGGCCGGCCGGCGGCTGCCCGTCGCCGACTTCACCAAGTTGGTGTCGATGGAGGGCGACGGGAAGCTCTCCGCCTCACAGTCCAAGGAGGTTCTGGGCGAGCTCCTGGGCGCCGGCGGTGGCGACCCCGAGGCGATCGCCGGCCAGCGTGGCTTCGAGGCCATGTCGGCCGACTCGGTCGTGGCCATCGTCAACGAGGTGGTGGCCGCCCACCCCGACGAGTGGGGACGGTTCGCCGGTGGCGACCAGAAGCTGATGGGCTTCTTCGTCGGCGCCATCCGCGAACGGGCCGGGAGCTCCTTCGACGGCAAGGCCGTCTCGGCCGAGCTCCGGCGCCGGCTCCAGGAAGCCTGAGCCCGAGGCGGCGCCCGGTCGGTCAGGCGGCCGGCCCGGCGTCCGGCTCAGCGGACGGTGGTCTCGAGGACCGCGTGGAAGGTGACGCCTCCCGGCGCCGTCGAGACGGCGTAGGTGTAGGTGGCGGTCGAGAACTCGACGCCGGCGAGGGTGCGCACCGGGTAGCCGAGGCTCACGGTGGCCGGGGTCGACACGAAGGTGCCGCGGGCGCAGTCGGGGGTGCAGGTGTTGTGGGTGAGGTCGCCGGTGGCGGCGGCGGTGGTGGCGGTCCACGACGACCAGCGGAGGTCGGTCAGGAGGGCGTTTCCGTCACCGCAGGCCAGCACGATGCTGGTGGGCTCGACCGAGGGCCCTGCCGAGGGCTGGTTGCATGCGGCCAGCACCGAGGTCGTGGCGGTGGGCGGGGGAATGGCCTTCGCGGTGGTGGTGAGCCAGTAGCCCCCGCCGTCGGGCATGGCCGCCATCCCGACCGCCGGGGTGGTGACGTCCGGCGGCGCCGACCCCAGCGAGCCGTAGAAGGCGGCGTCGCCGAAGGCGAAGACCCCGCCGTCGGCCCCCACCAGCCAGTAGCCCTTGCCGTCGGGGGTGGTCGCCATGCCGACGACGGGCGCGTTGAGCGGCGTGGCGCCCAGCGAGCCGAAGAAGCCGGCGTCGCCCAGGGTGAACACGCCGCCGTCGGCCGCCGCCATCCAATAGCCCTTTCCGTCGGGGGTGGCGGCCATCCCCACCACCGGGGCGGCGAGGGTCACCGGGGCCGAGCCCTCCTGGGGGGCGTCGCCGAAGTTGTAGGTGACGCCGAGGTCGGTGACGATCCAGTACCCCTTCCCGTCGGGGGTGCCGGCGACGCCGGCGATCGGGGCGACGAGGTCGGCGCCGGCCACGCTGCCGTACGGGACGGCGTCCCCGAACGCCGTGAGCGACTCGGGGGTCGAGCTCGTCTGCGCGCCCGCCGGGGCGACGGGACCGCCGGACAGCACGCCCACCGCGGCGGCGGTCGCGGTGAGGACGGCCGTGACCGCCACGAGGAGCCTGCCGGGGACACCTGCTCGTCTCATCTCTTCGCACCCCCTCCTCACGCCCGTGGCCTAGGTCTCGCAGCTCGGGATGGTGCTAACTATTTTAGCGTCATACTCCGGGTCGAGTCTTCCCACAGCAGCGTCGGGCCCTGTTGCGGGCGGCGGCCGGCGCAGGGTCGGACCGACCCACGACCTGTACTCTTCGGCCCATGTCCGACGACGTGGCGCACACCGAGATCACCGAGCGCGCACCGTCCGCCTCGACCTCCGGGCCCGCCCGGAGCCGCGTGAGCATCACGCCGAGCGAAGCGGCCGAGCGACCCGGGATGAAGCCCCGCAGCTACGAGGTGACCGAGGGTGCGGCCAAGGCCCCGGCCCGGGCCATGCTCCGGGCGGTCGGGATGACCGACGCCGACTGGGACAAGCCCCAAGTGGGGGTGGCCTCGAGCTGGAACGAGGTCACGCCGTGCAACCTGCCCCTCGACCGCCTGGCCAAGCGGGCCAAGGACGGGGTGCGGGCCGCCGGCGGCTTCCCGTTCGAGTTCGTCACGGTGGCGGTCTCCGACGGCATCTCGATGGGCCACGAGGGCATGCGGGCCTCGCTGGTGAGCCGGGAGGTCATCGCCGACTCGGTGGAGATCATGATGCACGCCGAGCGCTTCGACGCCCTGGTGACCCTGGCCGGCTGCGACAAGTCGCTCCCCGGGATGCTGATGGCCGCCGCCCGGGTCAACCTCCCGAGCGTCTTCCTCTACGGGGGGACCATCCTCCCCGGGCGGCTCGGTGACCGGGCCCTCGACGTGGTGAGCGTGTTCGAGGCGGTCGGGGCCAACGCGGTGCACGCCATGAGCGACACGGAGCTGGCCCAGATCGAGCGCAACGCCTGCCCGACCGAGGGCTCGTGCGCCGGCATGTTCACCGCCAACACCATGGCCTCGGTGGGGGAGGCGCTCGGGATGTCGCTGCCGGGCAGCGCCTCGGCCCCGGCGGTCGACCGCCGGCGGGACGACTTCGCCCACGAGTCCGGCCGGGCGGTGATCCGGCTGCTCGAGTCGGGCATCCGGCCACGGCAGATCATGACCAGGCAGGCGTTCGAGAACGCCATCGCCGTGGTGATGGCGCTCGGCGGCTCGACCAACGCCGTCCTCCACCTGCTGGCCATCGCCCACGAGGCCCGGGTGGACCTCGGGCTCGACGACTTCAACCGGGTGGCCTCGCGGGTCCCGCACCTGGCCGACACCAAGCCGCACGGCAAGTACCACATGGTCGACATCGACCGGGTGGGGGGCGTGCCGGTGGTGATGCGCGAGCTGCTCGATGCCGGACTGCTCCACGGGGACTGCCTGACCGTGACCGGCAGGACGGTGGCCGAGAACCTGGCCGCCCTCGCCCCCCCGGCCCCCGACGGCGAGGTGGTCCACACCCTGGCCGACCCGATCCACCGCGAGGGCGGCATCGCCGTCCTCACCGGCTCCCTGGCCCCGCAGGGGTCGGTGGTGAAGGTCGCCGGGATCGACGAGACGACGTTCACCGGCACCGCCCGGGTGTTCGACGGGGAGGCGGCCGCCCTCGACGCCATCCTGGCCGGCTCGATCGAGCCCGGGACGGTGGTGGTCATCCGCTACGAGGGGCCCAAGGGTGGCCCCGGGATGCGCGAGAGGCTGGCGGTGACCGGGGCCATGAAGGGGGCCGGGCGGGGCGCCGACTGCGCGCTGGTGACCGACGGCCGCTTCTCCGGTGGGACCCACGGCCTGTGCATCGGCCACGTGGCCCCCGAAGCGGTGGACGGCGGGCCCATCGCCCTGGTGGCCGACGGCGACCGCATCGCCGTCGACGTCCACGACCACCGGGTCGACCTGCTGGTCGACGAGGCCGAGCTCGAGCGCCGGCGCCGGTCCCTCAAGCCCTTCGAGCCCCGTTACACGACCGGGGCCCTGGCCAAGTACGCCCGGCTGGTGACCGGGGCCGAACGGGGGGCCGTCACCGAGCCCTGAGCGGCCAACGGCCGCGGGGGCGGCGGTTCTCGCGCCGCGGGCGACGCCCTGCGGCCTTGTGACGTTCGGCTCTACCTCGTCGGGCTGCCCCGGCCGAGAGTCGAGCCATGACCGATCTCGAGATTGCCGGGGCGACGGCGATTGCCACGCTCTTCGAGGACGAGCTGGTCCGGGTCTCTCCTTCGGCCACCCTGTCCGAGGTCTCCGCCGTCCTCCTCGAGGCGAACATCGGGGCGGTGGTCGTCGGCGACGAGGCGACCGTCGAGGGCGTCGTCTCCGAGCGCGACATCGTCCGGGCCATCGCCGAGGGACAGGACCCCTCCAGCACCCGGGCGATCGAGCTGGCCAGCACCGCCATCGTCTGGTGCGACGCCTCGGCCACGGTCGCCGAGGTGGCCAGGGAGATGTTGGTGGAGTACGTCCGCCACGTGCTGGTCGAGTCGGACGGGAAGGTGCTCGGGATCGTCTCCGCCCGTGACCTGCTCGGGGTCTACGCCACCGAGGACGCCGACCTCGAATAGCACCGGCGCGAATAGCCTCGTTCTCGGAGGGCACGCGCCGGGCCGATCCCGGCACCGCGTCGGTCCCGGAGGAAAGAGGAAAGAGGAGGCCGTCGGCCGTCCATGCGTCGCCCAGCCCGGACACCCAGGAACCGCACGGGCCCCCGGGACCTGACCGTCCTGGCCGTCCCCTTCTACTTCGCCTCCATGCTCGCCGAGCACCTGTGGCTGCGCCGGCGGGCCAGGACGCGGGGGCCCACGGGGGGCAGCTACGAACGGCACGACACGCTGGCCAGCCTGACCATGGGGGTGGGCAGCCTCTTGGCGCCGTTGGTCGTGCCCAGGCTGCTCCGGCCCCTGACCCCGGGACGCGGCCGAGCCGGCAAGACCTTGCTCGTGAGCGCGCTGGGCGCGGGCGCCGTCACCACAGCCTCCGACGCGGTCCTCCGCCGGAGGGGGGAGATCGCGGTCGGCGAGCAGGACCGGGTGGCGCGGGTGGCCCGGAAGGTGTCGTCGGTCGGCGGGGTCGGCGCGGTGGTGGCGGGCGGTCTGGCGGCCAGCACCACCTGGGCCTGGCGGACCACCCCGCAACGCCTCTGGGCGAGGCGCATCCTGCCGGACATGGGCACCGGGGTCCTGGCGGCGGCGGCCGCCGTCGCCGGGTGGGACTTCGTCTACTACTGGCACCACCGGTTCATGCACACCAGCCGGTACATGTGGGCGGTCCACGTGGTGCACCACTCGAGCGAGCACTACAACCTCTCGACCGCCCTCCGACAGCCGGTGGCCGACGCCCTGGGTACCGCCGTGCCCTTCGGTGCGATCTGCCTCTTCGGCATCCGGCCGGAGCTGCTCGAGACGGCTCGCGGCATCAACCTCCTCTACCAGTTCTGGATCCACACCGAGACCATCGGGCGGCTGGGGGCGGGCGAGAGGGTGCTCAACACGCCGTCGCACCACCGTGTCCACCACGGCTCGAACCGGCAGTACCTCGACCGGAACCACGGCAGCATCCTGATCCTCTGGGACCGGCTCTTCGGCACGTTCGAGCCCGAGGACGAGCCCGTCGTGTACGGGCTCACCAAGAACATCGAGACGTTCAACCCGGCCAGGATCGCCACCCACGAGTACGTCGAGATGCTGCGGGACGTGGCCGCGTCCACGAGCTGGCGGGAGCGCCTCTCGTACGTGGTGCGCGGCCCGGGCTGGGCCAACGCCCACCGTGCCGGGGTCGCCGAGAGGGTCGGGTCGGCACGCAGCAGCACGACCGGCCCGGCGCCTGCCGGCGCCGTCGACGGCCTGACTGCGAGCCTGGCCGACGGCATGGCGCCCGACAGCGCCGGGAGCGCAGGCTCCGAGGAGCCGGGAGTCACCGCCCGCTCCTGAGGGTTCCGGCGGCGGCCGACCGCCGGCCGAGCCGTCGACCCCCGGTCTTCGCCGCTGGACCTTCGCCGCTGGACCTTCTCGGCCAGGACGTTCCCTCGGCTCGCGGTGACGGCCAGGCCTTCCCCTCCGCTGGCGGTGACGGCCACCACCGGGGAGCGCAGCGTCTGGGTGGTCATCGAGCCCGGATAGGTCGCGTCGCCGAAGGCGAAGACCCCGCCGCCTCGCCCCGAGAGCCACCGGTATGCTGGCATATCGTGAAGCGGACGACGGTCAAGATCCCCGACGAGCTCGACGCCCGGCTTCGTCACGAGGCGACGCGTCGTTCGACCACCGTTTCGGCGCTCACCCGCGAGGCGATCGAGCGCTACCTGGGCACCCAGGACGGTCGCCGCCGCCTGCTAGCCGCCGGGGCCGGAAGGAGCGGTCGCTCCGAGGTCTCCGAGCGCATCGAGGAGATACTGCGGGCGGAGACCGGCGGCGGGCAGGTCGCGCCGCCAGGGGCCGGCGCACCTCGCCGGCGACCGAAGGCGAGGTGAGCGCATCGCCCTCCTCGTGGACGCCGGGCCTCTGTACGCCTACATCGACCGCGACGACCGTCACCACGACCGGTGCCTTCGGTTGCTCGAAGAGCATCCGGGGCCCCTCGTGGTGCCGACGCTGGTGGTGACCGAGGTGTCCTACCTGGTCGGGTCGCGCCTCGGCGCCTCGGCCGAGGTGCGTTTCCTCGGCGATCTGGCGGCCGGCAACCTGATCGCCGAACCGGTGCTGGCCGGCGACTGGCTGCGGATCGCCGAGCTTGTCGCGGGGTACCGGGACCTCCCACTCGGGACGGTCGACGCCTCGGTGGTGGCGGCCGGGGAGCGGCGGGGGATCACGGAGGTCGCCACCCTCGACCGCCGCCACTTCTCGGTGGTGCGCCCCGCCCACGTGGACGCCTTCGATCTGCTCCCGTGACGTGCCTTGTCGGCAGCGCTCCGACGTGCCAGAATGTTCGGACCATGACCAGCTCAGGCAGCACCCACCCGACCACCCTGGTACTGATCGACTAGCGCGCGCCGACCCCCCGACGCGCGCATCCGGCCTCCCCGAAGGGGAGGCCCTTTCAATTCCAGGGCCCGATCGAGCGACCACAGACCGCACAGGCTCAACCGACGAGCCCCTCGAGCCGATCTCAAGACCGACCACCGAGCACCAGACCGACCACCGAGCACAAGGACGACGACGCCATGCGACTGACCGGGGCCCAGGCCCTCATCAAGAGCCTCGAGATGCAGCGGGTCGAGGTGATGTTCGGGCTGCCCGGCGGGGCCATCCTGCCGGTCTACGACCCGATCCTCGACTCCTCCATCCGCCACGTCCTGGTGCGCCACGAGCAGGGGGCGGGCCACATGGCGGAGGGCTACGCCATGGTCACCGGTCGCCCGGGAGTGGCCATGGTGACCAGCGGCCCGGGGGCGACGAACATCGTCACCCCGCTGTCCAACGCCTACATGGACTCCACCCCGCTGGTCGTGGTCTCGGGGCAGGTGGCGACCGCCTCGATCGGGACCGACGCCTTCCAAGAGTGCGACATCACCGGGATCACGATGGGCATCACCAAGCACAACTTCCTCGTGTCGTCGGCTCGCGAGATCCCCCGGGCGATCGCCGCGGCCTTCCACCTGGCCACC
>DAHUYA010000217.1 GCA_027315445.1 Acidimicrobiaceae bacterium | reverse complement strand
CGGTACAGCAGGCGAGGGCGTCCCGGACGGGAGCGCTCCTCGACCTCCTCGGTCACCAGACCGGCGTCCTTCAAGACCGCGAGGTGCTGGCGGACGGCGTTGTGGTTCAAGCGGACGAGCTCGGTTAGCTCGGCGACCCCGACTGGGCCGGGAGCGTCGGCGATGTAACGGAACAAGCGGTGACGCGTCGGGTCACCGAGCGCCCTGGCCTCCTGCTGCAGTTCCTGCTCCACCATCACGGTTCCTTCCCAATCAGATTTTCCAGTCTACACCAGAACAACCAAGACCCGGTCACACCGACCCGGCGATCGGACCGCTCGCTCGGTGGTCATCCCCGTCAGCTCCTCCCTGCACCGAGCCCGACGCGGCCGTCTCCGGAGTGGTTTCAACCCTGGCTCTGCTCATGGTGACGACGACGCCACCGATGGCTGGGAACCCACCGCAGCCACATCGTCCCCGACTCGAACTGCTTCACTCTGACCAGCACCATGGGACCCGTCTCGCCGACGGTGGAGAAGCGCAGCTGGTACCAGCAGGACCCGAAGCACGGTTCGACGCAGCCGAGATGGATGTCCTGGCACGACGATCGTGCGGCCAAGCGGCGTATGGCGGTCGTGCCATCGCGGACGTCGAGCCAGACGCGGGTGCCGTCGACGAACTCGACAAGCTGGTCTCCGAGCACTCCGGGCCTGACCGAGGCGACCGGTACCCGACGCATCGCGAGGTCTTCCAGCCGCGCAGTCACCCGGCGCTTTCGCTCAGCACGCGTGGTACGGGCAGCCGAACGCAGCCGCCGGCGCATCTCACGCCGGTCAGCCCGGAGCGGCACCGCATCGGTGAAGCTGATCCGCGCCGATGAGTGCCACCGCCGCAAACGGCACCACAGCGTGCGAGACGGGATCGCCACGGTCTACGCCCCAGTTCTCATCGTTGCCGCCTTGGTGGCGATGGCGTCGACGAGCGCTGCCCAATCGGCACTGAACGCCCTGGCGCCCTGGCGCTGCAGCGACTCGGCGAGCGCGTCGACGTCGACACCCGCAGCCGCAACCGCCGCCACCGCTCTCTCCGCGGCGGCGTCGTCGTCTCCGAGCAGCTCGCCGAACGTCCCGTGGTCGGCGAAGGCGAGCAGCGTCTTCTCCGGCATGGTGTCGATGGTCTCGGGCGCGGCGAGCCTGGCGACGTAATACGAGTCGGGGAGGCTCGGGTCCTTGGCGGAGGTCGAGGCCCACAGCACCCGCTGGGGATGGGCTCCGGCCGCCGCCAGGGCCTGCCAGCGCTCGCTCGAGAGCATGGCGCAGTAAGAGGCGTAGACCTTCTTGGCCATGGCCAGGCCGAGGGTGGCATGCAGGGGCCTTGGGAGCAGCGGATCGGCGGCCTTGTCCCAGCGGGACACGAACACTGACGCCACCGACGGCACCGTGACGCCTTGGCCGGCGGCCAGGCGACGCTCAAGCGCCCGCAGATAGGCCTCGGCGGTCTGGAGGTACTGGGCGTCGGAGAACAGCAGCGTCACGTTCACCCCGATGCCGGCGGCCACCGTCTCCTCCATCGCCGTCAGGCCCTGGGGGGTGCCAGGGATCTTGACGAGCAGGTTGGGAAAGCCCGCCTCGTCGTGCAGGCGTCGGGCGAGCGCGGCGGTGGCCGGCGCATCGTAGGCGAGGTCAGGCGGGACCTCCACCGACACGTAGCCGTCGATGCCGCTCGTCTCCTCCCAAGCCGGTCGGAACAGCGCCGCGGCGGTTGCGAGATCCTCGAAGGCGACCGCGTACACGAGGTCCTGAGGGTCCATGATCCCTTCGTCGATGCTGCGGCGCAGCGACGCGTCGTAGTCGTGGTTGGCCGCCATGGCGTGGCCGAGGATGGTCGGGTTCGAGGTGAGGCCGGTCACCGCCAGCTCGCCGACGTAGCGGGCCAACGCGCCGGAGGACAGCATCGTCCGGTTGATGCTGTCGAGCCACAGGGTCTGGCCAGCGTCGTGAAGACGCGTGGCGGGGTTCGTCACGTGAACCTCCCCCGCGCCGTCGGTGGCACTGCCGCCGTTTGGTCACCCTTCGTCATCGAGGCACTCCTCTCTCAGGCGGTCAACCCGAGGCCCAACGTTCCTCGTCGAGGGCCCCTTTGACCTCCGGGTAGGCCGAACTCATGCAGCAGGGACACGACTCGTACCAGCGACGCATGCCTTCGTCGACGGTCACCTGATGCTCATGTGAGGGCCGTTCTGATCGCGTTCTCTCCTCGCCGGCCATGAGACCTCCTTCGCACTCGACAGGGCTGCCCCGCCAGAAATCCCGTCTCTCCTGGTCGACAGTTTAGCCGGTGGGTACTAGAAATACAGCAGTAGATGGACGCACCTCCCGGCTGCGCTCAGACGGGGCCTTGCTCGGAGCCTGCACCATGCCATTGCGCGCGCTCCGAACTCGTCATGCGAGCAGCGGGTCCGCCGCGTTGGCGTCGATGCCGAGCTCGGCTACCGCGGCACCGGCCACCGAGGGATCGAGGGCGCCGGAGCGGGCCAGGGCAGCGAGCACGGCGAGGGTCACATGGGCAGCGTCTACTTCGAAGTGGCGGCGTAGCGCACTTCGGGTGTCGGAGAGGCCAAAGCCATCGGTTCCGAGCACGACGTAGGGCGGAGGTACCCAACGCGCCACCTGGTCGGGCACGAGGGTGGTGAAGTCCGTGACTGCCACGACGGGACAGTCGCCCTCCAGTGCTCTCGCGACGTAGGGGCTGCGGGGCGGCGCAGCCGGGTGGAGCCGGTTCCAGCGCTCGGTGGCGAGCCCGTCTTCGCGCAGCGCCTTGTAGCTCGTCGCGCTCCACACCTCCGCCGAGACGTCGTAGCGCTCGGCGAGCACCGCCTGGGCTTTGAGCGCGGTGAGAACCGCCGGCCCACTGGCCAGGATTCGGGCTCGGTGCCTGGCGCTGTCGGGGCCCGCGGCGTAGCGGTACAGCCCGGCGAGGATGCCTTCTTCGACGCCTGCGGGCATGGCCGGCATCGGATAGCTCTCGTTGTAGAGGGTGAGGTAGTAGAAGACGTCTTGGGGATCGGGTCCGTACGTGGCGGCCAGCCCAGCGCGCACGATCACCGCGACCTCGTAGGCGAACGCCGGGTCGTACGCCCTACACGACGGGTGCACCGACGCGTACAGCAGGCTCTGGCCGTCGCAGTGCTGCAGGCCCTCGCCCTGCAAGGTGGTGCGCCCTGCCGTGGCCGCCAGCACGAACCCCCGCCCGCGAGCGTCACCGAACGCCCACAGCAGGTCGGCCGCCCGGTGGAAGCCGAACATCGAGTAGTGGACGAAGAACGGCACCGTTGCCTCGCCCAAGGTCGCATAGGAGGTGCCCGCCGCCAGCGTCGAGGCCATTGCACCGGCCTCGGTGATGCCCTCTTCGAGGATCTGGCCGTCGGCTGCCTCGGTGTAGGACAGCAGCAGCCCGGCGTCGACCGGCTCGTAGCGCTGGCCCCCAGGCTGGTAGATGCCGACCTGGCGGAAGAGGCCGTCGATCCCGAACGTCCGTGCCTCGTCGGGCACGATCGGCACGACTCGCCGCCCGATGTGGGGATCGCGCACCAAGGCGCGAAGAAGTCGGGTGAACGCACCGGTAGTTGAGGCGGCCACCTTGGGCCCGGTCCCGGCGAGCAACTCCTGCCAGACCCGGTCCTCGGGGAGCGCGAGGCTTCCTCGGCTGCTCCTGCGAGAGGGCACCGGTCCACCAAGGGATCGGCGCCGCTCGGTGAGATAGCGATACTCCTCTGATTCGAACCCCGGGTGGGCGTAGGGCGGCAGGTCGTCGGCCAGGGCACTGTCAGAGATCGGCAGTTCGAGGCGGTCCCGG
The DNA here is from genome assembly GCA_027315445.1 of Acidimicrobiaceae bacterium. GTDB lineage: Bacteria > Actinomycetota > Acidimicrobiia > Acidimicrobiales > RAAP-2 > DAHUYA01. The sequence continues at coordinate 7,069 of DAHUYA010000217.1, read as the reverse complement.
AAGGTCTTGAGCTCGGTCTCGGTCAGCTTCTTGATCTGATGGGTGGCGTTGCGCGCTTCGACGTCGGGGCCGAGGGCCCAGCCCTTGACCGTCTTGGCCAGGACGACCGTGGGCCCCGTCGTGTGCTCCAGAGCAGCACGGTAAGCGGCGTACACCTTCTGCGGATCGTGGCCGCCGCGCCGCAGGCGCCGGAGGTCGTCGTCGGAGAGATGGGCGACGAGCGAGGCGAGGCGAGGATCTGGACCGAAGAAGTGCTCCCGGATGTAGGTGCCGGTCTCCACCCGGTACTTCTGGTACTCGCCGTCGAGCGTGGCGTTCATCTTGTCGACGAGGGCGCCATTGATGTCAGCGGCAAGGAGCGGGTCCCACTCCCGGCCCCAGATCACCTTGACCACGTTCCATCCGGCGCCGACGAAGAGGCCCTCGAGCTCCTGGATAATCTTGGCGTTGCCACGGACCGGCCCGTCGAGGCGCTGCAGGTTGCAGTTGACCACGAACACCAGGTTCGAGAGCTTCTCCCGCCCCGCCATGGCGACGGCGGCGAGCGACTCGGGCTCATCCATCTCGCCGTCCCCGACGAAGCACCACACCCGCGAACCCGAGACATCGGCGATCCGGCGATCGGTGAGGTAGCGATTGAACCGGGCCTGGTAGGCAGCCATCAGGGGCCCCAGGCCCATCGACACCGTCGGGAATTGCCAGAAGTCGCTCCGGCGAGGATGCGGGTAGCTCGGAAGACCGCCCCCAACCTCTCGGCGAAACCCGTCCAGGTCCGCCTCGTCGACTCGGCCCTCGAGGTAGGCCCGGGCGTAGATGCCCGGAGACGCATGCCCCTGGAAGTACACCTGGTCACCGGCACCTTCTGCGGCCCCTCGGAAGAAGTGGTTGAAGCCGACCTCGTAGAGCGTGGCGGCCGACGCGTAGGTAGCCAGGTGACCGCCGATCCCATCGGCCCGGCGGTTTGCCCGCGCCACCATGACCGCTGCGTTCCAGCGGACGTAGTGGCGGATCCGAGCCTCGATTGCTTCGTCCCCTGGGAAGGCTGGCTCGGCGTCGGGAGGGATGGTGTTCACGTAGTTGGTGGTCGGCACGCCGGACACCACCAGCCCCAGCGCCCGAGCCCGTGCCCAGGCAGCCGAAAGCACTCGGGTCGCCTCTCGGGCTCCGTGCGACACCACCAGACCCTCGACCGAGTCTCGCCACTCCGCCAGCTCCTCGGGATCGGCCTCGATGAGCGTCCCGGCGGAGACTTCGAGTGTCATGACAGCCACCTTCCATGTATCCCGTGCGGCACGACCAGGTGATCAGGCCGGAGGCCGCTGGTACATAGTTTATCCAGTCGATAGTGTAGAAACATCACCGTGTCGACGAACCACTCCACATCGAGCAGAAAGACCTACCACTGGGGGAGACGAGGATGACGACCACCGACGGGCCGTGGGACCGGTCCGCCATGGTTGCTTTCTCGTCGCTCGTTGTATCGCCGGTCCCCTGTCGGAGCTATCGAGAGTTACATCCCCATCCACCGTTCAAATCGCCATCTGCTCCTCGCACACGCGGAGCAACTGGTACCGCGGCGCGGGCCCGGTAGTCCGCGTGGCCGTTCCCTTGGACCGTAGCGGTGGTGAGGTAGCGGCACTGGCCACCAGCTTCTTGGCCGTGCTGCCGAGTGAGGTGCTGGCACGGGTCGCGGCCGAGGCGGTACCAGCCGGGTTGGGAGCCGGCCAGCTGTTGTACGAGCCGGAGCTCTCGGTCATAGTCGAGGGTAGGGTCCGAGCGTTCATCGCGGACCCGAGTGGGCGGCAGCTGACCGTCGGTTACCTGTCTGCATCGTCTGCCGTTGGTCTGGCCCGTCTCGCAGGTCGCCGCTACCCGACCGCATTCCAAGGCCTTGCGCCGACTCGGTTGCTTCGCGTCGGGGACGAGCGCTTCACAGAGCTGATCCGCGGCTATCCACGCTTGGGCTGGGCAGCCGCCGAAGAGATCAGCACCCACCTCGACGGCGTAGAGGCGGAACTCGCCCGAGTGGCGTTCAAGTCGCTGCGTCAGCGCCTCGCCTACCATCTGCTCGCCCTTCTGCCAGCGAACCAGGACGATCATCTGCCCGTTCACCAGGCACAGCTCGCGGCCGCCGTGGGCTCGGTGCGCGAGGTCGTCGCCCGTAGTCTGGCCCCGCTCCGTCAAGAGGGCCTGGTGGAGGTTGGCCCGGCCGGCATCGTGGTTTCGGATCGACTCGCTCTGGCCCGCCTTGCGGGTTCCTGATCGGCGCCACTGACATGTGACCGAAGTCCGACTTGAGTCGGACTTCGGTCACTGACAGGACTCCCAAGTTGACGGGAGAATGTCCGGAGGAGAAGATCGTGAGTTGTCGCTGGGGTCATCGTGGTTCCGACCGACGCAGTCACCTGCCTCAAGAAGTGGGAGGCATCGTTTTTTGCGCTCTTCTTGCGGCGGCACTTGCCGGATGTGGCTCGAGCCGAGCTGACTCAAGTCGCCATCCGTCAAGCACCGCGATCTCTCCGACGACTACCTCGGCGACTTCGCCCACCGCGGCGGCGGTTCTCTCCGCCTACCGCGCCGGCTGGGCGGCCTTCGCGCACGCGCTGGCTGACGCCAACCCGGAGGACCCGGAGCTGGCGGCGACGATGGTCGACCCTGAGTTGCAGCAGGTAAAGGCAAACCTGTTGGCGGACCAGCGTCAAGGGATGGTCGGGCGTGGTACGACGACGCTGCACCCGAAGATCGCGGCCCTATCGGCGACGTCGGCGACGGTAACGGACTGCGCCTACAGCACCGCCGAGCTCGTCTACCGGGCGACGGGCAAGCCGGTGCCGCCGGTCACGCCGCCGGAGAACGACGGGGTGACTTCCACGCTGGTCCTGACGGGCGGCTCGTGGAAGGTCTCCAAGCAGATCGTGACGGACGGAAAATGCGCGCCCGGCTCCTGACCATCGTCATCTTCGTGGTGGCCGTCGGGGCGTCGGCGTTTGCTGGTGCGGAGCCGGCCTGGGCCAACGACCCCAATGGTCAGTACGGCTCGGCCAGCGCGCAGGCGTCGGGCGGACAGCTCACGGTGCAGGCCGGCGAGACGCATTGGACGCCACCAGCCGGCTCGTCGTGGGCCAAAGCGGGAGGCAGCGACCCACCGCCGGGCAAGGTGAACCCGAACCAGCCCTACGGCTGCACCTATACGGCGGGCGGCCCGTCGGCCACGGCGTCGATCGGGGTCGGGGGCGCTCAGCCGGGCCAATGGGTGTTCCCGGTCTGTGCCGGCCCCGGGGTTATCGACCCGATGCCGCCGATCTGGGTGACCAACGCCCAGCCCGCAGCCGGCGTGGTGCAGGTGAACCCGGTGGTGGTGGCCCAACAGGCGGTCAAGCAGCTGCCGCTCACCTCACCGACCATCGAGATGGCCCCGCCGTCGGGCAGCCCGCAGCTGGTGGGTGTGGCGACGTGGATGTGGGTCAACCCGGGCGCCTGGCAGACCCTCAGCGCGTCGGCGTCTGCTGGCACGGTGACCACGACGGCAACCGCCACCCCTTCGAAGGTGGTGTGGAACATGGGCGACGGCGACACCGTGACCTGTAACGGTCCAGGCACCCCCTACCGCGCGTCCGCCCCGAACGCGACGACGAACTGCTCCTACACCTGGGGACAGGCCGGCACCTACCAGGTGACCGCCACGCTCTACTGGTCGGTCACCTGGACGGCAGCGGGCGCGCCGGGGGGCGGGAACCTCGGCCTCCAGGCGGGCCCGGCCGCCGAGGTCGCGGTGACCGTGACGGAGTCGCAGGCGATCAACACCCCGACCGGGGGAGGCAACTGAAAGGAGGCGACGCGATGGCGAGCACTGCGGCACCAACCCGGACCAACGGCCAGCGGGCATCCGATGGCGCCCGGGCGGCGGGCGGGCGCGGCCCGACGTCGCGTCGCCACCGCCAGCTGCCGCTCGTCGTGGTGGGGGTGCTGCTGGTGATCGGCTTCGCCTTGGCGTTTGCCGATGCCTCCTTGCACCTCGGCAGCCGGGAACAGGTCCTCGTGGTCGCCCAGCCTCTCACCGCCGGCCAGGTGCTCACGAGCGGCGACCTGCGAGTGGCACGGGTGTCGACCGGTGCCGGCTTGCAGGTGGTCCCGGTCGCCGACGAGTCGAGCGTGGTGGGCCGCCACGTGGCGGTCCCGCTGGTGGCAGGGGCGCTCTTGACCAGCTCCGAGGTCGGGGCCCCGCCGGCGGTGGGATCGGGATCGGACGTGGTGGCGGTCGGACTCAAGCCCGGCGGGTACCCGCCGGACCTCGCTCCGGGCGACCGGGTGCAGGTGGTGCCGGTCGCCTCGCCGTCGTCGGGGAGCGGCGCCGGCAGCGTCACGAGCGGGAGCCCGGTGGCGGCGCCGGTGCTGGCGGTCGACGCGGCGCCGGCCGGGTCGGGCAGCCCGACGGTGTTCTCCCTCCAAGTGACCCGTGCCGACGCCGACGAGGTCGCCGCGCTGGCAGCGGCGGGCCAGGCAAGCCTCGTCGAGGTCGGGTCGGGGGCCTGACGGTGGGGGTGGTGGCGCTCGGCTCGGTCCGCTCGTGCGCGGTGACCACCCTGACGTTGGCGTTGGCCGCCACCTGGCCCAAGGAGCGCCGGGTCCTACTCGTCGAGCTCGACCCTGCTGGTGGGACCATGGCCGCGGCGTCGGGGTGGCCGCCCGAGCCGAGCCTGGTCTCCCTGGCGGCGGCGGCTCGGCGCAGCTTCGACCCTGGCCTCGTCTGGGAGCACTGCCAGGAGTTGGCGGGCGGGGCGGCGGTGCTGGCCGGCCCGGCGTCAGCCGACCAGGCTCGCAGCGCCCTTGGGATGCTCGCCGGGCTTGCGGGCCATCTCGGGACGCTCGACGCGGATGTGCTGGTGGACTGCGGCCGGCTCGATCCCAGCGTGCCTGGGGCTGGGGTGTTCGAGGGAGCGGACCGGGTGGTGCTCGCAGCCCGGCCGCGCCTGGCCGACCTGCACGCCCTGGCGATCTGGAGCGAGGCCAACCCCTTCGACTCGGGGCGTGTCGCATTGGTGCTGGTGGGCGACGGCCCCTACCCCGACGCGGAGATCGCCGAGGCGCTCGGCGTCGAGGTCCTCGCCCGTCTGCCGTGGGATCCCGAGGCCGCCGGGGCACTCGTGTCGGTCCCGGCGTCGGCCCGGGAGCTGCGCCTCTCGCCGCTGGTGCGCGCCGCCAGGTCGCTGGCCGCCCGCCTCGCCAAGGAGCTGGCAGGCGTACCCCAGGCCACTGGGTGCGGCTCCGGCGAAGCGCTGGCGGCGTCGACACGGCCGACGCGGACTGGAGCGTTGCGGACCCGGGTGCTTGCAGCCTGGCGGGCCGAGCCCGTGCCCCGATCGCCGAATGGCTGCACTCCCGAGGAGGTATCGCAGTGAGCGTTCGCCGGTTGGGGATACCACGGTGAGCGCGGACAACGCGCTTGTCGGGGACGTGCGGGCCGAGGTGCTCGCCGCCCTGTCGGGGCGCGAGCGTGACCTGGCCGTGGCCGGTCGCCCGCCGCTCGGCGCCGCGGACGAGCAGGCGCTCGGGCGCCAGTTGATCGCCGAGGCGTTGGAACGCCGGGCCACCCAGGCGCTGCGAGAGCGGACCGCGGTCATGGCGGCACCGGAGGAGGACGAGCTGTCCCGGGCGGTCTTCGACGCCCTGTTCCGACTCAACCGCCTCCAGCGGCTGTTGGACGACCCCGGCATCGAGAACATCAACGCGAATGGCTGCGACCAGGTGTGGGTCCGCTACGCCGACGGGCGCCGCGAGCAGGTGGCACCCATCGCCGGCTCCGACGAGGAGTTGGAGGAGATGCTGCGCACCGCCGCTGCCCGGACCGGGATCGGCGAGCGCCGTTTCGACCGCGGCTCGCCTCGCCTGTCCCTCCAGCTCCCCGACGGGTCGCGGCTGTTCGCGCTGATGGCGGTGGCTGCCCGGCCGTGCCTGTCGATCCGCCGCCACCGCTACCTGCGCATCACTCCCGACGAGCTCATCAAGATGGGCACCCTCGACCTAGCGCTACGCGAGTTCGTGCGGGCCGTGATGCTGGCGAAGAAGTCGTGCATCATCTGCGGGGGCACCGGGGCGGGCAAGACCACGCTGCTCCGCGCCATGGCTGCCGACATCGCGCCGTCCGAGCGGCTCATCACCATCGAGGACTCCCTCGAGCTGGGCCTGGACCGCTTCGGCGACCTGCACCCCGACGTCGTCGCCCTCGAAGCCCGCGAGCCCAACCTGGAAGGCGAGGGCGGGGTCAGCCTGGCCGAGCTGGTCCGCTGGGCGCTGCGCATGAGCCCCGATCGGGTGATCGTCGGCGAAGCCCGCGGCGAAGAGGTCCTCGCCCTGTTGAACGCCATGTCCCAGGGCACCGACGGGTCCATGGCCACCCTCCACGCGTCCAGCTCCCGTGGCGCCTTCTCCAAGCTCGCCACCTACGCCATCCAGGCCCCAGAACGCCTGCCATTGGAAGCGACCACCCTGCTGGTCGCCAACGCCGTCCACTTCGTCGTCTACCTGGCCCAGGACGGCGACCGGCGATACGTGTCCTCGATCAGGGAGGTGGTCGACGCCGAGGGACCGATGGTCGTCTCCAACGAGGTCTTCCGCCCCGGGCCCGGCGGCCGGGCCGTCCCCGGAGTCCCGCTACGCAACGAGACCCTCGACCAGCTGGCCGCGGTCGGCTTCGACCCGGGACTCCTGGACCGGCCCCAAGGGTGGTGGGAGCAGTGACCGCCGCCGCCACCCTTTGTGGGGCCGGGGTCGGGCTCGGCCTGGTCATCATCTGGGCCGGTCTACGTGGCGTCGACCTGGCCCGCCCCACCCGGGCGTCGGCCCGCCCGAAGGTCGAGCGGGCCAACCTGCGGATCGGACTGGCCGCCGGAGCTGCGGCGGTGGTCGGTGCGGCCACCGGTTGGCCCGTGGGCGCCCTGTTGGCTGCCCTGGCCGGCTGGGGCGCCCCGGGGCTGCTGGCCGGCACCAGGGGCGCGCAGGCGGCGGTGGGGCGGATCGAGGCGATCGCGGGCTGGGCGGAGATGCTGCGCGACACCATGGCCGGCGCCGC
>DAHUYA010000203.1 GCA_027315445.1 Acidimicrobiaceae bacterium | reverse complement strand
CCACCCCGGCCACCGGCCTGGTGACGTCGGCCACCTTGGCCCTGCGCACGAGCACGTCGTGCAACGAGGAGTCGAGGGTGTCGGGGTCGAGTCCGAGGGAGAAGGTCAAGCAGGCCGGGGGGTCGAGGTCCACCACGAGGGTCCGGCGGCCGCCCTGGGCGAGCGCCACCCCGAGTGACTGGACCGTGGTCGTCTTGGCCACACCGCCCTTCTGGTTGGCCACGGCGACGATCTTCGCCATGGCCGGAGTCTACGACCCGGCCGCTCGCCGGCCCCGGTGCGGCCGATCGCCGGTCCCGACCCAGCTCCGGACCGGCGGTGAGCCCGGCTCGGCCGGCACAGCCGGCTCCGGGGGCACGGCCGGTTCCCGCGGACTACCGGCGTGGGTGCGCTCGCCCTCCCGGAGGGCGGCCAGTGGGAGGCGGACCACGATCGTGGTGCCGGCGTCCGGACGTGCGTCGGCCGCGCCCCTGCCGCCGTGGGCCTCCACGAGCGCCGCGACGATCGACAGGCCGAGTCCCGAGCCGCCGTGGGTGCGCGACCGCGAGGGGTCGGCCCGGTAGAAGCGTTCGAAGACCCGGGCGGCCTTCTCGGGATCCATCCCCGGTCCCTCGTCGTGCACCGACAGGACGGCCTCTCCCTTCGCCACCGCGACCGACACCGTGCACGGGGTCCCGGGTGGCGTGTGGGCCCGCACGTTGGCCAGCAGGTTGTCGACCACCTGCCGGAGACGGAGCGGGTCGCCGGAGACCTCCACCGGCTGGCCCGCCACCAGGGAGATCGGCCACTCCGACCCGACGGCCCGGGCGGTGGCGATCGCCTCGGCGCACAACGACACCAGCTCGACCGGCTCCCTGGCCAGGGGTTGCCCCTCGTCGAGCCTGGCCAGCAGCAGGAGGTCGTTCACCAGGTGCTCCATCCTGGCCGTCTCGTTGCGGATCCCGGCCATCACCCGATCGAGGTCCTCCGCCCGGGTGGACGCGCCGCGCTCGAACAACTCGGCATAGGCCGAAACCGCCGCCACCGGCGTTCGCAGCTCGTGAGAGGCGTCGGCCACGAACTGTCGGAGCCGGGCCTCCGACGCCCGAAGGCGCGCCTCGCTGGCCAGTCGCGCCCCGAAGGCCGACTCGATCCGCTCGAGCATCCGGTTGAGCGAGCGCCCGAGCCGCCCGACCTCCGTCTGCTCGTCGATTATGGCCACCCGCTCCTTCAGGTTCCCGTCGGCGATCGCTTCCGCGGTCCGCTCCACCGCCGCCAGCGGCCGCAGGCCAAGGCGAACGAGCCACCAGCCGCCGACCAGGGCCACCAGCAGGGCTGCCCCGGTCACCGCCAACTCGATCAGCAGGAGTTGGTGGAGGGTGCCGTCGGTCGAGGTGAGCGGGACGGCCAGCACCAAGAGGTCCCCGTTCTCGAGTCGTCCCACCCGCACCCGGAAGTCCGGACCTCCGGCCGCGGTGGCCGGTGCATCGAAGTAGGCGGCGGACGTCGGTCCGGTTCCGCCCGGCGCCGGCAACTGCCCCGGCAGCCCGGGCGCGTAGGCCCTGTCCTCCACATAGGCGCTGCAGGTGCTGTTCGGCACCACCGCCCCCGACGGGGTACGCAGCTGGACGAACTCCGTGCCCAGGGCGTTGGGCGCCGGGCCCGCGTCCCCGGCGTCGCTGCCCTCGGGAAGGCCGGGCGACCGGGAGGAGGAGGAGGAGGAGGAGGAGGAGGAGGAGGCGGACCCGGGACATCCGTTGCCGCCGCCGGCCTGGGCCCACTGGGCGAAGAAGGCCTGGCTCTGCTGCATGCTCTGGTCGACGCGGTCGTAGAGGAAGGTGCGCAGCGCCGAGTAGGTGGCAACGTCGGCTGCCACCAGGGCGACGATGGCGATGAGGCCGACTGCCACCAGCAGCCGGAGGCGCAGGGACACTCAGCCGGCCCGCTCGGGCTCGCGCAGGACGTAGCCGACCAGGCGAACCGTGTGGATCAACGGCGGGCCGAACCGTTCGAGCTTCCGCCTGAGGTAGCTCACGTAGGTCTCGACCGCGTTGACCTCCCCCCCGAAGTCGTAGTGCCACACGTGGTCGAGGATCTGCATCTTCGAGAGCACCCGGCGGGGGTTGAGCATGAAGTACCGCAGCAGGTTGAACTCGGTGGCGGTCAGCTTGATCGGGTGGCCGGCCCGCTCGACCTGGTGCCCCGCCTCGTCCATCACCAGGTCGGCGAAGCGCAGCGTGTCGTCGTCCTCACCCTCGTCGCTGGTGCGCCGGAGGATGGCCCGGACCCTGGCGATGACCTCCGCCAGGGCGAAGGGCTTGGTGACGTAGTCGTCGCCGCCCACGGTGAGGCCGGCCAACTTGTCCTCGAGAGCGTCCCGGGCGGTCAGGAAGAGCACCGGGACGCGGATGCCGGCGGCCCGGAGCCGGCGGGTGACCTCGACGCCGTCGAGGTCGGGGAGCATCACGTCGAGGACGATCAGGTCCGGAGGGCGCTCCTGGGCAGCGGCCAGGGCCATCCTGCCGGTGGTGGCCTCCTCGACCTCGAAGCCCTCGTAGCGCAGCGACGTGCCGACGGCGTCGACGATCGACGGCTCGTCGTCCACCACGAGCACTCGTTGGGCCGGCTTGGTCGCCACCGTGGCACCTCCTGCGCGGAGAGCATGACGCTCCCAGCTTGGAGCCACCTGTGCCCCCCCTGTGGGGCGGCTGCGGGCCGGCTGGTCAGCTGCTCTCGGGACGGCCGGGAGCGGCCCGCCCCCTGGCATAGGCATCGAGGCGGTCGAGCTCGTCGAGGTAGAGGCGGCGGATGACCCTGGGGGCGAACAGCCCCTCGAAGAACCCGCCCACCCCGCCGGCGCCCTGCCAGGTGGTCTCGATCGCGACCCGGCTGCCGGCGCCCTGGGGGTCGACCGTGAAGGTGGTGACCAGGCTCGACCCGGTGTCGGACTCCCGGAGCACCCGCCCCGGCTCCGGTTCGGAGATGGCCATTCGGTACGAGCGCGTCCGGCCGCCGGCGGTCAGGCGGTAGCCGATCACCGTGCCCTCCCCCACACCGCCGGACTCCACCGTGAAGTCCGAAAAGGCTTCCGGCAGGAACCGGGGGTGGTGCTGGTCCATGTCGGCCAAGCACTCGTAGACAACGCCGGGCGGGGCCTCGATCGACCGCTCGGCTCGGACGTGGAGGGTTCCCATCCGACCTGCTTACCACGATCGCCCGGCACGGCAGCAGAAGGCTGGGGCGCTTCGGGGCGGGTCACCGCGCCGTGCCGGGCGGGTGAGGCCTCGATCGAGCTCCCCGAACAGCTCGTGCAGCCGATGCGTCGGCCGGAGACCCGAGTCGGGTCAGGTGTTCGACTTGAAGTAGTTGGAGAAGACCGTGCCCGAGAAGGCGCTCGTGCCGATCTCCAGGTGGCCGGCGCTGTCGACCTCCACGAACTCGGTCGGTGACAGGCTGCCCATCGAGGCGCCGTTGATCGTCACCGAGTAGTCGATCCGGCGGAACTTGGGGAAGGTCCCGGCACCGTCGGTCGATGCCTGGACGTCGGAGGTGAGCACACCCGCCCCGCTGCCGCTGGCCGAGGCGCCGGTCTTGGCATCGGAGAGCGACCCGTTGTAGCCGGTCGGACCGCCGACGAGGTCGACGGTGATCGGGTCGCCACCGTGGACCTTGCCGGTCATGTCGTGGACCGTGCCGTCGACGACCACGAGACCGGCGTACCTCGGGGAGGTTCCGGTCTTGCCCCCGCAGGACGCCTCGAGCTGGCCGGCCACCCCGAAGCCGGATTCGCTGCCGCCGATGGCGAACTGGCTGAAGATCGCCCCGGTGTCCCCGACCACGCAGTCGAGGCGGGGGGCGGTGAAGGTCATCACGGCGGTGGCCGAATTCGACACCCCGGCCACGTAGCCGGCGATGGTGTGGGTCCGGGTGACCTTGACGAGCGACGCCTGCCCGGTGGCCGGAATCGCAGCCGAACCGGTAGCCGCCCACCCGGTCAGGCAGCCCACCACGACTGCCGCCGCCATCGCCGCCGCACCTGATCGAGCCCGCATCCCGCCTCCTCCGCCTGAGGCCGTTCGCCCGCCCGACCCCTCGCACCGAGCCCGCCCGGTGCAAGCGGGACTGTATCGGCCGTCGCTCACCTCCTCAACCGGTTCGTGGTGGTCCGTAATGGACCACCACGAACCGGAGCGGCCTGGGGTGGGGGCCGCCAGCGGGCCGACCGGACCTGCTCGGTGACGCCGGGCCGTGATAACCATGTAGCCGGACCGGAGACGCCCGACAGCAAGGAGGCAGGAGTGGGACGGCTCTACGGAGCCCTGGTGATCCTGGGGCTGATCTTCTCGGTGACCGTCGCCTTGCTGACCGCCGCCATGCACAACCTCGACTGGGTGTGGGCGGTGGTGGGGGGCGGCGTCGGGGTCGTCTTCCTGGCGACCGGAGGCCTGCTCGTCCCGCCGGCCCGCAAGGCGGTGCCGAGCGGGTGGGAGAAGGCCGCGAGCGCCCTCCTGCAGTTCTTCGGGGCCTTCTGCACGGCCGAGGTCCTGATCATGGCGCTGATCGGCTGGGTGGTCGGCAACCGGAGCTACGAACACTCGGTTGCCTACGGGGTGCTCGGCCTCCTCATCTTCCTCGGCCTGCTCGGGATCGGGGTGCAGGGGTTGCTCGGCACCCTCGTCCGGTTCCTCTACCTCCGGAACCAGTTGCTGTCCGAGCAGCGGGCCTCACAGGCCGCCGAGCGGCACGGCTCGGGGCTCCACGAGCCCCGCCACCAGGGGGCCGCCCACGCCTGAGGGACGTTCCGTGGCGGCCCGGTCGCCCGGTCGCCGCGCTCCCGCCGACCCCGTCAGCGTCACCCCGTCGCCGCGCTGCCGCCGTTGACGCGACTGCCCCGCCGGTGGGCCCTGACCAGGGTGTCGATGGCGTCGCGGGGTTGCTCCCCGTCGCCGGCCACCGCCCGTCGAGCTTGCACCGCCTTCTCGACCACCAGTCCGGCACCCCTCAGCGCGGACGCCACCTCGTCGGCCTGGTAGAGCACCGACGGGTCCTGCGGGCCTCCGACGCCACCGGTCAGGTTCTCGAGGTCGTGGGCGACGAAGAGCAACGTCCCCCCTTCGGCCACCGCTGAGGCAGCCAGCTCCAACGCCTGGCGGCGTGCGGGGTCGGCCAGCTGCAGGTAGAAGACGGCGACGAGGTCGAATCCCCCAGCCGGTGGGCGCCACGCCAGGATGTCGCTCACCACCCAGTCCACCTCGACCCGGCGCGCCCCGGCCAGTCGGGCGGCCTTGGCGAGGGCCACCGGCGAGAAGTCCACCCCGGTCACCACCCACCCCTGCTCGGCCAGCCAGAGGGCGTTGCGCCCCTCGCCGCAGGCAAGATCGAGGGCCCTTCCCGGTGCCATGCCCTCCACCTCGGCCACCAGGAACTGGTTCGGTCCGGCCGACCAGACCAGCTCGGCCGCCTCGTAGCGCTGGTCCCAGGCGTCTGCGTCCACCGCTTCCTCCTTCCGTCCAAGACCCGGGCGTGGAAGTCGTCGCCGGAGAACGCTTCAGCGTAGCCCGGCCCGACCGTCACGCCTTCATACCCCTCCCCGTATGCTACGGTGCCAATACCCCACCGGGTACCTGACGACCCAGCGAGCCGCCGCCTCGGCGGGAGGCCGCGCGGCACGAGGAGGACAGGAGTGCAAACCGACAACGTGGCGGTGCTCGATGCGACCCACGGGCGCCGGGACGGAGCCGATGGGCACCAGCAACCGTCGGCGGCCGGCGGACCGCTCGCCCGGCTGGGGCGATGGACCGCCACCCACGGAAAGGCGGTGGGGCTGATCTGGCTGGTCGTGCTGGCTGCCTTCGGCGCCTTCGCGCCCCGGGTCGAGACCGCGCTGGCGGGTGCCGGCTGGCAGGACTCCACGAGCCAGTCCGTGCAGGCCAGGACGATCATCCAGCGGGAGTTCCACGGCCTCGGGTCGAGCGCGCTCGAGGTGGTCGTGGTCGACCACCGAATGGCCCTCAACGCCGACCCGTCGGCGCAGGCGGTGCTGGCGGCCGTGGAGGGGAAGCTGCGGCACGACCCTCGTGTCTCGACGGTGGTGCCGCCCCGGCCGGGGATCTCCCTCTCCGCCAACGGCCGGACCGGGGTGGTGACCGCCGGGGCGGCGGCCGACCCCAACGCCATGGTGAAGGCCGCCGGTGCGCTGGCGGGCCCGCTGCAGGGGCTTTCGCGCCCGGGCATCTCGGTCACCCTGACCGGTGACAGCGCCCTGTGGGCCGACTTCAACGCCGCAAACCGCTCGGCCATGCTCCGCTCCGAGATGCTCTCGTGGCCGGTGACCATCGCCATCCTCATCGTGGCCTTCGGGAGCCTGGTGGCGGCCGGCCTCCCCCTTCTCCTCACCATGGTCGGGCTCATGGTGGCGGCCGGCGCGCTCGTGCTCGCCACCCACGTGGCGCCGGTGTCGATCTGGGCCCTCAACTTCGCGCTCATGTTCGCTCTGGCGCTCGGGATCGACTACGCGTTGTTCCTGGTCGTGCGCTTCCGCTCGGCCCTCCAGCGCCGGCACGGTTCGCCGTCGGCCCGGTCGGCGGTCGTCGACGCCGTCGCCGAGACGATGGACACCGCCGGCAAGGCGGTGACGTTCAGCGCCCTCACCGTGCTGGCCTCGCTGGCGACCATCCTGCTGGTCCCGAGCCCCGCCTTCCGCAGCATGGCCCTCGGGATCATGTTGGCCGTGGTGGCGGTGCTGGCGGCCACCCTCACCCTCCTCCCCGCCACGCTCGGCTGGCTCGGGAACCGGGTCAACGCAGGTGCGGTGCGGCTGCGGCGCCGCCACGACGAGCGGCCAGCCACCGGCCGCCTCGACGGCTGGCTCCACGCCTGGGGCCGGTTCCTCTGGCGCCACCCCGTGCCGGCCGGGTTCGGCGCTCTGGCCGTGCTGCTGCTGGCGGCATCTCCGGTGCTCGGTCTGCGCACCAACATGCCCTCGATCACCATCGTGCCGGCGACCGCCAATGCCAGGATCGGCTACGAGCAGGTGAGCCGGGCGTTCGGTCCCGGCGCTCCGGGGGCCCTGCAGGTCCTCACGCCGCGCACGTCGACGACCGAGGCCACGGCCACGCTCCGCCACACGCCCGGGGTGGCGGCGGTCGTCCCCGCCGCCAGCAACGACCGGTGGTCCATGAGCGAGGTGGTGCTGACCAGCGACCCGTCCTCCGCCGCCACCGGGGCCACGATCGACCGCCTGCGCCGGCAGCTGCCCACCGGCAGTCTGGTCGGGGGGGCGGCCGCCGAGAACTACGACCTCCAGCAGTCCCTGGCGTCCCACACCCCGATCGTCTTCGGGCTGCTCGCCGTCATGGGCTTCCTCCTGCTGCTCGTCGCCCTCGGCGCCCCGCTCGTGGCAGCGGCCGGCGTCGCCATCACCGGCCTCTCGGTGGCCGCCGCCTTCGGCATCGCCAAGCTGATCTTCCAGGACGGATGGCTCTCCGGCCTGCTGGGCTTCCAGCCACAGGGCTTCGTCGACGCCTGGGCACCCCTGTTCTTCGGCGCCATGGTGTTCGGGGTCGCGATGGACTACACGCTGTTCATGCTGTCGACGGCCAAGGAACGCTACGAGACGCATCCCGAGCCGGAGCACGCCATGGTGGGCTCCGTCCGCACGTCGGGCAGGGTGGTGGTGTCGGCTGCCGCGGTGATGATCGCCGTGTTCCTCACCTTTGCCCTGTCGGGGCCCCTGGCCCCCAAGGAGATGGGCGTGATCCTGGCGGTGGCCGTCTTCTTCGACGCCCTCGTCGTCCGCCTGGTCCTGCTGCCCGTCGTGCTGCGGCTCTCGGGTCACAAGGGCTGGCACCGTCCGGCCTGGCTCCGGCGGGTGCTGCCGAGGGTGCGCTTCTCGCACTGACCCCCGCTCCCCGCCGGTGGCCACCGGGCGGGGCCGGCGCCGTGCCCGACCGTCAGGGCCCTGCGCCGGCCCCGCCCTGCGGCGTCGCCGTCTCGGGCTTCTCGGCCTTCTCGGCGCGGAGCACCGCCTCGACCGCCGCGACGACCTGTGCCTCGTCGGCCAGGGCGAGCTGGTCGCTGACCCAGGCGCCGGCCAGCTCCCCGGCGATGCGCCGGGGCGAGCCGTCCTCGCGGCGGAGCACCGCCTCGAGCAACCCGACCCGCGACAGCACCACGAACGGATCGGGGTCCCATCCGGCGGAGGAGACGATCGACCTGATCTCTCCCAGGCTGAGCGGGGTGTCGGCCCAGATCCGGGCCCAGGTGACCACCTCGTCCGGACGCCGGCCGCCGGCCAGGTAGCCCATGGTCTCGGCGTCGTCGGTGACGAGGTGCAGCACGTCGACCAGGCGCCCGGACCACCCCCGCGCCCTGGCCAACGGCCCGGCGACGCCGGGTGGGACCAGGCCACGACCGTCGACCACGGTCGCCAGGGCCTCGACGACGTCCTCGTCGTCGGGCTCGACGGTGGGCTCCACCTGCTGCTGCCGGTCGTCCGTCACGGCACTCCTCCCTGTGGTCGGCGAGGTGCCTCCACCCGAAGCCTGCACCAGCGCGGCCACCGGCCCCCAGGGCCGAAGGTCCCGTCCGCGGGCAACGGCCGGGTCAGCCCGGGTTGACGGCCATGGCCGAGGTGAACCAGCTCCAGGGTCTGGGTCCCCGTGCGTAGCGCTGCTCGCAGCGTTCCAGATCGAACCCTGCCGACTCCAGCATCTGCACGGGGTCGCGGGTGAGGTGGCAGCCGCCGGCCAACCGGCACTGCCACGGGTCGAACCGGCGCTGCCACTTGGCGACCGGTGGGTCGGGGGCCAGGCCGTGCTCGAGCAGGTGCAGCCGCGCCCCCGGGCGCAGGACCCGGCGGAGCTCGGCCAGTGCCGCCGCCGGGTCCGGGACGGTGCACAGGGTGAAGGTGCTGAGGCCGGCGTCGGCGCTGGCGTCGGGCAGCGGGATGGCCTGGCCGTCGAGCCCGACGTGCTCCACCGTGACCGGCGATTCGGCGATGCGCCGGGCAGCCAACCGGCGTGCCACCGCCGCCGGCTCGACCGCCCAGACCACCGACACCTCCGGGGGGTAGTGGGCCACATTGAGACCCGAGCCGAACCCGATCTCGACCACCCGGCCCGACAGCCCCTCGGTCACTTCCTCGCGCCAGCGGCGCAGGTCGCCCACCCCGCACGCCCAATCGATCAGCCGGGGCAACACCTGCTCGCGGTAGAGGTTCACGGCGCGATCTTGCTCTATCGTGCTGACCCGTGTCCGGGCACGGGCCGGAGACGGGGCCGGGAGGGGAAGCGGCGACGTCGGGTTGGGCCTTCTCGCGTCGGCGCCTCCTGGCCGCCGGCCTCGCCGCCACGGCGGGGGCCGCCGTCGGGGGGCTGGCGGACGTCGCGCCCGATGCCGCCGGGGCGGCGGCGGGGGCACCCCCCGGCGGCGCACCCGGCCCGCCCACCTCGCTGCAAGCGGGGGACCTGGCCGAGGCGGTCGGCCTCGACGCCGATGCCGTGCGCTTCTCGTGGAGGGTCTCCGACACCCGGCGCTCGGCTGTCCAGTCCGCGTACCGGGTCGTGGTGCGGCGGATCCCGTCGGGGGACGCCGGCGGCCCCCGGTCGGGCCGGGCCGTGACCGTCTGGGACAGCGGCGAGGTGGCGTCGTCGCAGCAGACCCTGGTCCCCTACCGCGGCCCACGGCTCGACGCCGATGCCGCCTACCACTGGACGGTGCGGACCTGGGACGGCGATGGGCGGGCCGGCCCGTTCGCCGCGCCCGCCACCTTCACCACCTGCCTCGCGCCCTCGGACTGGCAGGCGAACTGGATCACCCGCCCCGCCGACCCGAAGGTGCGACCGGACATCTACACCTACTTGCGCCGTGAGGTGGAGCTGGCCCCCGGGCCGGTGGCCCGGGCGACCGTCTACGTGTCGGGGGACCAGCAGTACGAGCTGTACGTGAACGGTGTCCGCACCGGCAAGGGACAGGCGTACTCGTTCCCCGACAGCCAGTACTTCGAGAGCCTCGACGTCACCCCCCTGCTCCGGGCCGGCGCGCCCAACGCCCTGGCCGCCATCACCTATTGGGACGGCCCCACCAAGGGGCACCCGGCCGGGACGCCGGGGTTCATCCTTCAGCTTTCGGTACTGCACCGGGACGGTACGAGGGAGACGGCGGCCACCGACGGCGCCTGGCGCGTGCTGCCGGGCGCCTGGCTGCCGGGCACCCAGCGCGACCTCGAGGGCGACCTGGTCGACTTCACCGAGAACATCGACGGCCCGGCCATCCCAGTGGGCTGGCAGCTCCCGGGCTTCGTCGACGGCGGGTGGGCCCCGGCCACGGTCCTCGGGCCCGCCGGGGTGGCCCCGTGGCGCCGCCTGGTCCCAGTGGCCACCCGGATCGTGGAGGAGCCGGTGGTGGCGAAGACGCTGCAGACCCTCCCCGGCGGCGCAGTGGTGGCCGACTTCGGAAAGGTCTACGCGGCACGCCCGACCGTGGCCTTCCACAAGGGACAGTCCGGCCGGCTGGTCAAGATGCGGGCCGGTTACCTGCTGGACGACGCCGCACAGGCCCAGGCCATCGGCGGCGTGCCCGGGGAGGTGTCCACCCTGCACGGGACCCAGCACACCAACATGCGCTACTCGTACGTCCAGCGGGGCGGCACCGAGACCTTCGTGCCCTTCGACTACCTGGGCTTCCGGTACTTCCAGGTCGACAACCCCGGGGAGGCCCTCGCCGACGGCGACGTGGTGGCCCTGGCCCGCCACAGCGACCTCCCCCAGGACCAGGTGGCCGACTTCAGATCCTCCGAACCGGTGCTGGCCGACATCTTCGAGCTGGCGAGGCACTCCGCCCTCTACACCGCCCAGGAGCAGTACATCGACACCCCGACCCGTGAGAAGGGGCCCTGGCTCTGGGACGGCTTCAACGAGTCGGTGGCCGCCATGGCGGCCTACGGGGAGCGGAACCTGACGGCCAAGTCGTTGCGGGAATTCGCCCAGTCCCAGTCCCGCTTCTGGCCGAACGGAGCGGTGAACAAGATCTACCCGACCGGGCTCGGCGCCCTCGACATCAACGAGTACACCGAGATCTACCCCGAATGGGTCTGGCAGTACTGGCTGCACACCGGCGACCACGAGATGCTCTCCGAGCTCTACCCGGTGCTGCGCCGTCTGGCCGGGTACGTCGAGCAGGCGGTGGACCGTCG
>DAHUYA010000192.1 GCA_027315445.1 Acidimicrobiaceae bacterium | reverse complement strand
GGGGGACCGGTCCCCACGCTGCCGCCCTTCCTGGCGTGCGTGCTGCAGGCCGAGTCCGGGGGGAACTACGCCGCGGTGTCCGCCAACGGCCAGTACATGGGTGTCTTCCAGTTCAGCCAGGCCACCTGGGACGCCGCCGCTCAGCTGGCCGGGCGTCCCTACCTGATCGGGGTCCCGCCCGACCAGGCGTCACCGGCCGACCAGAACGCACTCGCCATCGCCCTGTACACCGCCGACGGCCAGGCGCCCTGGTACGACCCCTGCCGGACGGCCTGACCAGGCGCCGACCCCGAAGCCGACCCCGCCGACCCCGCCGACCCCGAACCAGTCCGGCTCCTTCCGGAGGTGCCATGGCGGCGGGGATCGATGATGGTGGTGGTGGTGGTGGTCGGCGCCGACCGGGTCGGGGGCCGGGGCTCGGACCGAAGGTCCCGGTGCCGTCTCAGGCGCCGAGTCGCTCGAGCGCACGCTCCACGACCGCCGACCGGGAGACACCGCTCACTGCGGCGGATCGACGGACGAGCCCGTCGAGGTAGATCGCCAGGCTCAGGACCGCCGTCCGGGCCTCACCGGCCAGCAGCGGCACCGGCTCCGTCCGGGCGTCGAGACCGCCGACCTCGACGAGGGCGTCACGGATGTCGAGCATGGCCTGCACGGCGTCGGTCAGGTCGGCTCCTGAGCGGCGGAGCCAGGCGCTGATCCCGAGCGCCAACGTGAGGTTGCCCTCGAGGAGGTCCTCGGGCTCGAGGCACGCCAGACCCCGGGCCATCAGCGGGGTGAACGGCTCCTCGTGGGTCTGGGGGACCGGTGCGCTCGCCATGGGGCCAGTGTGACGGGGGGGTGTGACGGAGTGGTGGACCCGCGGGTCGTCCCAGTTCAAGAAGGGTCGTGCCCCCCAGAGCCCACGGACCGGCCCGGCGGCCGACCTCTCGGAACGGCCGGCGTGCACCCCGGGGGACGTGCTCCTGGCGGCTCCACCCGCCGATGCCCACCCGCCGATGCCCACCCGCCGATATGGTGCGGCCGTGAGCGCCGGCACCGGGGCTGTCCACACCCCACGGACGTTCGGCTGGCAGCAGTGGCCGGTGATGTCGGTCGCCCTGGTGGCGCTGGGCGCCGGCTTCGGCCAGTTCGGCGCCGTGGCGGCGCTCGGGGACGTGGCCAAGACCTTCGGCCACCTGACCCATGGCGCCAGCTTCGCCGACGAGGTGGGACTGTCGGGCACCATGCTCGGGGTCGGATTGGCGGTGCTGCGGCTGGCCTCCATTGGAGGTCTCCCGCTCTCGGGTCTGGCCGACCGCCTCGGCCGCCGCCCGATGCTGCTGGCGACCTGTGCCCTGGGGCTCGTGTGCACCGTGGTGGCGTCGGCCAGCCCGAGCTACTGGTGGTTCGTCGTCATCTTCGCCATCGGCCGGCCGCTGCTGAGCGCCACCAGCGGCGTGGCCCAGGTGGCGGCGGTGGAGCTGACCTCGTCGAGCAACCGGGCCCGGGCGGTGGCCCTGGTGGCGGCCGGCTACGCCGCGGGCGCCGGGTTGACCGCCGTCATCCACAGCCTGGGTGAGAAGGCCCTCGGCTTCCGGGGGATCTTCGCCCTGGCGGTGGTGCCGCTGGTGGCCCTGCCCCTGCTCCGACGGCGTCTCGTGGAGCCGGACCGCTTCGCCATGCTGGCGCTGACCGAGCACCGCCAGCCGGTGCTCGGGCCGGTGGCCCGGGGGCTGCGGGGCCGTCTGTTCGTGGTGGGGGCGCTGGCCTTCGCCATCTCGGTGGTCACCGGACCGGCCAACAGCCTGGTGTTCATCTACGCCCAGAACCTGCTCCACGTGTCGGGGATCGTCACCTCGGCCATGGTGGTGGCCGCCGGTGCGGTGGGTCTGGTCGGCCTCCTGGCTGGGCGGTGGCTGGCCGACAACCTGGGCCGCCGCCCGACGGTCGCCCTCTCGATCGTCGGGATGGCCATCTTCGGCACGCTGGCCTACACCGGCTCCACTCCGGCGCTGCTGGTCGGCTACGTGCTCGGCGTGGCCGCCGGCGCCGTGTTCGCCCCGGCGGGAGGAGCACTGGCCAACGAGCTGTTCCCCACGGCGGTCAGGGCGTCGGTGGCCGGGTGGTACATCGCCGCCGGCGTCCTCGGGGCCGTGTTGGGGCTGCTCGAGTTCGGCGCGCTGGCCGACGTCAGCTCGGTCGGCGACCACGCCGGGTTCGCCGCCGCAGTGACCTTCCTCCCGATGATCCCGGCCGCCCTGCTGCTGCTCGTCCTCCCCGAGACCCGTGGCCGTGAGCTCGACACCGTCGTTCCGCACGAGGATTGACCGAGACGCTGCGGCGGTCGAACGGCCCGGCTCATCCCTCGGTGGGCACCTCCTGCTGGGCGTCCATCATGTCGGCCATCACCGCCTTGATGAAGGCGTCGGCCTCGTCGGTCATCCCGCCGGCCACCCCGCCGTAGATGGCGCCCGACGACGGGGCCTCCCCGCTGTGGGCCTCGGCGTACTCGACGGCGTCGGCGAGGTCGGCGGCGAAGGCCCCGGCGACGCCGGGCTGGGTCTGGGGACGGGTGACGGCCATGTGGAGCGCGTTGGGGTACTGCTGCCCGTTGAACCGCCACCCGCGCCCGCGCATGAAGTCGTTGACGTGGTACACGTCGAAGGCGTCGGAGGTGAAGCTGAACAGGAAGGTCGGCGAGCCGAGGATCCGCAGCGCCGGGTGCGAGCGCACCACCTCCTGCATGGCGGCGGACGTGTCGAAGATCTGGCGGGCGTAGCGCCGGAAGCCCTCTCGTCCGAGGTGCACCAGCGACGCCCACGTGGCGGCGAGGAGGCCACCCGAGCGCGAGCCCTCCATCCCCGGTGAGCAGTACTTGCCGCCGCTCCAGTCGGTGAGGAAGAAGTACTGGGCGTTGCGCAGCGCCTTGTCGCGGAAGCTGAGCACCGAGGTGCCCTTCAGGGCGTAGCCGTACTTGTGGGTGTCGGCCGAGATGGTGGTGACACCGGGCAACCGGAAGTCGAAGACGGGGATGTCGTAGCCGAGCTCCTGGCCGAAGGGGAGGATGAAGCCGCCGAGGCAGGCGTCGACGTGCAGCCCGACGCCATGGGCGAGCGCCAGCTCCGAGAGCTCGCCGATCGGGTCGACGGTGCCGTAGCCGTAATTGCAGGCCGACCCGACGACCGCGACGGTCTGCTGGTCGACGTGGCGGTCCACCCAGTCGACGTCGACCATGGTGGTCACGGGGTCGGTCGGCGCCCGGCGCAGCTCCACCCCGAAGAGGTGGCAGGCCTTGTCGAAGGCCGGGTGGGCGGTCTCCGGCTTGATCAGGTTGGGCCGGGTGATCCCGCGCGCGGCGCCCGCTTCGCGGTAGGCGAGGACGGCGTGGGCGATGCTGCCGGTGCCGCCGCTCGAGACCAGCCCCCCCGGGACGGTCCCCTCGACCGCCTCGCCGTGGAGCAGGTCGAGCACCATGGCGACGATCTCCGCCTCGAACTTGGTGGCGCTCGGGCACATGTCGCGCTGCAGGACGTTCACGTGGGAGAACAGGCCGAACGCCTGGTTGAGGAACCCGTAGTGCTCGTGGTCGCCGCAGTACATGGTGCCCGAGCACCTCCCGGTCTCCCAGAAGGCGTCCTCCTCGGCGGCCATGGTGGCCAGCTGCTCGAGCACGGCCGACCGGTCGGCGCCCTCCTCGGGCAGCCGGCGGTGCACCGCAAACCGGTCCTGGTAGGGGAAGTTGCTCACCGCTCCTCCGGGCTCGATGGACGACCACGCCGGGCGACCTGGCCGGCGCCCGGGGGGCCCCGCCGCCGCCGGTCCTGGCACCGGGCCAACTGTAGAGGGCGCCCGGCCCCCGTCAGCTCTCGACGAGCAACTCGGCCCGGACGGGCCGGTGGTCGGAGCCGACCGCCGCCAACACCTCCCCGGCGGCCACCGTGACCGGGCCGTGCACGAGGATGTGGTCGACCTGGCTGTGGGGGCGCCATGCCGGCCAGGTCTTCCCGAGCACGGCCTGCCGCCACGGGCGGAGGAGGAGCCGGACCGGTGGGCCCCACAGGTTCATGTCGCCCGCCAGCACGGCCGGAGCGTCGCCGACCTCCGCCTCGAGGTGTTGCTGCAGACGGCGGAAGTGCCAGGGGGAGCCGTAGGTGAGGTGGGTCATGTGGGTGCCGACGACGGTGAGCGGCCGGTCCCCGAGGTCGAGACGGACCAGCAGGGCGGCCCGGTTGGCCCGGTCGCGCCGCAGCCGGCCCAGGTCGATGCGGCGGTGGTCGAGCGCCGGGAACCGGCTGAGCACGGCGATGCCCCAGGCCCCGGGTTCGGCGTCGAGGAACCGGGCGGATCGGCGCACCTTGGGCAGGAGGGGCCGTTCACTGTCGAGATAGAGGGCGTGGGCGCTGGCCCGCCAGTCCAGGGGCCGCATCCAGCGGTGGGTGGCGGCGGGGTTCGGGAGGGCCCTGCGGCCCTCGGCCAGCACGCACTGGTGCGCCCGGTACCCGAGGGCGGCGGCGATCTCCTCGGCCTGGCTGGTCGCGTCCCTCGGTGACCACGCCTCCTCGAGCACCAGCACGTCGGCGTCGATGGCCCGGCAGGCGGCGATCATGTCGTAGGGCCGGCCCCAGCCGTCGATCCCGGCGTGCAGGTTGAGGTTGGCGACCACCACCCGGGTCGGCTCGGCGTTCATCGCCGGGGCACGCTACCGGTGCCGCGCCGCTCCGCAAAAGGCGGTCGCCGAGCCCACGGGGCCGCCACCCCGGCCCGAGCGACCCGCGGGACCCTCACCCGGGGGCGGTACCATCGGGGGTCGTGGGCGCGCGTACGCCGTACCTGACGGCGCGGCTTCAGGGCTTCACCACGACCATCTTCGCCGAGATGTCGGCGCTGGCCGCGGCGACCGGTTCGGTCAACCTGGGCCAGGGGTTCCCCGACACCGACGGCCCCTCGGCCATGCTCGAGGCGGCGGCCGAGGCCATGCGGCGGGGCCACAACCAGTACCCCCCGGGGCCCGGCGTGCCCGTGCTCCGCGAGGCGGTGGCCGCCCACCAGCGGGACCACTACGGCCTCGGTGTCGACCCGGAGGACGGCGTGCTGGTCACCTCGGGGGCCACCGAGGCCATCGCGGCCTGCCTGCTCGCGCTCTGCGACGTGGGCGACGAGGTGGTCGCCTTCGAACCGACCTACGACTCCTACGCCGCCTGCACCTCGCTGGCCGGCGCCCACCTCCGGGTGGTCACCCTCCACGCGCCCGACTGGGCCTTCGATCCCGAGGAGCTCGAGGCGGCGATCACCCCCCGCACCCGGCTCGTGCTCCTCAACACGCCGCACAACCCGACCGGCAAGGTCTTCGACCAACAGGAGCTCGCCTCGATCGCCGGGGCCTGCATCGAGCACGACCTGCTGGCGGTCACCGACGAGGTCTACGAGCACCTGGTGTTCGACGGCGTCCACCGGCCGCTGGCCGGGCTCCCGGGCATGGCCGAACGGACGATCACCGTCTCCTCGGCCGGCAAGACCTTCTCGCTCACCGGCTGGAAGGTCGGCTGGGCCTGCGGCCCGGCTCCGCTGGTCGCCGCCGTACGGGCGGCCAAGCAGTTCCTGACCTTCAGCACCGCCGCGCCGCTCCAGCACGCGGTGGCCTTCGGGCTGCAGCGGTGCGGCGAGGAGGTGGCCCGGGCGGCCGGCGAGCTGGCCGCCCGCCGGGACCAGCTGTGCGACGGGCTCGA
Organism: Acidimicrobiaceae bacterium; assembly: GCA_027315445.1. GTDB lineage: Bacteria > Actinomycetota > Acidimicrobiia > Acidimicrobiales > RAAP-2 > DAHUYA01. Next base: position 13,898 of record DAHUYA010000192.1, on the reverse strand, counting down.
GGCGATCGGGTTGCGCACCTTCCGCCCGGACGCCACCTACTTCGCCACCACCGACATCGCGAGCCTCGGTGAGCAGGACGCCGTTCGCTTCTGCCTGGAGCTGCCCAAGCGGTGCGGGGTGGTGGCGGTGCCCAGCTCGGTCTTCTACCAGCACCCCGAGGCCGGGCGGACCTTCGTGCGGTGGGCGTTCTGCAAGCGACCCGAGGTGCTGGCCGAGGCGGTCGAGCGACTGCAGGGGCTCCTCTGAGGGCCGGCTCGGTCGGCGACGCCCCGCTGTGGTGGGTGGATGCCTTCTGCGAAGGGGCCTTCACGGGCAACCCGGCCGCCGTCTGCCTCCTCGAGCGGCCGGCGGGCGAGCAGTGGATGCAGGGCCTGGCGAACGAGCTCGGGTTGTCCGAGACCGCCTTCGTCTGGCCGGAGGGCGACGAGCTGTCGCTGCGGTGGTTCACCCCGGCCACGGAGGTCGACCTCTGCGGGCACGCCACCCTGGCCACCGTCCACGCGCTCCGCGAGGCCGGGCGGTGCCCACCCGGCGGGCGGCTGGCCTTCCGGACCCGCAGCGGCGTGCTGACCGCCCTCGTCGAGGAGACGATGATCTCGCTCGACTTCCCGGCCGACACGCCGGCCCCCGTCGAAACCCCCGAGGGCACCACCCCCGGGCAGATCCCCTTCGGGCTGTCCGAGCCGCCGGTGGGCTACGCGAGAGGCCGGACCGACCTGGTGGTGGAGCTGGCCGACGCCGAGCAGGTGGCCGCCGCCCACCCCGACCTGGCGGGCGTGGCAGCCGCGCCGTACCGCGGGGTCGTCCTCACGGCGGCCGGCGGCCCCGAGCCGGCCGACTACGTGCTGCGGTTCTTCGGTCCGGGGGTGGGGGTCCCCGAGGACCCGGTCACCGGCTCCGCCCAGTGCCTCCTGGCCCCGTACTGGGCGCCGCGCCTGGGCCTGGCGCGGTTCGCCGTGCGCCAGCTGTCAGGGCGCGGCGGCTCGCTCGAGGTGACGATCGACGGCGACCGGGTGCACCTGGCCGGCCGGGCGGCGACGGTGCTGACGGGTCGGGTGCGACCGGGGTGAGGCTGCGGCACCAGTGGCCGGCCGGGACCACCCGGACGGCGCATGTGGTAGGGATGCAGCCGATGGACCCCACGCTCGCCACGTCGGAGCGAACGGGCTCCGCCGACCACGTGCGTCGGGTCGTGCGCGACCACCAACCCGAGGGTCACCGCGAGGTGGCGTCCAAAGCGCGGTTCCTCGAGGAGCTCGGCCGCCTCGACCGGCCGTGTGACGAGACCGCCGACCCGGTTCACGTGACCGCTTCGGCGGTGGTGGTCGGCCCGCGGGGGACCATCCTGCACCTCCACCGCCGGCTGGGGCGCTGGATGCAGCCGGGCGGGCACCTCGACCCCGGCGAGGTGCCCGAGGACGCCGCCGTGCGCGAGGGGGAAGAGGAGACCGGGCTGACCCTGGCCCACCCGCCGGGTGGTCCGTGCCTGGTCCATCTGGACGTCCACCCGGCGGCCAGGGGCCACACCCATCTCGATCTGCGCTACCTACTGGTCGGACCCGACCGGGACCCCGCCCCGCCGCCCGGAGAGAGCCCGCACGTGCACTGGTACGGGTGGGAGGAGGCGGCCGAGCTGGCCGACGAGTCGCTGCAGGGGGCCCTCCGACGCGCCCGGCGAACGTGGGGGGGCGGATGACCGTCGACCCAGGTCCGCCGGCCGACGGCCGGCCGACGGCCCCCGACCCGCTCGAGGTGCTGCTGCGGGTCCAGGACCTCGACACCGCGTTGGCGCAGCTGGCTCACCGAAAGACGGCGTTGCCCGAGCGCGCCGACCTCCGGTCGGCCACCGACCGCCTGGCCGACCTCGATGTCCGGGTGGCCGAGCTCGAGGCGGAGCAGGCGACCCTGCTCGAGCGCCAGCAGGAGATCGAGCGGCAGGTGGGCACGGTGGTGGCCCGCCGAACGTCGATCGAGGACCGGATGTACGCCGCCCGGGCCCCCGACGTGCGCGACCTGCAGGCGATGGGGGAGGAGGTGGCGCATCTCGACCGGCGTCGGAACGAGCTCGAGGACCACGAGCTCGAGGTGATGGAGCAGCAGGAGCCGATCGAGGGCGAGCTGACCCGGCTGCGCGAGGACCGCGGCACCCTGCAGGCGGCCACCATCGCCCTGGCGAGCGCGCTCCACGCCGCCGAGACGGTCATCGACGCCGAGATCGCCACCGACGCGGCGGCTCGGGTGATCGAGGCGGGCCGGCTGCCCGAGGCCCTCCGCGCCCGCTACGAGGCCCTGCGGGCCAAGCTCGGCGGCGTCGGCGCGGCACGGTTGGTCGGCAACCGGTGCTCGGGCTGCCATCTCGAGCTGCCCTCGGTGGAGGTGGACCGGATCCGCCACCTGCCACCGGGCACGGTCGCCACCTGCGACCAGTGCGGCCGCCTGCTGGTGCGAGCCGCCCTGCCCGGGCAGTAGCGGGGTGCTGCTGCTGCTCCGCCACGGCGAGGCGTCGGCCAACGCCGAGGGACGGTTGCTCGGCCGGACCGACTCGCCGCTGACCGAGCACGGACGGTCGCAGGTGGCCGCGTTGGCCCGCTCCCTGCCGACGGGGGTGGTCCGGGTGCTGTCGAGCCCGTTGCGCCGGGCGGTCGACACGGCGGCCGGGCTCGGGACCGGGCTCCCGGTGGAGGTCGACGAGCGCTGGGGGGAGATCGACTACGGAGAGCACGAGGGCAAGGCGCTCGGCGCGGTGCCGGCGGAGGTGTGGGCCAGGTGGCGGGCCGACCCCGACTACCCGCCCGAGGGCGGCGAGTCGCTGTCGGCGCTCGGCCGGCGGGTCCGCCGGGCCTGCGAGGAGCTCCTCGGTGATCCGGCGGCCGACGCCCGCCAGCGCGACCGCCACGTGGTGGTCGTGTCCCACGTATCGCCCATCAAGGCGGCGGTCGCCTGGGCACTCGGTGCCGGCGATGCCATGGCCTGGCGCCTCCATCTGTCGACCGGGTCGCTGACCGGCATCGGCTGGGAACCGGGGGGGCCCGTGCTGCACGTCTACAACGACGTGCCACCCACGGCCACCGGGCTCGCCGGTCCGGCCCCCGGCTGAGCCGGCACCGGGCACCGTGCACCGCGCCGATTCGTCCCCCGAGGCACCGCCCGGGTGAGAATGGGCCGATGGCAGGGGACCAAGAAGCCGAGCCGGTTCATCGCCGGACGATCGAGATCGACGCCTTCGAGGAGGAGGACACCTACCGGGTGGTCGGCCGGCTGCGCGACGAGCGCCCGTGGGCGGCCGCCGTCGGCCAGGTGCAGTACCTGCACGACATGGTGCTCGAGGTGGAGGTGGCACGGACCTCGATGACGATCGTCGCCGCCCGGGCGACCATGCACCGCTTCCCCCACTCCGAGTGCCCCGGCATCGAGGACGCCTTCGGGGGCCTGGTCGGGCTCAACGTGGCCCGTGGCTACAACCGCGAGGTGCAGGCCCGGTTCGGGCGCGCCCTGGGCTGCTCGCACCTCGAGTTCCTCGCCCGGGCGATCGGACCGGTCGTGGTGCAGGCGATGACCTCGGCCGGCGCCCGCAGCGGCTACCACCCGCGGGCGGAGGGGGCAGGGCGCGAGGTCGTGGCCTCGGCCACACGGTGGCTGGCCGACACCTGCCACGTGTGGGCGGTGGGCGGCGTGGGCGAGCAGAAGCTGGCGCTGGGCTGGCGCCCGGGGGTGGACGGCTACCCCTCCCCCACCCTGGTGGAGCTGCGCCGGCGGACCGGGGAGGGTGCGGGCGCCGACTGACGGAAAGGGTCAGCCCGGGGGGGTCGCCCGGACGAAGCCGGCCACCACCTCGGCCAGCTGCTCACCCTGGTCCTCCTGCAGGAAGTGGCCGGCGCCCCGGATGGTGGTGTGGGGCTGGCCCGCCGCCCCCGGGACCTCGCGCACGAACTGGCGGTCGGCTCCGGCGGTGATCGGGTCGCCGTCGCTGAAGGCGCAGAGGAACGGGCGATCGAAGCGCCGCAGCGACTCCCAGGCCCGCCGGTTGTCCTCGCTGGCCGGGTCGTCGGGCGCGGTCGGCACCAACAACGGGAACTGACGGGCGCCCTCCTTGTACCGCTCGTCGGGGAAGGGGGCGTCGTAAGCGGCCACCACGGCCGGGTCGAGGGTGGACGTCGTCCCCGACCCCACGATGGCGCCGACCGGCAGCTCGGGCGCCTCCTGGGAGAACCGCTGCCACCGCACGAACGCCTCGGTGGGCGCGGCGTCGCCGGTGGGCAACCCCGTGTTGGCCGCCACCACCCGGCGGAACCGGTCGGGGTGCTCGGCCACCAACCGCAGGCCCAGCAGCCCGCCCCAGTCCTGACCGACCAGGGTGAGGTCGCGCAGATCGAGCCGGTCGAACAGGGCGCTGCGCAGCCACTCGACGTGGCGGGCGTAGGAGTAGTCCTTGCGGTCGGCCGGCTTGTCGGAGCGGCCGAAGCCGATGAGGTCGGGCGCCACCACCCGGAGGCCGGCCGCCACCAGGGGCGGGACCATCTTGCGGTAGAGGAAGCACCAGCTGGGCTCCCCGTGGAGCAGCAGCACCGTCTCCCCGGCGCCGCTCCCCGAGGGCCCCTCGTCGAGGTAGTGGAGGCGGAGCTCGGGGCCGCCGTCACCGGCAGGGACCTCGGTGTAGCGGGGCGCGAAGTCCCAGCCCCGCAGCCCGGCGAACCGGTCGTCGGGGGTGCGCAGCGCCTTCACGGCGAGCCGGGCGGCGCCCGCCGGGCGGCGACGGCTCCCGGGTCCGGGTCGGCGGCCGGCAGGAGCGCCTCCACCCCGAAGACCAGCGCCCGCCGGGCGACTCCCGGGCTCAGCCCCTGGGCGGAACGGAGGCGGTCCCACGCCTGCCAGCTGGTGAGCAGGTCTAGCCCGTCGAGCAGCTCTGGGCCGCGGTCCCCGGCCGCCGTCACCTCGGAGGAGAAGGTGAGGGCCAGCCAACGCCGGAGCTCGTTGTTGGCGTGGGTGAGCTCGAGCGCGATGCCCGGCGAGCGGTGGGCGTGGCGGACGGCGGCCCGGCGGACGTGCCCGATCGACTCGTAGACGGCCGCCCGCTGGCGCACGAGGCGCGCCACCCGCCGGCCCCGGGGCCACTCGGCAGGCACCGGTCGCATGTCCCGCCAGAAGCGCTCGGCCTGCATGGCGGCCACCGACCGGTAGAGGTCGTCGAGGTCGTCGAAATGGTGGAAGACCAGTCTGAGCGAGACGCCGGCCCGGTCGGCGATCTCCTTGGCGGTCGGCTGCGGGTGGCCCTCCTCGAGCAGGGACACCAGCGACTCCGCCACCCGGCGCCGGGTCCGCACCCCCCGGGCGATCCTGCCGTCGATCGCCTGCTCCTTCCGGTCGATCGCCGGCTCCTTCCGGTCGATCGCCTGCTCCTTCCGGTCGATCGCCTGCTCCTTCCGGTCGATCGCCGGCTCCTTCCGGTCGATCGCCTGCTCCTCGAGTCCGGGCGTCGGTTCGGCGGGCATTCCACGGATGGTACCGGGGCCGCCCGCCGTTGCGCTCCGGGTGCAATCAGCTCGCTCGAGTCGGGGCCGGGCCGTCCCCCCGGCCTGCTCTGTCGGCCCGGCGCACCTCGGTCACCCGCCCCGCCTCCATGACCGCCACCTGCTCGAAGCCCGCGGCCTCGGCGGGATGGTGGGTCACGAGCAGGACCGTGCGCTCCTCCGCCGCACGACCCGTGCTCGAGAGCACGTCGGCGAGCAGCTGCTCGGCGGTGGGGCGGTCGAGCCCGGCGGTGGGCTCGTCGAGGACCAGCAGCGGGGCGCCCGTGAGCAGGGCGCGGGCCAGGGCGATGCGCTGCCGCTGGCCGCCCGACACCTTCGCCCCCCCCTCTCCCACCGTGGTCTCGAGCCCCTCGGGGAGCGACGCCACCCAGTCGTCGAGCTGGGCCAGCCGGATGGCCTCGGCCACCTCCTCGTCCGAGGCATCGGGCCGCCCGAGCACGACGTTGCGGCGGATCGAGCCGGCGAACAGCCGGGCTTCCTGGTCGACCACCGCGATGCACCGTCGGGCGTCGACCTGGGCGTAGCGGTCGATGGGCTGGCCGCCGAGCAGCGCACGGCCCCCCGCCAGCGGCCAGAAGCGCAGCAGGACGTTGAGCAGGCTGCTCTTGCCGGCGCCGCTCGAGCCGAGCAGGGCGGTCCTGCTCCCCGGCGGCAGCGACAGGGTGGCCCCGGCGAGCGCCCAGGGCCGGTCCGGCCCGTACCGGAGCCGGGCCTCCTCGAACTCGACCGACGGGCATCCGGGGGACACCTCGACCGGGTCCTCGGGGTCCTCGACCGGGACCGGCACGTCGGCCAGGTCGAGACGCCGCCGTCCGGCGGCCACCACGTCGCCGGTGCGCACCGCGGCGGCCATGACCGCCGGGACCGGTTCGAAGGCGCCGATGGCGGCCAGCGGCAAGACGGCCAGCATCACCGGGTCGAGGCGGTGACCGGCCACCGCCGCCACCGCCTCGGCCAGCACTCCGACGACCGCCGCCCCGAGGCAGAGGGTGACGACCGCCGAGCCCAACCCCGCCGCCCACGCCCGCCTCCGGGCCAGCTGCAGGAGCTCGTCCTCGACCTCGGCCACCCGTCCGAGCATGGCCTCCTCCTGCCCGAAGGCCAGCAGGTCGGGCGCCCCCCGCAACAGGTCGACCACGTCGGAGGCCAACGAGCCGCGCAGCGCCGCCTCCCGCCCACGCCCGGGTCGGGCCAGCGCGGCGACAGCCGGAGGCACGACCAGCGCCACCAGCAGCGCCCCCCCGAGGACCGCCGCCGCCGGGGGCAGCAGCACGCCGACCACCACCACGGCCAGGGTGGCCGCACCGGCCGCCACGGCCACCGGCAGGGAGCCCCGCAGGTAGAGGTCCTGCAACACGTCCACGTCGTCCACCGCCCGCGCCAACAGGTCCCCGGTCCGCCAGGTGCCCAGGGCGGCCGGCGAGAGGGGCTCGAGGCGGTCGAACAGCCAGACGCGCCACCGGCCGAGTGCCCGGAAGGCGGCGTCGTGGGCCACCAGGCGCTCGGCGTAGCGGAGCGGCCCGCGTAGGAAGGCCAGCACCTCGACGCAGGCCAGGATGCCGGCGATGGCGCCGAGCCCGGGACGGAAGGCCGCCCGGTCCACCACGTAGCCCGACCCGGCCAGCAGCCCGACGGTGCAGAGCGCCCCGGCCACCCCGAGCAGGGTGGCCAGCACGAGGCGGCCCCGAGGCGCCCGTCCCAGTCGGGCCAGGGCGCGCACGACTTCCAGGGCCGGGCGACGCCGCGCCGGGAGGCCCGCCGCCGTCACCGTCGGGCCTCGGTGGCCAGGGTCGGGGGACCCTCCGGCGTGTCCGGGGGCCCCGCCTTGCCGGGGTCGGGGCACGTCGCCACCTGCTCCCCGCCCGGTGGCGGACCGCCCGCCGTCGCCACGTGGGACGGCGATCCCCCGTCGGCGCCGGCCGGCGCGGCGCGCGCGAGGTCGACGACCCGGTCGATCCCGGGCACGGCGTCGGGGCGGTGGGCGGCCACCAGCACCGTCCGTCCGGCGAGCCAGTGGTCGACCGACGACCGGAGGGCGGCCTCGGTCTCGCGGTCGAGGTGGGACATGGGCTCGTCGAGCAGCACCACCGGGGCGTCCTTGAGCATCGCCCGGGCGATGGCCAGCCGCTGCCGTTCGCCGGCGCTCAGGTCGAGCCCGCCCTCGCCCACCGGTGTCTCGAGTCCCCGCGGCAGCTGCGAGAGGAACGGGCCGAGCCCGGCCGCGGTCGCCGCCGCCTCGAGCGCCTCCGGATCGGCGTCGGGGTCGCCGATCCGGAGGTTGTCGGCGACGGTGCCCCGCAACAGGGCCGGGTGCTGGGGCACCCACGTGATGCTGCGGCGCCACTGTCGGCCCGGCACCGAGCCGAGGGCCGTGCCGCCCACCTCCACCCGGCCGCCGTCGGGCGCGACGAACCCCAGCAGGACGTGCAGGATCGTGGACTTGCCTGCACCCGACGGCCCGAGGACGGCCACGCGCCTGCCGGGCTCGACCGCCAGGTCGAGGTGCTCGAGGGCGGGGGTGGAGCGCCCGGGGAAGCGGACGGTCAGGCCGCTGAGCGCGACGGCGGGCGGTCCACCACCCATCCCTGCCCCCGGGGCGGCCGCCCGGGCGCCGGGCGCGGGCTCGGCGGGAGCGGGTGCCGGGGAGCGAAGGTCGAGCACATCGAGGATGCGACCGGCTGCCGCCTGGCCTTCGGTGCTGGCGTGGAACTCGGCGCCGACCCGCCGAAGGGGCAGGAACACCTCGGGCGAGACCAGCAGGACGGCGAGCGCCGTGGTCAGCGGGACGTGCCCCCCGAGCAGCCGCAGTCCGAGCACCATCGCCACCAGCCCGGTGCCGATGCCGGCCAGGAACTCCATGGCCAGTGCCGACAGGAAGGCGACCCGAAGGGTTCCCATGGTGGCCTCGCGCAGTCCCTCGGTCGCCGCCGCGATCTCGCGTCGGGCCTGCCCGGCGCGGCCGAAGGCGCGGAGAGTGGGCAGGCCCACCACCAGCTCGAGGAACCGACCGGCGAGCGAGGAGAGCCGCCGCCACTGGTGGGCGGTGCGCCGGGTGGCCTCACGGCCGAAGAGCACCATGGCCACCGGCACCAGCGCCACCAGGCCGCCGAGCACCAGCACCGACTCCCAGTCCTGGGCGGCGATCCAGGCCAGCACACCCAGCGGCACCAGGCCGGCCAGGACGGCCTGCGGGAGGTACCGTCCGAAGTAGGCGTCGAGGGCGCCGACGCCCCGGGTGGCGGTCAGCGACAGCTCGCCCGCCCGCTCACCGGCCAACCAGCCCGGGCCCAGCTCGAGGGCGTGGGCCAGCAGCGAGCGACGGAGGACGGCGGTGACCGCGGCCGAGGTGCGGTGGGCGGCGACCTCGCCGGCCCATCCGCAGGCCGCCCGGACGGTGATCGCCGCCGCCAGGCCGGCGAACTGGGGGGCCAGCGATCCCGGCGTGACGTGGTGCCGCAGGGCGCGCTCGATGATGGTGGCCAGGAGCACCGCTTGGGCCACCACGCTGGCGGTGGCGAGCACGCCGACCAGGACGGCGAGAACGAGGTAGCGGCGGGTGACGGCCACCCGTGACGCCAGCCGGCGGTCGATCGGCCCACGGACGCGCCCTTCGGCGACCGGGGTGGACATCACGGCAACGTTACCCATCCCCGCCGCCGCCTCCCCAGTCGGGGCGGGCGGCGGGGATGGGCACCCCCGCGGTGGTCAAGCCAGGGAGAATCGCTGCCCGTCGACCTCTACCGGCGCGCCCACGAGCTCGTGCCCGATCGCATGCCCGGCCAGCGACCGGTCGTCGGAGGCGGCCAGGCACCGCCGGCCGTCGGCCAGGGCGGCCACCACCACCGTCCGGGCCGGGTCGGGGCCGTCGTAGGTGACGGTGTAGGTCGCCACGGTCGCCCGGCCGTGATGGCCGTCGAGCACCTCACAGCGCTCAGTGGCGGCCCGCGCCTCAGCCGCCAGGTCGGCCACCAGCGGTGGCTCCCCGTCGGGGACCGACGCCCAGACGGCGAGGCCGGGCTTGGTGAGGAGGCCGCAGACCGTGGTCACGAGGCCGAGGGCACCGGGTTGCGCCCGCAGACGGGGCACGAGGGCGGCCGTCGCCTGATAGGTGAAGTTGTTGAAGGGCCCGCCGGCGAAGGTCATCCCGCCCGTGATGGTCGGCGCCCAACCCGGGTCGAGGCCCAGCTCGCGCTGTTGGACCCGCACCGCCGAGGGGAAGCACGAGTACACCTCGGCCAGCTCGACGTCGGCCAGCGGCCGGCCGAGTCGCCGCTCGGCCGCCTGCCCCAGCACGGCCATGGCGGGCCAGCGGTGGAGCAGGCGGCGGCGGCTGAGGGAGACGGCGTGATCGGCCTCGAGCGCCACCAGCGGCGTCACCGGGCGGTCGGGGGGCACCCGGTGGCGGCGGGCGGCCTCGGCCGAGCAGAAGAGGAGGGCGGCACCCTGGTCCACCGTCCACTGGCTGGCGTGCCATTTCAGGTAGGGGAAGGCGAGCGGTCGGTTCTCCGGACCGGGGGTGCCCAGCCATGCCGGTGACCGTGCGGTCGGGAAGGCGGCCGCCGGGTTCGTCGAGGCCGTGGCGCTGAAGGCGCTCCACAGCCGGTCGATCTGCTGACGCTGGGCGACCAGGTCGAGCCCCTCGGCATGCCGGAGGGCGTTGTCGATCAAGGCGTACTGGACGACCGGCTGGCCGGCACCGACCGCGGGCTCGGCCGGAGCCATGAAGTCGGGCTCCCGCCGGTGCACCTCGTCGGGTGTGCCCTGGTGCGGCCGCTCGGCCGCACCAGGGCTCCGGGCCCAGGCCCGGGCGTCGGCCCCCACCACCGCAGCCACCTCGCACCGACCCTGGGCGATGGCCGTCAGGGCGTGGTTGACCAGTGCCTGCTGGGAGACGCCGATCTCGGCCAGGTGGGTCCGGGCGCTCCCGGCGCCCACCGCCTCGGCCACCAGCCGTGCCGGATCGGGGTACCGCCAGGTCCCCTGGGGGACGGCGATCCTCTCGACGGCGGCGAGGAGCGAGGGGGCTCCGGCGTCGTCGGCCGCCGCTCGCAGTGCGTCGATCATGAGCTGCACGGGTTCGGCCGGGAAGCTCGTTGCGCCGACCCCGACCAGCAGCGGTGTGCGCGCGCCCGGGGTCACCCGGCCGTCGTCTCGGGGCCGCAGCAGGCTGCCCGCACCCGGTGGCCGGTGCGGAGCCGGTGGCCGGTGCGGACGGGATCAGCCACCATGGCCGGATGATAGGACCACCGGAGCTGATCGACGTCGGGCCGGTGGTGCTGCGCCGCTACGTCTCGGGGGACGGGCTGGCGCTGGCCGAGGCGGTCAACGCCAGCCTCGAGCACCTCCGGCCCTGGATGCCGTGGGCGCAGTCACCGGCGACCGTGGCCTCCATGATCGACTTCATCGAGCATGCGGCGGCGGCCGCGCAGGTGGGGACCGAGTTCCAGTACGGGATGTTCGACCACGGAGGTGCGGGCGTGGTCGGGGGCTGCGGCCTGCACGCCCGGGGCGGCCCGGGCTCGCTCGACATCGGCTACTGGGTGCACGTCGACCGCGTCCGGCACGGGATCGCCACCGCGAGTGCGGCCGCACTGACTCACGCGGCGCTGGCCCAGCCGGGCATCGAATGGGTCGAGATCCACTGCGACGCCGCCAACCTGGCCAGCGCCGGGGTCCCCCGCAGGCTCGGCTTTCGGCTGGCCCGGGTGGAGGAGCGATCGATCGAGGCGCCGGGGGAGACCGGGCGCCACATGATCTGGGTGTCGCCGTGATCGGGTGTCGCCGGCCTGACGGCAGGCGCTAGCTTGCGGCATGGCCGACTACGAGATCCCCGAACCCGAGCCCAAGGAGATCGACGAGAAGCTGTCGATGGAGCTCAGGCACCTGGCCGCCAACGCCGTGCTGCGCGGCCACCCCTCGGGGGACGAGAAGTGCGAGAGCTGCCGCTACTACCTCGAGCCCTACGAGGAGATCTCGTACTGCTGGCACCAGAAGCTCCGCATCCTGGTCGGCGCCCAGTGGTGGTGCCAGTGGTGGGAGGCCATCCCCGAGGAAGGCTGACCCCGAGGAAGGCTGACCCCGAGGAAGGCTGCCCCGAGGAAGGCTGACCCCGAGGAAGGCTGCCCCGAGGAAGGCTGAGCGCCGCCCCGGTCGGGCTTCGGGCTCAGCGTCCGCCCCGGGGCCGGGTGACCCCCGGGGAGCGGCCGTCGAAGGCCGCCACGTACGGGCCGGCGGGGGAGAACCCGAGGCGGGCGACCGCCAGCCGCCGGACGAAACCGGTGCCCGAAGGGGAGAAGAGGAGCCAGGTGGTCGGGCCGTCGGTCCACACCGATTCCTCACCCGGACCCTGCCCGAGCACGCTGGTCCCGACCAGGGGGCCGTCGCCGACGACCTGGCAGGGCCCGATCGGTCCCGTGCAGCTGGCCACGCCGATCCCGTTGTCGGGCCGGAACGAGGGGTTGGCGGAGAAGAAGAGGTAGTAGTGCCCGCCCACCCGGACCATGTCGGGCGCTTCGATCAGGCCGTTCTCCCACTGCTCGGTGGCCGACAGCACGGCGTGGCGCTCGCCGATCAGCGTGATCCCGTTGGCGGCCAGCCGCTGGGCCCAGATGGTGGTCGGGATCCGGGCGGCCGTGTCCGCGTTGTCGTCCGACTTCCAGTACAGCCACAGCTGCCCGTGGGCGTCGACGAAGGTCCGGGGGTCGATGCTGCCCCAGGGTCCGCAGAGCACCGGCGCGGCGCCCGGGAGGAAGGGGCCGGTCGGCGCCTCGGCCACCGCCACGCCGATGCACTTGGCGGGGACCCCGGTGGGCAGGACGTCGCCGGGGTCGGGGGCGGTGAACCACATCACGTACCGCCCGTCGATGTGTCGGACGTCCGGCGCCCAGGTCCACCCCCGGGTCCAGGCGGGCAGGGTCGGCATGGCGTCGACCATGGGGCCGAGATGTCGCAGGTCGGTGAAGGTCCGCACCGGGATGTTGGGTGGCTCGTAGCCCGACGAGCTCGTGTACAGGTAGTCGACGCCCCTCCCCTGGAGCACGAAGGGGTCGGAGAGCGCGGGAATCGACGGGGCGACGATGGTCCCGGGGTCGTAGGAGGGTGCCGGCGGCGGGCGCAGGGTGGGCACCGGGTCGGCCGGGGCCGACCGGGGGAGCGCCCGGCCGATGCCGACCCCCGCCCCGACGGCCGCAGCCACCAGGGCGACCAGGCTCAGGACGACGAGGAGGCGCTTGCGCAGTCGCCGGGTGGCGGGCGGCCCCGTTGCGACGCCCGTCGACCCGTCCGCAGTCCGAGGGGTGGGCCCCGGGTCCTCGGGCCCCTGACCGGCGGGCCCCTGACCGGCGGGCCCCTGGCCTGGAGCCTCGCCAGGTGCCGTGCCGTCGGCTCCCTGGGCCGGCTCCGGCGGGGTGACCCGATCCCCCTCGTCCGGCCCGTGATGATGCTCGGGTGGATCGATGGTCAGCACGGGGCACCTCGTCGTCGGGAGCCGACGCCCTGGCGGCTCCCGGGCTGCAGTGGTACGGCCCGGGGAGCGTACCCCTCCCCGGTGCGCCCGACCTCATCGGGGCGTCCGGCTGTCCGGCGGGGGACGGGTTCTCCCCCCGGTAGGATCGCGGCATGGCCGGCCTGCTCGGGTCACTTCGGCGCACGGGGCTCTTCGGGTTCCCCGACCCGGTCAACGAGACGTCGGCGCGGGTGGTCGCCGGCGGCGTGGTGGCCATGGCCACCACCGCGGTCGCCCTCGACCAGCCCTGGCTGCTCGCCCCGTTGACCTACGGCTTCGCCGCCCGGGTGGCCACCGGACCGCGTCTGAGCCCGCTCGGCCAGCTGGCGACCAAGGTGGTCACCCCCCGCCTGAGGGTGGAGCACCGTTTCAGCCCCGGCGCCCCGAAACGGCTCGCCCAGGGGATGGGGCTGGCCATGTCCGGCCTGGCCACCCTGCTGCACTACGGGTTCGGCCGGAAGCGGGCGGCCTACCGGGTCCTGGCGATGCTCATCGCCGCCGCCGGGCTCGAGTGCTTCTTCGGGGTCTGCCTGGCCTGCCGGATGTTCCCGGTGCTGGTCCGGGCCGGGTTGGTGCCCGAGTCGGCCTGCCCGGACTGCGTCGACATCTGGTCTCGCCCGGCCGCAGACGGCCGGACCCCCACGACGGCCGCCTGATCGTCTCGGTCAGCTGGCCAGCAGCGCCCGGACGTCCTCGAGCGAGAGCTCGCGGGTGGACTCGCCGCAGCTCTCGCACCGCGTGCCGACGTGGCGCCACGAGCGCAGCATTCGGGTTCCCTCGGGGTTGAGCACCACGACGAAGCCGTCCGACCCGGGGACGAGCTCGAGCGACTCGTACGGACGCCACCCCGTGGTCGGGCGGGTGT
>DAHUYA010000170.1 GCA_027315445.1 Acidimicrobiaceae bacterium | reverse complement strand
CCGACGGGGTCCGGCGGGTGCTCGGGGCCGACGTCGGCCTGGGCATCACCGGCGTGGCCGGCCCCGACGAGCAGGAGGGGATGCCGGTCGGCACGGTCTTCGTCGGGCTGTCCCTCCCGGGTCGGGACCGGGTGACCCGCGAGCTGCGCCTGCCGGGCGACCGGCCCCGCATCCGCCAGTACGCCGCCATCTCGTCCCTCGACCTGTTGCGGCGCACCCTGCTCGAGTCGCCGGTCGAGCGGTAGCGGCCGGTCGGCTCGGTCCCGCCGGAGGTGGGCAGCCCGGCGTTCGACGAGCTGGTCATGGTCGACTGGAGCGCCGCCTCCTCGCCGCGCACCGGCCGCGACAGCATCTGGGTGGCCCACGGCGCGGCCTTGCCGGGCGCCCCGATCCGCACGACCAACCCGTCCACCCGGCAGGCGGCCTTCGACGCCGTCACCGAACTGCTCGAGCAGGCCGGCGGCGCCGGCCGGGCGGTGCTGGTCGGGGTGGACTTCTCGCTCGGCTACCCGGTCGGTTTCGCCGAGTGCACCGCGGCGTTGGCCGCGCCGGGCGGCCGAGGTCGTCCGGACCCCCCCGACCGTCCCGCCTGGAAGGCGACCTGGGATCTGCTGACGGCGATGGTGGTCGAGGCCGCCGACAACGCGAACAACCGGTTCGAGGCGGCCGATCGCATCAACCGGCTGACCGGCACCGCGCTCTTCTGGGGACGTCCGCAGGGTGGTGTCTTCGATCGCCTGCGCTGGCTGCCGCCCCGGCGGGTGGTGCCGGCGGGGCTCCGCCCCAACCCGTGCCGGCCGCTGAGGGCCACCGAGCGGGCGGCCGGGGTCGGCATCCGATCCAACTTCCAGCTCTTTGGTGGCGTGACGGTCGGCGGGCAGGTGCTGACCGGGATCCCCTGGGCGAGCCGGCTGCTCACCGCCTTCCGTCCCCGGATGGTGGTCTGGCCGTTCGAGACCGGGTTCGTGGCCGACCCGTTGGCCGCCGGCCGCAGGGTCGTGCTGGCGGAGGCGTGGCCCTCTTTGTTCGAGGCCCCGGCGACGCCGGCCGGGATCAGCGCCGTCCGCGACGAGGCACAGGTGCGTCGGGTGATCCTGCGGTGGCGCCAGGCCCAGTCGGCAGGCTGGCCCGGCTGGTTCGATCCCGCCGGGGCGGCGGCCGCCGCGGTCGCCGGGTACCGCCCGCTCGAGGAGGAGGGGTGGATCCTGGGGGTCTCCTGATCGTGCAGGGATCACATCGGCTAACCGGGCTGCTACTTTTCAGTAGCATCTCCTGCTACGTAGCAACGGCCGGCATCCGGGGGTCCGCATGGAGGGTCGTACGCATTGGCCGGACGGCAGCCCCGTCCTTCGGTTCGTCCGGATGCTCCGCCGGTCTCCGAGCGAGGTGTGGGAGCGGTTCGTCGACCCGCCCCACGTGGCGGAATGGCTCGGACCGGCCGTCATCGAGCCCGAGGTGGGTGGGCGGGTGGTCCTTGCACTCGGCGAGCTCGATGGTCGGCTGGAGGGCCGGGTGCGGCGGTTCGAGGCCGGACGGCTCCTCGAGCACAGCGCCACGGGTTGGCCGCTCGGCGAGGGCTGGATCCGCTGGCGTCTGGCCCCCTCGGGCCGCATCGACACCCGCCTCGTCCTCAGCCACCGCGTGGCGGCCACGAACGATCTGCCGCGGTTGCTCGCCGGCTGGCACCTCAGGCTCGACCTGCTGTTGGCGAGCTTCGAGCTGGGTGACACCGTATGGCTCCCGGATCGCCTCGACCGGCTCCGCCGGCACTATGCGGATGCGGCGGCGATGGCGTCGCCGAGGGGTGAGCTGCCGTTCCCCTCCGACCGGTCAGCTCCGGCGGGCCGCGGCCGGGCTGCGGGTGCTCGGAGCCTTCAGCAGGATGTCGGCTGAGATGCCGAGCCGGTCGGCCAGCCGCTCGACCGTCCGCAGGGTGACGTTGCGCTCGCCGCGCTCGAGGCCGCCCATGTAGGTGCGGTGCACGCCGAGCACGTCGGCGAAGGCCTCCTGGCTGAGCCCTTCGTTCAGACGGAGGCTGCGCAGGTTGGCACCCAGCCGCCGCTGCAGCTCGCCCTCCATGGCGACAACGGTGGCCAGCTGCTACTCAAGAAGCTACAGACTGATGAGTAGCGTCACACCGGTCCATCGCGGCGTCCCGTCGGCATGGGTTCGTCCGGTGTCGCCGGGGGCGCCCGGTCCAGGAACAGCCCGGTGCGCCAGCCGATCGGACCCGACCAGCTGGCCACTTCTGCCCGCTGGTCTCCCTCGGCCCACACCTGCAGTCCGGTGCCGGCGTCGGTGCCCGGCCCCGCCGGGCTGGCGAAGAGCACCACGCCGCTCCGCCGTGGTGTCCGGTCACCGAGGCCGACGACCAGCTCGGCCGTGCCTTCCCTCACCTCGGCCACGATCCGCTCGGTGCCGTCCGGGCCCCCCACCACGAGGCGCGCCGTCCGGAGCTCGCACGCCAGGCCGGCGACCCGCTGTTCGAGTGCCGCGATCCGCCGACCGAATCGCCACCGTCGTGGACCGCTGGCCGGGAAGTGCGTGAGTCGGTCTGCCATGGCCGAGCCTTTCCTCGAGAGGGTCCGGGCACGGCCCCCGCCGACTGCCCAGGTGGTGGGCGATGCCGGCGGTCCCGCACGAGTGGCGCAGTCGGGCGCCGTCTCCTGTCTACCGGGCGGGTGTCACATCGGGTCCTGCCGGCCCGCCGGCCAGCTCCCGAGCAGCTCGAGGTACCGGGAGAGGGTGGCGTCGTCGAAGGCGACGAGCCGCACGAGGCGCACCTCGGTCGGGGTCGTCCGTACCGTGCGAACGGCGACGGAGGCCGCCAGGTCGGGTGGGAAGCCGTAGACGCCGGTGGAGATGGCCGGGAAGGCGATGGATGCCGCACCGAGCTCGTCGGCCACCGCGAGCGAGCGCCGGTAGCAGGACGCCAGCACCACCTCCTCGTCGGCTCCCCCGCCCCGCCACACCGGCCCGACCGTGTGGATGATCCACCGGGCCGCCAGCGCGAACCCCGGCGTGGCCTTGGCGTCCCCCGGCTCGCAGCCGCCGAGCGCGGCGCAGGCCCTCCGCAGGGCGGCGGCCCCGGCCGCCCGATGGATGGCCCCGTCCACCCCGCCCCCGCCGGCCAGTCGGCTGTTGGCGGCGTTGACCACCGCGTCGACCTGCTCGGTGGTGATGTCGGTACGGAGCGCCTCGACGGTCACCCGGTTGGCGCGCTCGCTCATCGCGCCGATTCTGGCGCGATCGCCCGCCGATGGCGCTCGGACCTCCGGGCCGGGGCCGGCCCCACCGTACGGGAGACTGGGTGGGTGCGGTTGTTCGTCGGCGTCTGGCCCACCGAGGAGGTGGTGGCCGAGGTCGGTGGGCTGGCTCGGCCGGCCATCGAGGGGATCCGTTGGACGACCCCCGAGCAATGGCACGCCACGCTGGTCTTCCTGGGCGAGGTGCCGGAAGACCCCGATCTGATGGCCGAGCTCGAGGAGACCCTGCTCCGTTCGGCCGCCCGGTTGGCCGGCCCGGTCGAGGCGACGCTCGGGCCGGCGACCCGCCGCCTGGGACCCGAGGTCCTCTGCCTGCCGGTGGGCGGCTTCGAGCCCCTGGCGGCGGCGATCCGTCCCGAGCTCGGCCAGCTGGTCGGGGAGCAGGCGCAGGACCGCCTCCCCGACGGTCGGCCCCGGCCCTTCCACGGCCACCTGACCCTGGCCCGGGCCCGCCGCGGTCGTCGCATCCCCCGTCGGCTGGTCGACGTGCCGGTCACCGCCCCCTGGCAGGTCGACCACCTGTCGCTGGTCTCCTCGAACCGGGGGGACGAGGGATCGCGTTACACCACGGTGCTGGAGGCGCCCCTGGGCGGAGCGGGCCCGCCGGCGGAGGGCACCGGGCGGCCCCCGACCGACCGACCGGGTGGAGGGTGAGCCCGGACCGGGCGGCCGTGCGCCCCGCCGGAGGTCGGTACCGCGCGGCCGTGTGGCCCCGGAGGTCGGTACCGCGCGGCCGACCGTTCGGTTGCGGGGAGCATCCCAGATCGAACATGCGTTCGCCACTACAGTGCGCCCGGGGCGCACGCCCCGACCGACCAACGCTCCGTGGCGATGACACAACCCATCCGTAGGGTGCGGAGGACATCCAGAGCGGACAGCAGACAAGGCCGACGACGAGACGAGGAGACAGGAGACATGGCAGAGGAGCGGGACAAGGCGCTCGACATGGCGCTGGGCCAGATCGAGAAGCAATTCGGGAAGGGCTCGGTCATGCGGCTGGGCGATCGGGCCAGCATGAACATCGAAGCCATCCCAACCGGCGCCCTCGCCCTCGACCTGGCATTGGGCATCGGCGGCCTCCCCCGGGGACGCATCGTGGAGATCTTCGGTCCCGAGTCCTCCGGCACGTCCACCCTGGCCATGCACTGCGTCGCCGAGGCCCAACGCAACGGCGGCATCTGCGCCTACATCGACGCCGAGCACGCCATGGACCCGGTCTACGCCCGGGCCATCGGGGTCAACGTCGACGACCTGCTGATCTCCCAGCCCGACACCGGGGAGCAGGCGCTCGAGATCGCCGACATGCTGATCCGCTCCGGCGCCCTCGACATCATCGTCATCGACTCGGTGGCGGCCCTCACCCCTCGGGCGGAGATCGAGGGGGACATGGGCGACTCCCACGTCGGCCTGCAGGCCCGCCTCATGTCCCAGGCGCTGCGCAAGCTCACCGCCACCCTCAACAAGTCGGACACCATCGCCGTCTTCATCAACCAGCTTCGCGAGAAGATCGGCGTCTTGTACGGCTGCTTCTCCTATGGCACCCGGGTGGTGCTCGCGGACGGCTCGACCGAGAAGATCGGCAAGATCGTCAACCAGCGCCTCCCGGTCGAGGTGCTCTCCTACGATCCCGAGGTCGGTGCCGTGGTCCCCAAGCGCGTGGTCGACTGGTTCGACAACGGCAAGACCGACCAGTTCCTGCAGTTCACCGTGGCCAAGCCCGGCGCCAACGGGAGGGCGCAGTTCGCGGCGACCACCCATCACCTCATCCGGACGCCCGCCGGCTGGCGCGAGGCCAAGGACCTGAAGGTCGGGGATCGGGTCATGCAGGCGGTGGAGCATCACCTGTCACCGTTCCAGTGGGAGGTGCTGCGTGGAACCTTGATGGGGGACGGCACCGTCTCCCCGACGCGAAGTGGCCACGGCGCGAGGTTCCGGTTCTGCCACAGCCGGGCGCAGATCGCCTACGCAGACTGGAAGGCGTCGCTGTTCGCCAATCTCCGTGCCAGCCGCCATGTGCGTCAGCTCGACGGCGCGGTGCGGTACGACTTCCAACCGCTGGCCGAGCTGGCCGAGCTCCGGCGGTCGGTGTACCTGGACGGCAAGATGCTGCTCGACGACAGCTACCTCAAGCAGCTGACCCCGCTCTCGTTGGCGTTGTGGTACATGGACGGCGCCCACTTCAGCCTCTGCCCGAAGGGGTTGCAGGAGCGCACTCAGGGGGGTAGTGGCCGTGCTGCCGTCTGCGTGGAGGCGATGGAGCCGGCGTCCCGGGAGCGTCTGGTCACCTACCTGGGGGACACCTGGGGCATCCGGTGCACCCTGACGCAGACAGCGGGCAAGGCTGTGCTCCGGTTCGACACCGCCGAGACGGCGAAGCTCCAGGCACTGATCGCCCCCTTTGTGCACCCCAGCATGGACTACAAGCTCCTGCCCCGGTTCCGGGGTCGGTTCGCCGTGGCGCCGCAATTCATGCCCTCCCGCTACGAGCTGATGGCGATGCCCGTGCTCGACATCCACGTGAAGCCGCCGACAGGGTCGATGCACCGGTTCGACATCGAGGTGGAGGGGAGCCACAACTACCTGGTCGACGGCGTCGTGGTGCACAACTCACCGGAGACCACCCCCGGGGGCCGCGCACTCAAGTTCTATTCGTCGGTGCGCCTCGACATCCGACGGGTGGAGACCATCAAGGACGGCGCCGAGATGATCGGCAGCCGGACCCGGGTGAAGGTGGTGAAGAACAAGTGCAGTCCCCCCTTCCGCCAGGCGGAGTTCGACATCATGTATGGGACCGGCATCAGCCGTGAAGGCTCACTGCTCGACGTGGCGGTGGATCTCGGCTTCATCAAGAAGTCGGGTGCCTGGTTCACCTACGAGGGCGAGCAGCTCGGCCAAGGGCGCGAGAACGTCAAGACCTTTCTGCGGGAGAACCCGCAGCTGATGGCCGAGATCGACGACCGGGTGCGCGAGCGCCTGACGCCGGACGCCGCAAACGACGCCAAGGACGACGAGCCGATCACCCTCGACGACTGAGCGAGGGGCGTTGGTCAGGAGGCGCCGGTCAAGGGTCCCCCGGTCGTCACCGAGATGGTGTTGGGCACCAGCTCCACCCACGTCGTCCCCGGTGCGAGGTCGATCGGCGTCCCCGCCGCCGTCGTGAAGCTCGTCGGTTGGGAGAGTGCGGAGCGGGCCCATTTGCCCGTGACCTCGACACCGTTGCGGAACACGATGGCTGTGCCGCTCGCG
>DAHUYA010000169.1 GCA_027315445.1 Acidimicrobiaceae bacterium | reverse complement strand
CCGGCGCGGCCGTAACCACTGCAGCCCGTGAGCTGCTGGCCGTCACCCCCTTCTCACGGGCGTCTGCGGATGCGGAGCATCCTCGCTCTGACATCGGGCGGGGGATGGAAGGCGGTGCTCGGCAGCGGTCGTCCGAGGCTGGCGGTGAAGGCGCGGCTCCAGCGAGCGTGGCTCGGTGCGGCGGGGCTCGACCAGCGCCGGGCGGCCGCCTCCTCCAAGACGAGGTCGGCGCCGGCCAGCCTGCTGCCCGGCTGGAGCAGGCGACGCAGTAGCGCGGTGGTGATGGCGAACGGCGGGTTGGCGACGACTCGGTAGGGGCGGCGGGGGAGGCGCAGGTCGGCGGCGTCCGCCTGGACCACGACGATCGTGCTCCCGAAGCGCCGGCGTAGGGCGGCGGCTCTGGCGGGGTGTGCCTCGATGGCGATCAACCGGGCGCCGGCATCGAGGAGCGGACCGGTGAGCGCCCCGGTGCCGGCACCGATGTCGAGGGTGAGGGTGCCGGGGGAGATCCTGGCGTCAGCGACCAGCAGCTTGGCCCAGCGCCGATCGAGGGCGTGCCACCCCCAGCGCCGTGGTGGCGCCACGGCGGCGCACCATGACGAAGCAGCAGCAGGCCATCACCCGGATGGTAGCCCGGCCATTCGCTGCCCCATCGAGTGCCACGGCAGCGGTGCGTCGCCGCGGCGGTCGCCGCACAGCTCGCCACCGGTTCGAGAGAGCACCGCCCCCGGTCCCCGGGCCGACCGGGCACCTGCGCCCGCCAGCGGACCGATGCGGTCTGCTGGCTCTTCCGGCAGAGAATCCACGAAAGGATGCACACCCTCCCGGGTGGCGCAGTGGGAGCCGATGATCCGATCTGTGGCCCACGAGATGCTCGACGGCCTGGCTGGACGGGGTGAGGTGGAGTGTGTGACCGACTTCGCGAATCCCTACACGATGCGGATCATCGCCGAGATCTTGGGCTTGGATGCCGCCGATGTGCCGAACATGGAACGCTGGGCTCGGGACTTCAACCTCGATCCTCGCTCAATAGATCTCCCTGAGATTCGGCTCACGACACCGTCCACGGCATCGGCACTCGCCCAGAACGCGCAGCCCGTGTCCGTGGCCATGGACAGCCCGATGGACGCCCACCCGCCAGTTATACCGGGTTATACTGGGGAGGTGAAGACGGCGATCTCGGTCCCTGACGACACCTACGAGCGGGTGTCCAAGCGAGCACGCGAGCTCGGCATGAGCCGCTCGGAGCTCTTCTCCCGGGCCGCGGCGCGCTACCTCGACGAACTGGACGCAGAATCGGTGACCCGCCAGATCGACCTCGCCGTGGCTTCCCTCGGCCCGCGCGACGACTCGGCCGCCGACGCCGTCGCCGCCGGGCATCGCATGCTTGCCGCCACGACCGACGAGTGGTGATCGAGCGAGGCGGCATCTACTGGGCCGACCTCGGAGCGCCGGTCGGCTCACGGCCGGCCAAGCGGCGCCCGGTGCTGGTCATCTCCGCCGACACCTACAACGCGAGTCGCTTGGCGACGGTCCTCGTCGCGGTCATCACGTCCAACACGGGCCTGGCCACCATGCCCGGCAACGTGTTCATGCCGGCGACCGTGACCGGCCTGCCCCGAGACTCCGTCATCAACGTGACCGCTCTGGTCACGTTGGACAAAGCCGACCTCACCGATCGCGCCGGGACCGCTCCGCCGTCCCTCTTGGACGAGGTGGGGCGGGGCCTCCGTCACGTCCTCGACCTGTAGCCGTCAGCGCCCTTCTCGACGAATACCGCGGGGTCCGAATGTCGCGTCCCCACCGGTTGGGTGAGCCGAGCGGGAGAGCCGGTGGCTATTCCTCTCCTGAGAATCGCTCCCACGCGGACTGGCGAGTGATCCCCAGTGCGTCGCCGATCTGCGCCCAGGTCGCGCCGAGCGACCGCGCCTTGGTGATCCAGGAGGCCAGGCTCTCTTCGACCTGGGTCGCAGCGCCGGCTACGGGCGCCAGGTTGCGGAGGACTTCCTCGAGGGTTGCTTGAGCTTCCCAGGGTGCGATCTGGGGCACCGACGGAGGCTTGCCCGCGATTACCTGCGAGCAAAGCGCGACGCACTGATCACAGATGAAGACACCCGGTCCTGCGACAAGGGTACCGACGTCGGTATTGGCCTTCGAGCAGAACGAGCATTTGGCGATGACGGCTTGACTTTGACGGCTGGTCATCCCTACCCCTCCCTTTCCTGAGCTGTCAGGACACACCTTACAATCCGTCAGGATCACCCTGACAAGTTGGAAGGAAGCAGGGATGCGAAAGGGATGGACCGACTACCGGAGCGAGGTCGACATGCCGCCTCCATTGGCGCCGCTGCCGCTGGGTTCAAGGCTGCGCTGGTCGAGTCCGGCTACGGCGTGCACCCTCTTGATCGAAGCTTCGGACGCAGCGACGCGGGCGGCAGCCGGATCGCCTCGACCGACCGCTGCGGCGCTCACGATCCCATCGATGGATGTCCCAGAGCCGCGCTACAGGGCCGAGACGAGCTGCTCACCGACGAGGCGCAGCTCGTCGGCGGTAACAGCAGCCATCTCTTCGCCACCCGCTTGGAGCCATCCACGCGTCCGCCCCGCCCCGCTGACCAGTATCCGCCCGGCGCCGTCCCGCACCAGGCCACGGAAGTTCGGGGCGACCCCCGCGAGCGCGCCGCGGACCGCGTTGTCGCCGTCGCAATCGATGAGGAGCCGGTAGATGTCCCAAGCATCCCCAGCTCTCTTGTCGTGCGCCCGCGACGGGTGGCGATCCTCGATGGCGTGGAGCTTCATGGCCACAAGGACAGCAGGCGTTGCAACCGGAGCGGTCGCTCGCAAGACGCTGTGGGCTTCGGCAACGAACGTGCACGGGGTCGCGGTTTGCAGCGCCCAGGCGTGTGACGCCACGAAGAGCGCATCCTTTGCTGGGATCGCATCGAGGTCCGAGTCGTCGACCGCGACGACGGTATCGACGTCAATGGTCGACCGGTGCGCCCGCCCCAGCCGGGCAGTGATCGCCACACCACCCACGATCGCGTGCCGATCGAGCCCTGCTTCCGCCAGTGCCGCTACGCCTCGGACGAGCCCCGCCATAGCGGGGCCACGGAGGACGACGGCGTCAGCGCCAGACGGCATCCGGTGGGCTCCAACCATCCCCTGGTTGCCCCTGGGCACACAGGCGAGCATGCCGGAGGGTCGTTCATCTTCCCCACAGAGGCCGCCGCCTTCCGCGCCCTCTTCGCCCAGGGCGCCGGAGAAGCGATGGCGACCCAGTGGGGCCACGTGCGCACGACGTTCGCCGGCCGATTCGAAAAGGCCCCCCGACTCGTGGACGTGGCCAAGGAGGAGTTGCTCGCCTTCGGTACCTTCTCTCGCAGCGTCGACCAGCCCGACATCCCTCAAGCGGCTCACCACCGTCGAGATCGTCGACGGGGCTAGTGCCAACTCGTGCCGGTCGCCCGTCGGCGACAACCGGCTGGAGGGGCACGACCCCGACCCGGGATCGAGTCCCGAATGGTCCAGGGGGCTCGGGGGCCCGGCGAGCCAGGTGCGGGGCGAGACCCACACCCGGGCAAGCTCCCAGAACAACTCGGGGAAGATACCCGTGCCATCCTGGGCGAGGTCGAGGGCGACAGCCAGTCGCGGCGTGGGGATCCACCCGTCGACCTCGGCAACCTCGGTGTCGGGTGGACGCGTGACGACGGTGTGCACCGGTGCGACCCGGAGAGATGCCGAACCGGTCCCTGGCTGCGCCGCGCCGAGGCGCCGAACAGCGATCGTGACCTCGACCGGGCTCCCGACGTAGAGGTCGAGCGGTCCGTCGCCGGCCGAGACGACCGGCGCGCCCAACGCCGCGGCGACCTTACTTAGGCTGCGGGCGAAGTGGGCTCGGCAGCGCTGGTGGGCCGCGCCTTGGACGCACCGGGCGATGGCGGCCACCAGGCCGGCGTGCTGGTCGGAGTTCACCAGCTGGACGCCACCCACTCGGCGAAGCTGCCCGAGCACCCACGGATGTGTCGGGAGGGCCAGAAGCGTCCACACCCGAAGCGCCGGTGGACCCATACCATGCATCGCACGATGCGCAGTAGGGGTGAAGCCGAGGTCAGTCCGCTTGAAAGCGCGAGAACGCCTCCCTTTGCCCGCGGCTCTGTCTCGATTCGGCTGTACCCCCACAACGAGCTCGAACCCGAAGCAATCGTGAACGAACTGTGCGAGCAGGCGCGCCTTGCCCTTCGCCGCGGCTTCGACGGGGTGATGACGAGTGAGCATCACGGCGGGTTTGCGGGCTACATGGCGCAGCCACTTCAGATGGCGACGTTCGTGCTCGAGGAGACCAGGACCGGCTGGGCTGCGGCCTCGCCATTGTTGCTGCCGCTTCGGGCTACCGCTCTCGTCGCCGAGGAGGTTGCCTGGCTCAACGCGCGGCATCCTGGTCGAGTCGGCCTCGGTGTCGCAGCAGGTGCACTCCCGCTCGACTTCGACATTGCGCGACTGGATCGGGCAGATGCTGTCCGAGTCTTCAAGAAGGAGCTTCCTCGGCTCGTCAGCATGCTCCGGGGCGAGCATCTGGGGGAGCTGGCTGGTGATCCCGCCCTCAACGCGTGCAACGGCAATCCGGTCCCAGTCCTCAGTGCAGCGGTTTCGGTAACGGCAGCGACGCGGGCCGCAATGTGCGGCGCGGGGATCTTGATGGAAGGAATGTCGAGCGCTGACCGATTGACATCGCTGACCGAGGCCTTCGACCGGGCTGGCGGGAGCGGCTCGAAGGTGCTGATCCGGCGAGTCTGGTTGGGCGACGTGCCGACGCATCTCGTGCGCCGCCAGCGAGCGGTCTACGACAGCTACTCGGGCGCCGCGGTCACGTTCGGCGACGACCAAACGATCGCGTCACGGGAACCGGCGGAGGTCGTGGCGCGTCTCTGCGAACTGATCGCCGCGACGAGGACCGACGCGCTCAACCTGCGTGTCCATCTTCCCGGGATGCCACCAGAGGCCATCCGAGAGCAGATCGAGACTCTGGGGACCGAGGTGGTCGGGCCACTGCGGGACAACTGGCCCGCCCCCTGATCGAGCACGTTCCGGCCCGTCCGGCCCGTCCGGGCCCTGGGCGGTGTCGGTCTTGATCGACCTGGTCCCGAGCCGGCGAGCGTGGTGGTCTTCGGACAATGCCGCCGCGGCCGGCCATTCGCCCGGCGTCAGCCAGAGACGCAAGGTCGGTCTGGCCGAGGAGCTGCTCCACGCGGCCGTCTCGCATAGGGTTCCCCCGGACCCCTGGGGGACTCCCCGGGCCCTCTCGGTGATCCTTTCCCATCCGCCCGACCGACCCGAGGCCGAGTGACGACCGATCCCGTCCGAGGCACATGAGCGCCGAACCGGCATCGACCAGGGAGCACTCGACCTTCAGCGGGTCGATCCAGGCGGGTCCCGCCGTCCCCGCTGGTGCGGAGCTGGTGTTCGTGCCGGCCGATCCGCCACGCGCCGGCTCCTTCGCGTGGTACGACCCGGGTGGTCCTGCCGCCGCCGACGGCACCGACGGCGCCCAGCTCGAGGTCGTCGTGCCGGCCGGCTCGCGGGTGCGGCGGCGGCGCGTGCCGACCACTCCGCTCGGGCTGGTCGACGCCATCGCCGTGCTCGGGGACCTCGAACGCCGCTCCGAAGGACCGGCGTCGTCCCCGAGCACCCTGGCCTGGGCCCGAGCCTTGACCGCGGGGCTGGTGCTCATCGCCCGGGGGCGGTTGTACCCGACGGTCTCCCCCGCAGGGTTCGATGCCTGGGCGGTGGGTCCGCTCGCCGAGCCCGACCGGCAGCTGCTCGCCGAGCTGGGTGCCGCTTTCCCGGTGGCCGCCCACGCCACGTGGGTGCCCGGATCCCGACCGCTGGCGGTGGCCAGCCCCGACCGCCTGGTGCGGGCCCTTTGGGACGCGCTGGCCGACACGTTGGTCCGCAGTGCCGCCGCCCCCCTCGTCGCCGGTGGCGACCTGTTCGCCGCGGGACCGCCGCAGCTCGCCGGCCACCTGGCCGCCTGGCTGGGCGAGTGGTCGTCGGGCTTCGATGGCGGTGCCGACG
This sequence comes from Acidimicrobiaceae bacterium, assembly GCA_027315445.1. Classification (GTDB taxonomy): domain Bacteria; phylum Actinomycetota; class Acidimicrobiia; order Acidimicrobiales; family RAAP-2; genus DAHUYA01. The sequence continues at coordinate 15,823 of DAHUYA010000169.1, read as the reverse complement.
TGGCCCTCCGCGTCGAGCTCGACGGGGGGTTGTCGCCCGCTGTGGCGGCCGGGCCGGGTGAGCCGGACCTGGCCGGTGCTCTGTCGGAGGTGACGGCTCGGGCGGTGGTCCAAGTGGCCAGCAAGGTCGACCCGTCGCTGGTGGTCGATGCCGACCGGGTGTTCGGCGCGCCGGCGGCGCTGGCCGCTCGCTTCGGCGACGACGTGGAGGCCGACGTGCTGCGGGCGCTGCGCCGCGGCGCCCGGGCCTGGCCACCGTTGGCCGAGCTGCTAGCCCGCCCCATCCCCGACCAGCTCGACCTGAGCGACGACGACCTGTCGGACCTGCTGGGGGAGGCCGCGGCCGACCTGGGCGGCGCGGGCGTCTCGGTGCTCTGGCCGGCCGGGTTGTTCAGCGACGGGGTGCGCCTGAGCGCGTCGGTCGGCTCCACCGGTGCCGTCGCCGCCTCCGGCTTCACCCTCGAGGAGTTGGTGTCGTTCCGGTGGCAGGCCACGCTGGCCGGCGAGGAGCTCTCGGAGGACGAGGTGGCGCTGCTGGCCGAAGCCAAACGGGGATTGGTCCGGCTGCGGGGGCGGTTCGTGGCGGTGGACCCCGAGCTGGTCGACCGGTTGCGTCGCCGTCCGCCTCGGCCCCTGACGGGGGTGGAGGCGCTGGCGGCGGTGCTGTCGGGCTCGATCGACGTCGACGGCGAGCAGTGGGAGGTGACCGCCCACCCGCAGCTGGCCGACCTTGCCGAACGGCTGCGGAGAGCGACCGGCGAGCCCGGTGGCAACGTGACCGCCCCTGAGGGACTGAAGGCCGACCTGCGTCCCTACCAGCTGCGTGGGCTCGCCTGGCTCACCGAGATGACCCGCGTCGGGCTGGGCGGCTGCCTGGCCGATGACATGGGACTGGGCAAGACCCTGCAGGTGATCGCCCTGCACCTTTGCCGGATGGAACAGGAGCTCGGGCCGACGCTCGTGATCTGCCCCACGTCGCTGCTCGCCAACTGGGAGCGCGAGGTGCGGCGCTTCGCCCCCTCGGTGCCGGTGCGTCGCCACCACGGCCCCGGGCGCAGCCTGACTGCCCTGGATCTCGGCGAGCTGGTGATCACCAGCTACGGCGTGGCCCGCTCCGACGTCGCCGATCTCGACGCGGCGGGGTTCTCCCTGGTGGTTGCCGACGAAGCCCAGCACGCCAAGAACCCGGCCACCGCCACCGCCCGAGCGCTGCGCGGCATCGCCGCCCCGTGCCGACTGGCCCTCACCGGCACCCCGGTCGAGAACCGGCTGTCGGACTTGTGGTCGATCCTCGACTTCACCACCCCCGGGCTGCTCGGCCCACTGGAACGCTTCCTGCGGACGGTGGCCACCCCCATCGAGCGTTACCACGACCCCGACGCCACGGCCCGCCTGGCCCGGATCGTGCAGCCCTTCCTCCTGCGCCGGCGCAAGACCGACCCCGACATCGCCCCGGACCTGCCGGACCGGACGATCAGCGACCTCCCGGTGGCGCTCACCCGAGAGCAGGTGGAGCTGTACGAGGCGGTGGTCCGCGAGGCGATGGAGGTCATCGAGGGGAGTGACGGCTTCGAGCGCCAGGGCCTGGTGCTCAAGATGCTCACCGGTCTGAAGCAGATCTGCAATCACCCGGCGCAGTACCTGCACCAGGCGGGACCGCTGGCTGGCCGCTCCGGCAAGCTGGCCGCCTTGGAGGAGCTGGTGCCCGTCATCGCCAGCGAAGGCGAGTCGGTGCTCGTGTTCAGCCAGTTCGTCGAGTGCCTGGGTCTCGTCGAGGCCCGACTGTCGGAGCTCGGCGTGGGCTGCCTGCTGCTGCACGGCAAGGTGCCGGCCCGGCGCCGGGCCGAGATGGTCGACGAGTTCCAAGCCGGCCGGGTCCCCGTGTTCCTGCTGTCGCTCAAGGCCGGCGGGGTCGGCCTCAACCTGACCCGGGCCAGCCATGTCGTGCACTTCGACCGATGGTGGAACCCGGCGGTGGAGGACCAGGCCACCGACCGGGCCCACCGCATCGGTCAGACGCGCGCGGTGCAGGTCCACCGGCTCATCGCCGAAGGGACGCTCGAGGACCGCATCGCCAAGCTGATCGAAGGGAAGCGTGAGCTGGCCGAGTCGGTGGTCGGGGGCGGGGAGACGTGGATCGGCCAGCTCTCCGACGCCGAGCTGGCCTCGCTGGTGCAGCTGGGGACCGTCTCGTGACGCCGCGGCGCAGCCGTGGGTCCGGTGACTGGCCCGAGTACCGCCCCCGTCGCCCGGGGCCTGGGCCGCGGCGGGCCGGCCGGCGACCCTTCGGCGCAACCTGGTGGGGACAGGCCTGGGTCGACGCCCTCGAGGGGCGGGCCAGCCTCGACCCGAACCGCCTGCCCCGGGGCCGGACCTATGCCCGGGGCGGTGCGGTCGGCAGTCTGGAGATCGCCGCCGGTCAGGTCAGCGCGCCGGTGCAAGGCTCGCGCCGGACGCCGTACCGGGTGACGGTGCGGGTGCGGACCTTCGACGACGCCGGATGGGACGCGGTGCTCGACGCCTTCGCCGCGACCATCGGCCACACCGCGGCCGTTCTCGACGGCGAGCTACCCCCCGAGGTCGCCGCCGATGCCGCCAGGGCGGGCTTCGACCTGCTGCCCGGACCCGGCGAGATCCAGCCTCGCTGCACCTGCCCGGACTGGGCCGATCCGTGCAAGCACGCCGCAGCGGTGTGCTACTTGGTCGCCGATGCACTCGACACCGACCCGTTCGGGATCTTCCTGCTGCGGGGTCGCACACGGGCCGAGGTGCTCGCTGGGCTGCGAGCCCGGCGGGCGTCGCCGGCGGGCGACCACGACGACGATGCCGCGCCGCCGCTGGAGGTGGCGATCGACCGGGGGATCCTCGCAGCCGACGCGTGGGGCCGGAGCCCCGGGGAGGTCCCGGGGGGTGCCCCAGGGCGTGACGGCGAGGGTGGTGGTGCCGCATTGCCCCTGGTGTCCCTGCCGCCGAGCCACGCCGGTCGTCCACCGCTGCTGGTCGGCCAACCACCGCCGGGTGTGGACGTGGACCCAGCCGGCTTGCGGGCCGTGGCCGTCGATGCGGCGTCTCGGGCGCTGCACCTCGCGTTGGGCGGCGCCGACCACGGGCTGGACTCGCCGCTCGACGCGGATCTGGCACGGCGGGCAGCCGCACTCGTGGGCCCGAACGCCGGGGGGACCATCGACCTGGCCGGGTTGGCCGACCGGGCAGGCCTGCCCCCTCGCCAGCTCCTCCGCCGAGGACTCGCCTGGCAGGCCGGCGGGGCCGGCGCGCTCGGCACGCTCGAAGAGCAGTGGGACCCGGGCCCGACGGCCATGGCCGAAGGTCGACGGTTGCTCGGGGGTCAGTCGACCGCTCGCCGCAACCGGGTGACCTCCGGTGACCGCCAGGTTCGCCTCGGCCGCGACGGGTGCTGGTATCCGTATCGCCGGGCCTCCGACGGTGGCTGGGACCCCGACGGTCGCGGAACGCCCGCCGCGGTCACCGGCGGGGTCGGTGCCCTGTCCGATCCGGCGAGCGAACGGGAAGAAGACCCGGACGCCGACTGACGGTCGCCGACGCCGGGGAGGAACGCGGATGCGCATCGGGTTGATGGTCGGGTCGGACAAGGAGCGCCCGCGGGCCGAGCGGCTGGCCGGCGTGGTGGACGACGTGCGGGCAGCCGAGCGCCAGGGGTTCACCTCGTTCTGGTTCCCCCAGGTCCCCGGCTACCTCGATGCCATGACGGTGCTCGCCGTGGGCGGGCAGGCGACGGAGCGGATCGAGCTGGGCACGGCCGTGGTGCCGATCCAGACGCGGCACCCCGTCCCCATGGCCCAGCAGGCCCTCACCACCCAGGTGGCCTGCGACGGCCGGTTCACCCTGGGCCTCGGCGTCTCCCACCACTGGATCGTCGGGGACCAGTGGGGCCTCCCCTACGAGCGGCCGGCCGCCATGATGCGCGACTACCTCGAGGTGCTGGACCGGGCCTTCGCCGGCCCGGGCAAGGCCGATGTCGACAACGACACCTACCGCGTCCACAGCCCGATCGACGTGGCGGACCCCCAGCCCCTGCCGGTGCTGTTGGCCGCCCTGGCCCCGGTGATGCTGCGGCTCGCCGGCGAGCGGGCCTCGGGCACCATCCTCTGGATGGCCGACGAACGGGCCATCGGCGAGTTCGTGGTGCCGCGGCTGGCCCGGATCGCCGGCGCGGCCGGGCGCCCGGCCCCTCGGGTGGTGGCCGGGGTGCCGGTGGCGCTCTGCCGCAACGACGAGGTGGCGACGGCCCGCCGGGAGGCGAGCGAGGTGCTGGGCCACGCCGACTTCTCACCCAACTACGTGCGCCTGCTCGAGCACGGGGACGCCGAGGACGTCGGCGACACCATGGCGGCCGGCGACGAGGAGGCGATCCTCCGCCGCCTCCGCCGCTACCGTGACGCCGGGGTCACCGACCTGGCGGCCCGGGCGATCGGCCTGGGCGGCGACCCGGGGACCCGGCTGGCATCACGCCGCCGGACCCAGGAGTTCCTGGCCACCCTCACCCCCGAGCTCTGACCGGCCACCCTGCACCGGTCGCCCCGGTTGCACGCCTCACCTCCACCTCAGCCACCCTTGTGGATCCGACCGCCCTTCATCACGAAGCGGACGTCCTGGGTGACGGCGATGTCCTGGGTCGGGTCGCCGGGGACGGCGATGATGTCGGCCAGGTACCCGGGGGCGAGCCGGCCGAGCTCGTCCTCGGAGCCGACGAGCTCGGCGCTGGTCACGGTGGCGGCCCGCAGCGCCTGCATGGGGGTCATCCCGCGCGACACCAGGGCGACCAGTTCCTTGGCGTTCTGGCCGTGGGGGACGGCCGGGGCGTCGGTGCCGAGGGCGATCCTCACGCCGGCGGCGATGGCCTTGGGGAGCATCGCCTTGGCCTTGGGGAAGATCTCGGCTGCCTTCTTCTGCAGCTCGGGGGCGGCCCGCTCGATCGCCATCGCCTCGGTCAGGTAGGTGGTGGAGACCAGGAAGGTGCCGTGGTCGACCATCATCTGGATGGTCTCGTCGCTGGCCAGGAAGCCGTGCTCGATGCAGTCGATGCCGGCCCTGATGCAGGCCCGGATGGCCGAGTCGCCGATGGCGTGGGCCGCCACCTTGACGCCTGCCCGGTGGGCCTCGTCGGCGATGGCGGCGAACTCCTCGTCGGAGTACTGCTGGGAGCCGGGAGCCGTCGAGTGCGACATCACCCCGCCCGAGGCGGACACCTTGATCACCTTGGCCCCGTGGCGGACCTGGTAGCGGACGCAGGTGCGGACCTCGGGGATCCCGTTGGCGATCCCCTCGGCCACGCTGAGGGGGAGCACCCCGGGGGCCATCCGCTGGAACACCGTCGGGTCGAGGTGGCCGCCGTAGGGGGTGACGGCATGGCCGGCCGGGACGATGCGGGGGCCCTCGAACCAGCCCTGGTCGATGGCCCGCTGCAGCGCCACGTCGAGCAGGTAGCCGCCGGTCTTCACCATCAGCCCGAGGTTGCGGACGGTGGTGAACCCGGCCATGAGCGTGGTGCGGGCGTTGACCGCCCCCCGCAGCGTCCGGTAGGGCGGGTCGTCCTGCACCCCGTGCAGAGGGTTCGGCAGGCCCTCGGGGCCGCCGGGCCCGCCGATCAGGAAGTTGAGCTCCATGTCCATCAATCCGGGGAGCAGGGTGACGTCCCCCAGGTCGATCTCTTGGGCGCCGGCCGGCACCCCCTCCGGTCCGACCGCGGCGATCCGGTCCCCCTCGACCACCACCGTGGCCGGGGATCGGACCTCGCCGGCGACGACGTCGGCCCAGCGCCCGGCCCGGAGCACGGTGGCGCTCACAGGGCGCTGCCACTCTGGGCGGCCCGGGCCAGCAGACCGCGGGCGATGACGATGCGCTGGATCTCGTTGGTCCCCTCGCCGATCACCATCAGCGGGGCGTCGCGGTAGAAGCGCTCGACCGGCAGCTCGTTCGTGTAGCCCATCCCCCCGTGGATCCGCATCGACTCCATCGAGAGCTCGAGCGCCGTCTCGCTGGCGAACAGCTTGGCCATCCCGGCTTCGACGTCGCAACGCAGTCCGGCCGCCTTGCGCTCGGCGGCGTTCTTGGTGAGCAGGCGGGCCGCCTCGAGCCGGGTGGCCATGTCGGCCAGCTTCAGCTGGATGGCCTGGTGCTGGGCGATCGGCTTGCCCATGGTGACCCGCTGCTGGGCGTAGGCCAGGGCGGCGTCGAAGGCGGCCCGGGCGACGCCGACCGCCCGGGCGGCGATGTTGATCCGCCCGATCTCGAGCACGCCGAGGATCTGGGCCTGACCCCGTCCGGGGGACCCGATCAGGTTGGCCGCCGGGACCCGGTGGTCGACGTAGGACATCTCGACGGTCTCGACCCCCCGGTAGCCGAGCTTGCCGACGTGCTTGGCGACGGTGATGCCGCCCGAGGACGGCCCGGGCTCCTTCTCCACCATGAAGGCCGAGATCCCCTCCTCGGTCCGTGCCGCCAGGGCGACCAGGGAGGCCAGTTCACCGTTGGTCACCCAGGCCTTGGTCCCGTTGATCACGTACTCCTCGCCGTCGCGGACCGCCCGGCACGAGAGGGCGGAGGTGTCGCTGCCAGCGTCGGGCTCGGACAGGGACAGGGCGCCCCGCTTCTCGCCCGAGGCCATGACCGGCAGCCACTGCTCCTTCTGCTCGTCGGTCCCGTGGAACATCAGCAGGGTGGCCGCCATGGTGTGGGTGTTGACGATGCCGGTGAGGCTCATCCAGCCGTAGGCCAGCTCCTCGATCACCCCGATGGAGGTGAGCAGGTCGAGGCCGAGCCCACCGTGGGCCTCGGGGATGGTGACGCCGAAGAGGCCGAGGCGGCGCATCCCGTCGACGATGTCGGCCGGGAAGGTGTCGGTCCGCTCGAGGTCGGCCGCCACCGGCAGCACCTCCTTGGCCACGAACCGGCGGACCGTCTCGACGATCTCCCGGCGGACCTCGGCGTCGGTCGGGGTGTAGGGGTCTGGCATGCCCCGCACAGTAGGCGAGCACCGCGCCCAGGTGATCCACGTCCGCGCGGGCCCTGGCCCGTACGATCCATGGGGGAATGTCCCAGACCGTCGTGCCCCCGGTCCCTTCACCCGACCCCCATGTCATCGTTCTGTTCGGGGGGACCGGTGACCTGGCCCGCCGCAAGCTCCTCCCCGGGCTGCTCCACCTCTTCCATGCCGGATTGCTCCCCGAGTGCCGGATCGTCGGGGTCTCGCTCGACCCTCTCGACGACGCCGCCTACCGCAAGCTGACCCGCGAGGCGTGCGTCGAGTTCGCCCGGCAGGAGGCGGTGCGCCGGCACTGGCCGGCCTTCGCCCGGCTGCTCCACCACGTGCCCCTGCACGTGGGAGCCGAGGGTCTGGCCGACGCCGTCCGGCGGGCGGAGCAGCGCCTCGGAGGCGCGGCGCGCCGCCTCCACTACGTGTCGACGCCGCCGTCCGCCGGCCCTCAGGTGCTCCGGGCCATCGGCGAGGCGGGCCTGGTCGACCAGTCCCGGGTGGTGATGGAGAAGCCGTTCGGCACCGACCTGGCGAGCGCCCGCCAGCTCAATGCGAGGGTGCAGGAGCTGTTCGACCCGGACCAGGTGTTCCAGATCGACCACTTCCTGGGCAAGGAGGCGGCGCTCAACATCCTGGCCTTCCGGTTCGCCAACGGTCTGTTCGAGCCGATCTGGAACCGCGACCACATCGACCACGTGCAGATCGACGTGCCCGAGACCCTGGGTGTGGAGGAGCGGGTCGGGTTCTACGAAGGCACGGGCGCCTACCGCGACATGGTGGTGACCCACCTGCTGCAGGTGCTGGCGTTCATGGCCATGGAACCGCCGACGGCGCTCGATCCCCAATCCATCACCGAGGAGAAGAACAAGGTCTTCCGGTCGTTGCGCCCGATCGACCCGCGCCAGGTGGTCCGGGGCCAGTACCGGGGTTACCGGAGGATCCGCGGCGTGGACCCCCGCTCGGACACCGAGACCTTCGTCGCCCTCCGCTGCGAGATCGACAACTGGCGCTGGGCCGGCGTGCCGTTCTTCCTCCGGACCGGCAAACGCCTGGCCGAGGGCGCCCGCATCATCTCGATCGCCTTCCGCGAGCCGCCCAAGAGCATGTTCCCCGACGGTTCCGGGGTCGGCTCGCAGGGCCCGGACCATTTGACGTTCGACCTGGCGGACGCCTCCCGGCTGTCGCTCTCCTTCTACGGCAAGCGACCGGGCACGGGCATGGTCCTCGACAAGCTGAGCCTGCAGTTCGCCCTCCACGAGACCGGCCACGCCGGCGACATCCTCGAGGCCTACGAGCGGCTGATCCACGACGTCATGGTCGGCGACCACACCCTGTTCCCGACCGCCGAGGGCATCGAGCGCCGGTGGGAGGTGTCGGCGCCCCTCCTCGAGGCGCCGCCGCCCGTCCAGCCCTACGCCCCCGGCTCGTGGGGGCCGGCGGCGATGCACGCCCTGGTCGCGCCCCGGACCTGGCGACTGCCGTTCGAGCGCAGGTGGCGTGAGGTCGGCTGACGGCCGCTCCTTCGAGGGACCGGTTCCGCCAGGTCGTCAGAGGGGGAGCGGGACCGGGAGCCGCCGGCGCTCGAGGATCTCGGTCCCGAGCTCGCGGGTCAGCAGCCGCGGGGCGCCGAGCAGCTGCTCGAGCACCAGCACCCGCCGGACGAAGCGGTGGAGGTCGTGCTCGGTGGTGAACCCGATGGCGCCCATGACCTGCTGGCAGTGCCGGGCGGCCGTCCTGGCCCCCCGGCCGGCCAGGGCCTTGGCCATGGCCGCGCTCTCCGGGGACGGGTCGAGCCAGGCCGCCCCGAGGGCGGCGTCGGCCAGCTCGAGGGCGACGAGGGTCTCGGCCAGCCGGTGGCGGACCGCCTGGAACTTGGCGATCGGCTGGCCGAATTGCACCCGGTCGAGGGCGTGTTGGCGGGCCAGCTCGAGCATGCGCCTCGACGCCCCGAGGAGCTCGTGGCCGAGGGCCAGCTGACCCCAGGCGACCGCCGACGACCAGTCGACCGGCTGCCCCTCGCCACCGACGGTCGTCTCGCCGGTCACCCGAACCAGGCCGAGGGCCGGGTCGACGCCGGGCACCGGATGGAGGTCGAGCGACGTCGTGTCGACCTCCTGCGCCAGATGGCGGTCACGGGCGGCGGCCACCACCAGCGCGCTCGGCGCGCCGGCCAGGTTGGCGGTGCCGAGGCCGGCCACCACCAGCCGGTCCCCGTCGACCGCCCCCGGGGCCTCCCACCGGCCGATCGCCGGGAGCACGACGGCCGGCGCCCCGACGCCGAGGCGGAGCGCCAGCAGTCGGTCGAGCGCCGACGAGGTGGCCAGCGACCTCCCCACCAAATCGAACAGCAGCGGGATGCCGGCCGCCGGTTCCGCCTGCACCACGTCGAGCCAGCCGAGGTCGGCCAGGGCGGCGTCGAGCTCGGCCCCGGTGGCCCGCTCCGTGGCCTGGCGGAGGCTCCGCTCGAACAGCTCGAGATCGTCGCGGTCGATCACCGGTCGTTCCCGAGCTCGAGCAGCCTGCGGGCGATGATGTTGCGCTGGATCTCGGCCGAGCCCCCGTAGATGGTGGCCGCCCTCGAGTAGAGGAACTCCTTCCGCCAGCGCTCGGGCCCCGGCCCGCCGGCCAGCAGCACCTCGTCGGGCAGCGTCTCCTCCGCCAGGTCGAAGACGGCCTGCTCGACGGTGGCCAGCGCCACCTTGTCGATCGAGGTGACAGAACCGAGATCCTCGCCGGCGGCCAGACGGTGCTGGGTGGCGCGCGACCGGGCCCGGAAGGCGTGGACCAGCTGGGCCACCTCGCCCAGCGCGGTCGGGTCGAGGGCGCCGGGCGGTGCGGCCTCGACCAGCTGCTGGAGCCGGCGGTGGAGGAAGGCGGCCCGCTGCCAGAGCGCCGTGGAGCGCTCGTAGGGGAGGAGGTCCATGGCGAAGGCCCAGCCCTGGCCCTCCTCGCCGATCGTCCGGGCGAAGGGCACCGGGACGTCGTCGAAGAACACTTCGCAGAACTCGGGCTCGCCGTGCATCGTGTCGAGCGGCCGGACCGAGATGCCGGGCGTCGCCATGTCGACGAACAGTGCCGTGATGCCGCGGTGGGCCGACTCCAAGGTGCCGGTGCGGGCGAGGAGCACGCAGCGGTCCGCCATCTGGGCCAGGCTGGTCCAGACCTTCTGACCGGTGACCCGCCACCCGTCCTCGGCGCGCGCTGCCCTGCAGGTGAGCATGCCGAGGTTGCTGCCGGTGCCCGGCTCGGAGAATCCCTGGCACCACACCTCGTCGCCTCGGAGCAGCGGCGGCACCATGGCAGCCGAGAGCTCGGGGCGGGCGAAGGTGATGAAGGAGGGGCCGAGGACTTCGGGCATCGAGTACAGCCCGCTCTCGACCAGGTCGCGGGAGGACAGCGCCTCGCTGAGGTAGGCGCGCAGCAGGCCCGAGCCGCCGAGACCGCCCACCTGCCCGGGCCACCCCCACCGGGCCCACCCGGCGTCGTGGGTGAGGTGGCGCACCTTGGCGATCTGCTCGACCTGCAGTTCGACGGTGCCGTGGCCGGGGTAGGCCGGGGCCAGCTCGTCGGCGTGCCCGTCGAGCCAGTCGTCGAGGGACTTGCGGAAGGTGTCGAGGTCCATCGCCCCTGCGTGGTCCGTCAGGGTTCCGGGAGCTGTTCGGAGGCGCCGGGCTCCGGGCGGAGCGGGTCGTGCGCCTTGCCGGAGTCGGCGCCGCCGTGGCGTCGCAGGAAGGTCATCGAACGCGCCCGGAGGCGCCAGCCCTCGCCGGTGCGGACGTAGGTGTCGCGGTACCAACCCATCCGCATGTGGTGGTTGGTCTGGTCGACGAACAGCAGCGGCTGGGCGCCGGTGCCCTCGTCCTCCCCCAGTTCGAGCAGCGGCGTGCCGGTCAGGTAGAGGCCCTTGGGGGCGGCCGCCACTAGGGCCGGGAAGTCGGCGAGGGTGTAGGTGGCGCCGAAGGCGCTGTAGGTGCCGTCGGCCGTGAAGACCTCGCTCATGACGGTCTCGACGTCGGCCTGGGTCATCCTCACGCTGTACTTGGCCAGCAGCTGCTCGATCTCGACGACGTCGGCCACGGGTGGGTTGCTCATGGGCTGCGACGATAGAGTGCGGCGCGCCGCGACGACAGGAGGAGCCTGTGACCAGCATCAACGAGCCACGCGTGGCGATCGTGACCGGGGCCGCCTCGGGCATCGGCCTGGCCATCGGCCAGCGGCTGGCCGCCGAAGGCGCGGTGGTGGCCGTCTTCGACCGCAACGGCGACGGCGCCCGGGAGGCAGCCGCCGGGATCGAGGCGGCCGGGGGGAAGGCCCTCGGGCTCGAGGTCGACGTCACCGACCGCCCCCGCATCGAGGCGGCGGTGGCCGAGGTGGTCGGGCGGCTCGGGCCGCCGCTCGTCCTGGTGAACAACGCCGGGCGCGACAGCTTCGTGCCGTTCCTCGAGATCGACGTCGAGCACTGGCACCAGGTGCTCGAGGTGAACCTCACCGGGACCTTCCACTGCTGCCAGGTGGTGCTCCCGCACATGCTCGAGGCCCGGTGGGGACGGATCGTCAACATCTCGTCGTCGAGCACCCACAGCGGGGTGCCGCGGATGACCGCCTACGTGTCGGCCAAGTCGGGGGTGATCGGCCTCACCAAGTGCCTGGCCCTCGAGTTCGGGCGCAAGGGCGTCACCGTCAACACCATCCCCCCGGGCTTCGTCGACACCCCGATGCTCCGGGCGGCCGACGCCGCCGGGCGGCTGAACATGGAGGCGGCCATCAAGACGACACCGGTCGGGCGGGCCGGACGGCCCGACGACATCGCCGCCGCCTGTGCCTTCCTGTGCCGGGACGAGGCCGGCTACATCACCGGCCAGGTCATCGGGGTGAACGGCGGGCGGAACACCTGACACGAGCCAGGACTGACCGGAGCCGGGTGGCGACCGGCACGCGACGGGTCAGCGGAACCTCGGCATCACGTCCTCGGCGAAGCGTCGCAACGCGGCCGTCAGGTCCGAGAGGGCGTCCCAGGCGGTCCGGACGATGATCAGGTTCGCACCCGCGCCCACCTGCTCGTCGACCTGGGCCACGAGCTCGGGCACCGACGCCGCCGCGGGCCGTTCGCGGGGACGCCTCGCCGCGACGTGGCTGCCGGCGCGCTCCTGAGCCGGCTCGATGCTCATGTAGCAATTGCCGACCAACCACAGCTCGTCGGGGTCACGTCCGGCGCGCCGGGCGGCATCGCGCATGGCGGCGAATGCCGCCTTCCGCTCGGCGGTGGTGCCGGTCATCGGGTACCAGCCGGACCCGTACGTGGCGACCCGCCTGGCCGGTGCCTTCCCGGAGCCGCCGATGAGCAGCGGGATGTGCGGCCGCTGCAGAGGCTTCGGCTCGAAGGAGACGTCCTCGAAGGCGATGTGGCGGCCGGCGAAGGTCGGGCGCTCGGCGGTCCACAGCTCCACCATGGCCGCCAGGTACTCGTCGGTGATCGCCGAACGCTCGGAGAAGGGGATGCCCAGCCGGTCGAACTCCTCCTCGTACCACCCGGCGCCCACCCCCAGGATCACCCGACCGCCCGACACGTGGTCGAGGGTCGCCAACTGCTTGGCGTACTGGACCGGCGGGTGGTAGGGCAGGACGGACACGCCGGGGACGAAGCGCAGCCTCCGGGTCCGGGCCGCCATGAAGGCGGCGAGGGTGAGGCTGTCGGGCCAGTCGCGGTTGGCCAGGTGCGCCTCTGCGCCGGTCGGCGGCAGCACGTGCTCGGGGAAGAAGACGGCGAAGTACCCGAGGTCGTCGACGGTCGCCGCCAGGTCTCCCAGCTGCGGCCAGAGGAGGGGGTCCGGGTACGGGTACAGCATGAACCCGAACTCGAGGCGCTCGGTGGCCGGCCCGTGCCGGGTCAAAGGGGGAACCGGATCTCGCTCCGGGAGGGGACGTTGCCGTAGAGATCGACCACGGTCTGCGGGCCCGCCTGCACGAGGAGGTTCCGGGCGTTGCTCTGGAGGTGGGCCCGCCAGAAATCGGCCGCCTCCGCGTCCCGGCGCGCCTCGACCAGCTCGAGGAATCGTTCGTGCTCGCGCAGCGCTCCGTGGCGGAGCTCGTCGTGGGCGGGGTCCGTGTTGACGATCGCTTCGTGGAGCCGTACGACCTCGTTGAGCAGCCTCGAGAGCAGGGCGAGCGTCCGGTTTCCGGCCAGCGTGACGACGAGGTGGTGGAAGTCCTCCTGGTTGGCGGCGAAGCGGATGGCGTCGGGCAGGAGAGCGCGGCAGCTCTCGATGTTCCGATGGAGCTTGACCAGGTCGTCGGGTTGCCATGAGCGGGCCAGGAGCGCCGCCAGCGGAGGTTCGAGGGCGATGCGGGCGTCCCAGACGTCCTGGAGCGTGGTCTGCTCGAGCTGGAGCAGGAGCCCCACCGACCGGGCGGCGGCTTCGGCGCTGGGCAGCTGGACCCGGGCGCCGCTCGCCCCCCGTCGCACCTCGATGAGGCGTTCGGACTCGAGGATGCGCAGGGCCTCGCGCATGGTCGGCTTCGAGACGCCGAACCGCTCCATGAGCACCGGCGGCGTCGGGAGGGAGGAACCCTGGGCCAGGACGCCCATCACGATGTCCCGGCGGATGTACTCGGCCACCACCTCGGCCATCTTGGGCAGACGGAGTGGCCTGCCGACCCGGGCGGGTGCCGCCGGCATCCCGTCGAGCCCCGTGGCCGGCTCCGCCATCTACTCGCCGCCGGGATCCTGGGATCGACCGAAGAGGAACTCGTCGATCGCTCGGTTGTAGTTGTGGATGGTCATCTCCTGCAGGGTGTTCAGGCGATGACCGTCGAAGCCGTGGGAATGGAGCCCTGCGGTGACCTCGCCCATGTTCGAGAAGTCCTGGTCGAGGATCTCGCCGAGCCCGGCCTCGTGCCAGTCGTCGAAACGCTCCGGGGTGGCCGTTCGGATCCCCTCCCTGGGCGGGAGCCAGAGCCCCTGGACGTCGAAGATGCAGTAGTCGGGGTCGGGCCCGTAGGGGCGGGTCCGGTAGGCCAGGCACGTCCCCATGTCGACGAGGAACACGGTGTTGGGGAAGACGTGCCAGTCGTACATCCCGGCCTTCAGCTGTTCCTCGGTCAGCTCCGGGTAGTCGACGCCGGCGGCGCGCGCGTGCTTTCGCCGGAGCCCTTGGTAGATGGCGTTCCCCTCCGGACCGTTCGCTCCGGGGATCGTCCGGAGCTCCGCCGCCGCGCCCAGGTCGGTGGGCAGGTAGAGGGAACGAAGCTCTCGCAGGTTGTACTCGACGTTCGTGTAGACGGCGTCGGGGTTGACCCCGTAGGTCTGGCGGAGCTTCGTCGAGTCGCCGTCGGTCCCGTAGCGGAACGAGTCGGCGTGTCGCGAGTGGTACCGGAACAGCTCGTTGAACGTGAGCCCGTAGTTTTCGCACTCGGCGACGGTGGGCGGCGAGGGGCGCTTGTCCGGCCGCAGGAGCTGGGGGTGGGTGCCGGGGACGTGCCAGCTCTCGATGAAGGCCTCGAGGGCGGTCTTCCAGTTGGCGTTGACGAGCACCGACTTGTACCAGGCGATGCACATGTCCTCGAGCTTGTAGCCGGCGAGCCGGGTCGGAAGTGGGTCGAGGTAGTCGAGCAGGGGCTCGGCATCGGGGTCCATGTTGACGAAGACCCAGCCACCCCACGTATCGACGCGGACCTCGGGCAGGCAGAGCTCCTCGGCGGGGCGGGGCTCGAAGTGGTCGACATCGGCCAGGTACTTCAACGACCCATCGAGGTGCCATCGCCATGCGTGGAACGGGCAGCGGAATTCGCCGATCCGTCCCTGACCGGTCACGAGCCGCGTGCCCCGATGGCGGCAGGCGTTGAAGAAGGCCTTCAGCCCGACGTCGGTCCGCACGACCACGATCGACTGGTCGCCGATCTCGAAGTTGACGAAGTCGCCGACCCGCTCCACCTCGTCGAAGCGGCATGCGTTCAGCCACACCCTCGGGAACAGCCGCTCGATCTCGAGTTGCAGGAACTCCCGGTCGATGTACCGGCCCTTCGGCACGAAGGCGTTCCCGAGGCGCCACCGCTCGGGCACCTCCGCGGCGGGGGCGACCCTCGGCTGCTCGACCGTGGTCATCTCCGGCACCTCCTCTGGTCGACGGCGCGCTACCAGCGCGGGAGAAAGTTGCCCAACTTAGCTAGCTACCTTAACCTGCTGTGGTCGTACGGGCCACTGCAGTCGTGCGCGGCGGGCGCCGCGTCCGGGACCACGGCGCCCCCTCCCGTGCGCTCCCGCGTGGGCGCCCGCGTGGGCGCCCACCGGGCGTCTTGGCGGAGTATGAAGACGGACGGAAGGAGGGTGTGCGATGGGGGGAGGTTGGGACCACTCCACGGACCTGCTGGTGGTGGGCAGCGGCGGCGGCTTGACCGGCGCGGTGGCTGCGGTCGCCGCGGGGCTCGACGCCCTGGTGGTGGAGAAGGAGGACCTCGTCGGCGGCTCGACGGCCATGTCCGGCGGCGTGGTCTGGCTCCCCGACAACCCGCTGATGGTCGAGGAGGGCGTGCCGGACTCGCCGGAACTGGGGCTCGAGTACTTCGAGTCGGTGGTGGGGCCGCCCACCGCCGCGTCGTCGCTGGCCCGGCGGCGGGCCTACATCGAAGAGGGTTCCGAGATGGTCCGGCTGCTGCGGCGGCTCGGCGTCCGGTTCGTGCGCTGCGAGGGGTACAGCGACTACTACGCCGGGATGCGCGGCTACCGCGGTGGGGTCGCTCGCGGGCGGGCGCTGGCGTGCCAGTACTTCGACGCCCACCAGCTCGGCCCCTGGGAGCACAGGTTGCGGGCCTC
>DAHUYA010000134.1 GCA_027315445.1 Acidimicrobiaceae bacterium | reverse complement strand
CGACCTCGCCGAGGCGCTCGGCGGTGTCCTTCGAAAGGGCGAAGTTCGAGCAGAAGACGGCGATCGAGTACGAGATCCGGTGGCGGAAGTTGAAGAGGGCGTCGCCCGTGATCAGCACGCCACTGCGACGGTGGAGGAAGGAGCAGTGACCCGGCGAGTGCCCCGGGGTGTGCAGGACCTCGAGGCCGCCCGCCACCGGGAGGACGTCACCCTCGACGAAGGTCTCGTCGACCTCGCAGGAAGGCTGCGACGATCCGACGAAGGCGAGGACCCGCCCGAGGGGCACCGCCGGGTCCGCCGGAGGGCGGCGCCCGGAGCGGAGGTAGCCGGCGTCGTCCTCGTGGACCTCGACCGGGGCGCCGGACTGCCGGCGCATGGAAGCGGCGCCCCCGCCGTGGTCCGGGTGGGCGTGGGTGAGGACGATCCGGGCGACGTCGGCCGGGCGCTTGCCGATCTCCGACAGGGCGGCCACGAGGTGCCTCGGCGCCCCCCGCAGCCCCGTGTCGACGAGGGTCACCGTTCCGTCGTCGTCGAGGAGGACGTAGGAGTTGACGGCGCTCGAGCCGACCGTCGGCACGCGCCAGACGCCTGTGGCGATCTCGACCGGGCTGCCGGGCATCCCGCAATGGTGCCATCCGCCCGGGTGACCGCGCAGCCCCGGCCGGCCGGGTGGTAGCGTGCTGACCTGACCGTGAAGCGGGTCCCGTGAGGCCCGTACGGACAGGAGGAGTGGTGGCAGAACGCGAGCGCAGCCACACCAGGCCGCTGGGTGGCGTGTTCGTTCCCCATGCGCAGGTGCTCTCCGGGACCGACGTCCAGCGCGCCCTGACCCGCATGGCCCACGAGATCGTCGAACACAACGGCGGGCTCGAGGACGTCGTCCTCATCGGGCTGCAGACCGGGGGCGTTCCGCTGGCCCGGCGGATGGTGAAGGTCCTCGAGAGGCTCGACACCGACGGGGGCACCGGTGCGCAGGCCCGGCAGCGGCGCACGGTCCCGTTCGGAACGCTCGACGTGGCCTTCTACCGCGACGACATCGGGCTGCGACCGGTCCTGCCCGAGGCCACCACCGAGATCCCGGTGGACCTGGCGGGCCGGGTGGTGGTGCTGGTGGACGACGTCCTGTTCACCGGGCGGACGGTGCGGGCGGCCCTGAACGCCCTCAGCGACTACGGCCGGGCCAGGTCGGTCCAGCTGGCGGTGATGGTCGACCGCGGGCACCGCGAGCTTCCGATCCGCCCCGACTACGTGGGCAAGAACCTGCCGACGCGCCGCGAAGAGATGGTGGACGTCGGCGAGGAGGGCGTGACCATCGGGACCCTGGTGGACCGGTGACCGGGCAGCACCTCCTCTCCGTCGACGACCTCGGGCGCGAGGGCATCGCCGAGGTGCTCCGGGTGGCCGACGCCTTCGCCGAGGTCGAGCGCCGCAGCATCCCCAAGGTCCCGACCCTGCGGGGTCGGGTGGTTGCCACGCTGTTCTTCGAGGAGTCGACCCGGACCCGCTGGTCCTTCGAGACGGCGGCCAAGCGGCTCTCGGCCGACGTGCTCTCGTTCTCGGCAGCCAGCTCGTCGGTCAAGAAGGGCGAGTCGCTGCGCGACACCGTCGAGACGATCGTGGCGATGGGGATCGACGCGGTGGTGGTGCGTCATCCGTCCTCCGGCGCCCCGCACCAGGTGGCCGGCTGGATCGGGGACCGGTCCCATGTGCTCAACGCGGGCGACGGCTGGCACGAGCACCCCACGCAGGCGCTGCTCGACTGCTTCACCGTGCGCCAGGTCCTGGCGGAGCGGCGCGGGGAGTCGCCGGCGGGCATCGAGTGCTTCGAGGGGCTGCGGGTCCTCGTGGTGGGCGACGTCCGCCACAGCCGGGTGGCCCGGTCGCAGGTGCTGGCGTACCACGCCCTGGGGGCCGAGGTGACCCTGGCGGCGCCGGGAAGCCTGCTGCCACCGTCCCTCGAGGGCTGGCCGGTCACCGTGGCCGCGGACTTCGACCGGGCGCTGGGCGACGCGCAGGTGGTCTCGCTGCTGCGCCTCCAGACGGAGCGGGGGAGCGGGGCGTTCGTGCCGTCGTTGCGCGAGTACACCGCCGGCTGGGGGCTCACGAACTCACGGGTCAGGTCGCTGGCCGACGACGTCATCGTGACCCACCCGGGTCCGATGGTGCGCGGGGTGGAGATCGCCGGCGACGTGGCGGACCTGCCGGTGACCGTCGCCACGCTGCAGGTGACCAACGGGGTGGCGGTGCGGATGGCGGTGCTCTTCCTGCTGCTGGGGGCAGCCGGGGGCTCGGTGCCGTCCGTGCCGGCCGGGGAGAGGCAGGAGGCGGCGGCCCACGGGGAAGACCCCGAGGGAGCCAAGGTGAGCGCCGGTGGCTGAGCTGCTCATCCGAGGCGGAACGGTGGTGGACGCCACCGGCACCCGCCGTGCCGACGTGCTGGTGGAGGGCGACCGGGTGGTGGCGGTCGGCGAGGACCTCGGCGCAGGGCCCGGCGGTGTCCGGCGGGTGCTCGACGCCGGGGGATGCCTGGTCTGTCCGGGCCTGGTGGACCTGCACGCCCATCTGCGCCAACCGGGCCGAGAAGAGGCGGAGACCGTCGAGACGGGTGCTCGGGCGGCCGCCCTCGGCGGCTACACCGCGGTGGTCGCCATGCCCAACACCGAGCCGCCCATCGACGACGCGGCGGTGGCCCGCGAGGTGCTCGCCCTCGGCCGCGGCGCCGTGGCGGAGGTGACGGTGGCCGGCGCGATCACGCGGGCCCGGGCCGGCGAGCTGCTGGCCCCGATGGCCGAGCTGGCAGCCCTGGGGGTGCGCCTCTTCACCGACGACGGCGCGGGGGTGCAGGACGGGGCCCTGATGCGCCGGGCGCTCGAGTATGCCGGGGGACTGGGGGTGACCCTGGCACAGCACTGCGAGGACGCCGTCCTGGCCGCCGGCGGCTGCGTCCACGAGGGCGCGTGGTCGAGCCGCCTCGGCCTCCCGGGGATCCCGGCCGCCGCCGAGGAGGTGATGGTCGCCCGTGACATCGCTCTCGCCAGGCTGACCGGGAGCAGGGTGCACTTCCTGCACCTGTCCACGGCCGGGTCGGTTGCCCTCGTCCGGGCGGCCAGGGAGGAGGGTTTGCCGGTCACCGCCGAGGCGGCACCCCACCACTTCAGCCTGACCGATGCCGAGATCGCCGGCTACGACCCCGTCTTCCGGGTGAACCCCCCCCTCCGCCAGGCGGGCGACGTCGCGGCGGTGCGCCAGGGCCTGGCCGACGGGACGGTCCAGGCGGTGGCGACCGACCACGCCCCCCACACGCCCGAGTCCAAGGAGGTGCCCTTCGACCAGGCGCCGCCGGGGATGCTGGGCCTGCAGACGGCCCTCCCCCTCACCCTCGAGGCGCTGGGGGACCGACTGTCCCCCGCGGAGGTGCTGGCGCTGCTGTCGTGGCAGCCGGCGGCCATCGCCGGCCTGCTCGAGGGCGACCGCCGGCCTGAGGGGTTGAGCCCCCACGGCGGCCCGGTGGCACCCGGGGCCACCGCCAACCTCTGTGTGGTCGACCCGGCGGCCACCTGGCGGCTCGAGGTCGGGCATCTGGCCAGCCGGAGCCGCAACTCGCCGTACCTGGGCCGGTCGCTGACCGGCCGGGCCCGGCACACCGTGCTGCGCGGCGAGCCCGTCGTGGTCGACGCCGAGGCCCAACGATGAGCGCCCCGACGAGCGCCCGGTTGGCCGCCGACGAGCGCCGGCCGGCATGGCTGGTGCTCGCGGACGGTGAGGTGTTCGAGGGTGAGGCAGCGGGCGCGTCCGTCCCGGTGGCCACCGGCGAGCTGGTGTTCAACACCGCCCTCTCGGGCTACCAGGAGGTCGTGACGGACCCCTCCTACGCCGGGCAGGTGGTCGCCTTCACCTATCCGCACATCGGCAACTACGGCACCAACGCCGAGGACGACGAGGCCCGCCGGCCGTTCTGCCGGGGGGTGGTGGTCCGCGACCTGACGCCCGAGCCGAGCAACTGGCGGGCGAGCGAGCCGCTCGAGTCGTTCCTCCGACGGTACGGCGTCCCCGCGATCACCGGCGTCGACACGCGGCGCCTCACCCGGCACCTCCGGGAAGCCGGCGCCATGCCGTGCGCCTTCGGGACCGCCCCCGAGGACCAGCTGTCGGCCGCCGCCCGGGTGGCGCCGGCGACCGACGGTCGCGACCTGGTGTCGGAGGTGACGACGACCGAGCCCTACACCCGCGGCGACGGGCCGTTGCAGGTGGTCGTCTACGACTTCGGGGTGAAGGAGACCATGCTCCGCCATCTCGGCGCGATGGCGACACTGACGGTGGTGCCGGCCGGCACGCCGGCCGACGAGGTCCTCGACCGCGGGCCCGACGGTGTGTTCCTGTCCAACGGGCCGGGCGACCCGGCCGCCTTGCCCGGCCCGACGGCCGCCGTGGCGGCGCTGGTCGGGAGGGTCCCGGTCTTCGGCATCTGCCTGGGCCACCAGGTGCTGGCCACCGCTCTCGGCGGGCGCACGTACAAGCTGCCCTTCGGGCATCACGGGACGAACCACCCGGTGCAGCGACTGGCCACCGGCCACGTCGAGATCACCAGTCAGAACCACAACTACGCCGTGGTGGACGTCCCCGGTGCCGAGGTGACCCACGTCAACCTGAACGACGGGGTGGTGGAGGGGATCCGTTCCCGCTCGGCGCTCGCCTTCTCGGTGCAGTACCACCCCGAGGCGGGACCCGGCCCGCACGACGCGCGCTACCTGTTCGAGGAGTTCCGCCGCCTCATGGGCACGTCGAGCACAGCGCGGCGCGGCTGATGCCCAAGCGCACGGACATCGCCTCGGTGCTGGTGATCGGGTCGGGCCCGATCGTCATCGGCCAGGCGTGCGAATTCGACTACTCCGGCACCCAGGCGTGCCGGGTGCTCAAGGAGGAGGGCTACCGGGTCGTCCTCGCCAACTCCAACCCGGCGACCATCATGACCGACCCGGCCACCGCCGACCGGACCTACGTGGAGCCGCTCGATGTGGACGTGCTGGCGGCCATCATCGAGAAGGAGCGGCCCGACGCCCTGCTGCCCACCCTCGGGGGCCAGACGGCGCTCAACCTGACCATGGCGCTGGTCGAGCGCGACCTTCTCGCGGGGACCGAGGTGATCGGCGCGCGGCCCGAGGCCATCCGGACGGCCGAGGACCGCGACCGGTTCAAGGCCGCCGTGGTCGAGATCGGCCTCGAGGTCCCGGCGTCGGGCTTCGCCCACTCGCTCGACGAGGCGGTGGCCATCGCCGACGGGCTCGGCTACCCGGTGATGGTCCGGCCCAGCTTCATCCTGGGTGGGCACGGCACGGGCATCGCCGCCGACCGCGACACCCTGGTCCGGATGGCGGCGGCCGGGCTCGACGCCAGCCCGGTGAGCGAGGTGCTGGTGGAGCGCTCGATCGCCGGCTGGAAGGAGTACGAGCTCGAGGTGATGCGGGACCACGCCGACAACTGCGTGGTCGTCTGCTCCATCGAGAACCTCGACCCGATGGGTGTGCACACCGGCGACTCGATCACCGTGGCGCCGGCCCAGACACTGACCGACGTCGAGTACCAGGCGATGCGGGACGACGCCTTCGCCTGCCTCCGCCGCGTGGGGGTCGAGACGGGCGGGTCCAACGTCCAGTTCGCGGTCGAGCCGTCGACCGGTCGGCGACTGGTGATCGAGATGAACCCGCGCGTCTCGCGGTCCTCCGCCCTCGCCTCCAAGGCGACCGGCTTCCCGATCGCCAAGATCGCCGCCCGCCTGGCGGTCGGCTACCGGCTGGACGAGATCTCCAACGACATCACCCGCGCCACGCCGGCCAGCTTCGAGCCGACCATCGACTACGTGGTGACCAAGATCCCCCGGTGGGCGTTCGAGAAGCTGCCGGGGACCGAAGGTCGCCTCGGCACCCGGATGCAGTCGGTGGGGGAGGTCATGGCCATCGGCCGCACCTTCTGCGAGTCGCTCCAGAAGGCTGTCCGCTCCCTCGAGCAGGGCCGCGCCGGCCTCAACGCCGACCCGGGGGAGGCGGTGCTCGACGGGGTCGACGACGAGATGCTCCTCGAGCGGTTGGCGGTGGCCACTCCCGACCGGATCTTCGAGCTCGAGGCGGCGCTGCGGCGGGGGCATGCGGTCGAAGACCTGGCGGCCCGCAGCGGCGTCGACCCCTGGTTCCTGCGCCAGATGGCCCGCATCGGCGCCGAGCGGGGGGAGGTGGAGGCACTCGGACGCGGACCGGGGGCCCTCGCCATGATGGACCGGACTCGGTTCCGGCGGGCCAAGCGGCTCGGGTTCTCCGACGCCCAGCTGGGCCATCTGCTCGGCGTGGCCGAGGAGGAGGTGCGCCGGGCCCGCCTGGCGGCCGGGGTGCGCGCCACCTTCAAGACGGTCGACACGTGCGCGGCCGAATTCGAGGCCTACACCCCGTACTACTACTCGACCTACGAGGACGAGGAGGAGGTCCGGCCCTCCGACCGTCCCCGGGTGGTCATCCTCGGTTCGGGACCGAACCGCATCGGCCAGGGCATCGAATTCGACTACTGCTGCGTGCACGCCAGCATGGCATTGCGGGCCGCCGGCTACGAGACGGTGATGCTCAACTGCAACCCCGAGACCGTCTCCACGGACTACGACGTGTCCGACCGCCTGTACTTCGAGCCCCTGACGGCCGAAGACGTGCACACCGTGCTCGAGGCAGAGGCGCGGGCGGGCGGCGCCGGCGCCGGGGTCATCGTGTCGCTGGGAGGCCAGACGCCCCTCAAGCTCGCAGCGTCGCTCCCCGAGGGCAGCGTCCTCGGCACCAGCCCGGCCTCCATCGACCTGGCCGAGGACCGGCAGCGCTGGAACGCCCTCTGTGCCGGGCTCGGGATCCTCCAGCCGCCCGGGGGGACGGCCACGACCGCGCCCGAGGCCCTGAGCGTGGCCCGGACGGTCGGCTATCCCGTGCTGGTCCGGCCGAGCTACGTGCTGGGCGGCCGCTCGATGGAGATCGTCTACGACGACGACGGGGTGCGCCGGGTGATGGCGGGGCTGATGGACGGCGGCCTGGCGCGCGAGGGCGGGGTGACCGCCGAGCGACCGGTGCTGATCGATCGCTTCCTCGAAGACGCGGTGGAGGTCGACGTCGACGCCGTGCGGGACGCCGCCGGGGAGGTGCTGATCGCCGGGGTGATGGAGCACGTCGAGGAGGCCGGCGTCCATTCCGGCGACTCGGCCTGCGCACTGCCCCCACAGACCCTCGTCCCCGAGGTCGTCAGCCTGCTGATCGCCCACACCGAGCACCTGGCGGGTGCCCTCGAGGTGCAGGGGCTGCTCAACGTCCAGTACGCGGTGAAGGACGGCGAGGTCTACGTGCTCGAGGCGAACCCGCGCGCCAGTCGGACGGTGCCGTTCGTGGCCAAGGCGACCGGGGTGCCGGTGGCCATGGTGGCCGCCCGCGTGATGGTGGGCGCCACGTTGGCCGAGCTCCGGCGCGAGGGACTGCTCGTGCCCCCGACCGACGGGGAGCACGTGAGCGTGAAGGAGGCGGTGCTGCCGTTCGACCGCTTCCCCGGAGTGGACACCCTGCTCGGCCCCGAGATGCGGTCCACCGGTGAGGTCATGGGCGTGGACCGCACGTTCGGCCTCGCCTTCGCGAAGAGCCAGATGGCGGCCGGGACGAGGCTGCCGAGCTCGGGCACCGTGTTCCTGTCGCTGGCCGACCGCGACAAGCCGGGCGGGCTCGAGGTGGCCCGCCAATTCGCCGCGCTCGGCTTCTCGCTGGCCGCCACCCTGGGCACCGCCGGCTACCTGCGCGACCAGGGGCTGACGGTGGAGACCCTCGTGGCCAAGGTGGGTGAGGAAGGGCTGGCCGCCGACGCGGTCGAGCTGCTGGCCGGCGGCAAGGTGCAGCTGGTGGTGAACACCCCCCGGGGGCGTGGGCCGCGGGCGGACGGGGCCAACATCCGGGTGGCCGCCCTCGCCCACCACGTCCCGTGCCTGACCACCCTGGCGGCCGCTCGGGCGGCCGCCGCCGGCATGACCGACCAGGCGGTGCACCCGCTGGAGGTGCGCCCGCTGCAGGACCTGCACGCGCCGGGCGCAGACCCCGGCCGGTGAGGGCGCCGGTGGACCTGGCGACCACGGTCGGGTCGCTGCGGTTGCCGGCACCGGTGATGACCGCCTCGGGCACCGCCGGGCACGGCGCCGAGCTCGCAGCCTACGGGAGGCTGGCCGACCTCGGCGCAGTGGTGGTGAAGTCCCTGTCGGCCGAGCCCTGGCCGGGCAACCCGGCTCCCAGGGTGCGCGAGGTGGCGGCCGGGATGCTGAACAGCGTCGGCCTGCAGGGTCCGGGAGTCGCCGCCTGGCTCGAGCGTGACCTGCCGCCGCTCGCCGCCGCCGGGGCCCGTGTGGTGGTCAGCATCTGGGGCCGGCGGGTGGAGGACTTCGCCCGGGCTGCACGGCTGCTGGCCGAGGCGGACCCACCCTCGGTGGTCGCGGTCGAGGTCAACGTGAGCTGTCCGAACCTCGAGGACCGCTCCCGGATGTTCGCCCACTCCTCCTCGGCCACGGCCGAGGCGGTCGCCGCCGCCGAGTGCGGGCGGCCGCGGTGGGCGAAGCTCAGCCCGAACGTGGCCGACCTGGTGCCGATCGCCGGTGCCGCCCTCGAGGCCGGGGCCGAGGCGCTGACCCTGGTCAACACCCTGCTCGGGATGGCGGTCGACCTCGAACGCCGGCGGCCGGCCCTGGGTGCCGGCGGGGGCGGCCTCTCGGGACCGGCGGTGCATCCGGTGGCGGTCCGGGCGGTGTTCGAGTGCCGGGCCGCCTTCCCGGGTGCGGGCATCGTCGGGGTGGGCGGCGTCCTCTCGGGCGGGGACGCCGCCGAGCTGCTGCTGGCGGGGGCCGACGCCGTGCAGGTCGGCACGGCGATCTTCCGGGACCCGCGCGCCCCGTGGCGGGTGCAGGACGGGCTGGCCCGCTGGTGCCGCCGGCACGGGGTGGGATCCGTGCGCGAGTTGATCGGAGGTGCGCATGGCGACCGAGACGGATAGCGGCGGGCGGGTGGGGGCAGCCGGGGGCACGGAGACCTTCGGCGAACGGCTCCGGCAGGCGGTGTCGGCCACGGGTCCGCTCTGCGCCGGGATCGACCCCTCCGCCGACCTGCTCGCCGCCTGGGGCCTCCCGGACTCGGCCGCCGGTCTCGGGTCCTTCGCCGCACGCTGCATCGAGGCCTTCGCCGGGCTCGTGCCGGTGGTCAAGCCCCAGGTCGCCTTCTTCGAGCGCCACGGCTCGGCGGGCATGGCCGCCCTCGAGCGGCTCCTCGCCGACGCCCGTGCCGTCGGCCTGCTGGTGATCGCCGACGCGAAGCGTGGCGACATCGGCTCGACCTCGGCTGCCTATGCCGACGCCTGGCTGGGCGACGGCAGTCCGCTCGCTGCCGACGCCGTGACCGCGCACCCCTACCTCGGCCTGGGGGCGCTGGCTCCGTTCGTCGAGGTGGCCGAGCGGTCCGGGCGCGGGCTGTTCGTGGTGGTGCGGGGGAGCAACCCGGAGGGGCGGGCGCTCCAGGAGGCCACCATGGCCGGGGGGATCTCGGTCGAGGACTCGCTGCTGGCGTCGATCGGCACGCTCAACGAGCGCCACCGGTCGGCCGGCCGGCTGGGGTCGGTGGGTGCGGTGGTCGGGGCGACGCTGGCCCCGGGGGGCATCCCCTTGGGCGGGGTCGGGGGGCCGATCCTGGCGCCGGGCGTCGGGGCCCAGGGCGCCGGGCCGGCGGAGCTGGCGGCCCTCTTCGAGGACTGCCCTCCGGGCAGCGTGGTGGTCAACGTCTCCCGCTCCGTGCTGGCCGCCGGTCCGGGCGTCGGGGACCTCCGGGTGGCGGTCAGGCGGGCGAGGGATGGCGTGGCGCCGGCCCTGGGGGTGGCCGTCCCGGGCTCCGGCCGCTGACCCCTCGGGGGACCCCTGCGGTGCCCTGACCGGCCAATTGGTGTGACCAGGCACCCAGGAGGCGCTAAGGTCGCCCTATGCCGCAACCACCTGCACTCACGCCCGAGCAGCGCCAGGCCGCTCTGGAGAAGGCCGCCAAGGTGCGCCGCGAGCGCGCCGAGGTGAAGGAGAAGTTGAAGCTGGGGTCGCTCACGCTGGCCGAGCTGCTCGAAAAGGCGGAGGACGACGAGACCGTCGGGAAGATGAAGGTGGTCTCGGTGCTCGAGTCCCTGCCGGGCCTCGGCAAGGTGAAGGCGCGCCGACTGATGGAGACGGTGGGCATCAGCGAGAGCCGACGGCTGCAGGGCCTGGGGGCCAAGCAGCGCGCCGACCTCCTCAAAGAGACTGGACGCTGAGCCCCTGGTCTTCGTGCTCATCGGCCCCGGCGGGGCCGGCAAGGGCACGGTGGCCCGACTCCTGACCGACCGGGACCCCCGGCTCTGGCTCAGCCGCTCGTGGACGACCCGTCCGCGCCGCCAGGGTGAGACCGACCAGGAGTACGTCTTCGTCGACCGCCCCACCTTCGAGGAGCACGCCCGCCGGGGTGGGTTCCTCGAGTGGGCCGAGTTCCTGGGGAACCTGTACGGAACCCCTGCGCCCCAGCCCCCACCGGGCAGCGACGTCCTGCTCGAGATCGACCTCCAGGGCGCCCGCCAGGTGGTCGCCGAGCAGCCCGATGCGGTGGTGGTCCTCCTCCTGCCCCCGTCCGACGAGGTGCAGCGCCGGCGGCTCACCGCCCGGGGCGACCCGCCCGATCAGGTGCGCCGTCGCATCGAGACCGGGCGCGAGGAGGTCCGTCTGGGTCGCCGGCTGGCGGTCGCCGAAGTGGTGAACGACCAGGTCGAAGAGGCGGTGTCGCAGGTCGCCGGTATAGTGGAACGCACCCGATCCGCCCGCTTCCAGGGCGGCGAGACCCCGGAGGACTGATGGCCCAGGGCCGCAACACGCTGATGGACCCCCCGATCGAGGAGCTGCTCGACAAGGTGGACTCGAAGTTCACCCTGGTGGCGCTCGGGTCGCTGCGGGCCCGCCAGGTGAACGCCTACTACAACAGCCTGGGCGAAGGGCTGGGTCGGGTCGTTCCGCCCCAGGTGACCTCGGTCTCGGGCAAGCCGCTCTCGATCGCGTTCGAGGAGATCGCCGCAGGCAAGGCGACCTACGTCCGGTCCGACCCGGAGGAGGAGGCGGCCGAGGCGGCGACGGCCGAGGCGAAGGCCATGGAGGAGGCGGCCGAGGCCGCGGCCGCCGGTGGCGCCTTCGGCGAGGATCCGGCGGTCGTCGAGGACGAGGGCCCGGCCGCCGGGTAGGCGGCCGTCCCAGCAAGGTTGGCGCCGAGCATGGCGGACGGCGGCCGGCCACCGGGCCAACCCAGGGTGGTCCTGGGCGTCAGCGGCGGGATCGCGGCGTACAAGGCGGTGGAGGTATGCCGTCGCCTCGTCGATGCCGGGGTGCACGTGGTGCCCGTCCTCACCCGGGCGGCCACCCGCTTCGTGGGCGAGGCGACGTTCTCCGCCCTGGCGTCCGAGCCGGTCCAGCGGAGCCTGTGGGACGAGGCGTCGCCGATTCCGCACACCCGGCTCGGCCAGCAGGCCGACCTGGTGCTCGTGGCGCCGGCCACCGCCGATCTCATCGGGCGGTATGCCGCGGGCCTGGCGAGCGACCTGCTCACCGCCACCCTGCTGGCCACCCGTGCGCCGGTGGTGCTGTGCCCGGCCATGCACACGGAGATGTGGGAGCACCCGGCGGTGCAGGAGAACCTCCGGACCCTCGGGCGGCGGGGGGTCCGGGTGGTGCCCCCGGGGGAGGGTCGTCTGGCCGGGGGCGACTCCGGGGCCGGCCGGTTGGCCGATCCGGCGACCATCGCGGCCGTCGCCCTCGAGATCCTCGGGGTTCGCGGCGAGGCCGCCGGCGTCGACCTGGCCGGCCACCTCGACCTGGCCGGCCACCTCGACCTGGCCGGCCGGCGCGTGGTGGTCAGTGCCGGGGGGACGCGCGAGCCGCTCGACCCGGTGCGCTACCTCGGCAACCGGTCGTCCGGGAAGCAGGGCCACGCCCTGGCCGAGGCCGCGGCACGGCGGGGCGCCGACGTCACGCTGGTGACGGCCTCCTCGCTGCCCCTCTCCACGGCGTCACCGGTGCGCCGCGTGGCGGTGGGGTCGGCCGCCGAGATGGAGGAGGCCCTCGCCGCGGTGGCGCCGCAGGCCGACGTGGTGGTGATGGCGGCCGCGGTGGCGGACTTCCGGCCGAAGGCCCCCAGCGACCGCAAGCTGGTGAAGGAGGACGGCGTCCCCGAGGTGGTGCTCGAGCCCACCCCGGACATCCTGGCGGGGCTGGCGACCCGCAGGCCGGCCGGGCAGGTGCTGGTCGGTTTCGCCGCCGAGACACACGACGTGCTCGCCAGGGGCTGGGCCAAGCTCGAGCGCAAGGGGGTGGACCTGCTGGTGGTGAACGACGTGACCGCCCCGGGGGCCGGGTTCGAGCACGACACGAACCAGGTGGTCATCCTCGAGCGGGGGGGCAGGGTCACCGAGGTCCCGCTGCGATCCAAGGATGCGGTGGCCGATGTGGTGTTCGATAGGGTGATCGCCCGGCTCTCCGAGGGCGGAGAAGAGAGGAAGCGACCGTGAGCATCCGCACCACCTTCACGTCCGAGTCGGTCACCGAGGGCCACCCGGACAAGATGGCCGACCAGATCTCCGACGCCGTCCTCGACGCGCTGCTGGCCGAGGACCCCCTGAGCCGGGTGGCGTGCGAGACCCTGCTCACCACGGGCCTGGTGGTGGTGGCCGGGGAGATCACCACCGAGACCTACGTGGACATCCCGAACCTGGTGCGGGATGTGGTCTGCGACATCGGCTACGACAACGACGCCTACGGCTTCAACGGGCGCACCTGCGGGGTGATGGTCGCCCTCGACGGCCAGTCGCCCGACATCGCCCGCGGGGTCGACGCCGCCTTCGAGCTGCGGACCGGCAGCGGCGGCGAGGATCAGCTCAACGCCCAGGGTGCCGGGGACCAGGGGATGATGTTCGGGTACGCCTGCGACGAGACCCCCGACCTGATGCCCCTGCCGATCTGGCTGTCCCACCGCCTCGCCCAGCGGCTCTCGCAGGTGCGCCGGGTCGGGGTGCTGCCCTACCTGCGACCCGACGGCAAGACCCAGGTGAGCGTGGTCTACGAGGACGGCCGTCCGGTGGCGATCGACACGGTGCTGATCTCCACCCAGCACCAGCCGGGGATCGACCTCGAGACCCTCCTGCTGCCCGACCTCCGCGAGCACGTCATCCACCCGCTGCTGCCGTCCGACCTCCACACCGAGCACATGCGGGTGCTGGCCAACCCGACCGGCCAGTTCGAGCTGGGCGGTCCGCACGCCGACACGGGCCTGACGGGGCGGAAGATCATCGTCGACACCTACGGCGGGATGGCCCGCCACGGCGGCGGCGCCTTCTCGGGCAAGGACCCCTCCAAGGTGGACCGGTCCGCCGCCTACGCCGCCCGCTGGGTGGCCAAGCACGTGGTGGCGGCCGGCGCCGCCCGGCGCTGCGAGGTACAGGTGGCCTACGCCATCGGCGTGGCGCAACCGGTGTCGCTGCTCGTCGAGACGTTCGGCACCGAGGAGGCGGACCCGGTGGCCATCGCGGCGGCCGTCCGTGAGCTGTTCGACCTGCGACCGGCGGCCATCATCCGCGACCTCGACCTGCGCCGGCCGATCTACCGGCGCACTGCTTCCTACGGGCACTTCGGTCGCAGCGACAAGGAGTTCACCTGGGAGGCCACGACGAAGGCGGACGACCTGCGCGGCCTGCTGGGGCTCTGACCGGCTCCGCCGGCGAGCCGGGACCGGGCGGTGGACCGGCCGAGCAGGTCGTGCGGGTCCTGCCCGATGTCCCGGCCCTGACGAGGCCCGGCGAGTGCAGGACCTTCGACTACGGGGTGCCCGACCGCTGGCGCGGCGAGGTCGGCGTGGGCAGCCGGGTCCGGGTGCGGCTGCACGGGCGACCGGTCGGTGGCTGGGTGGTGGGGATCGGGGTGGAGCCGCCCGAAGGGGTGGTCCCCAAACCGCTGACCGCCCATTCGGGGCTCGGGCCTCCCGAAGAGCTGATGGATCTGGCGGGCTGGGCCGCATGGCGCTGGGCCGGTCCGATCTCGAGCTTCCTGACCACCGCCTCGCCGACGCACAACGTCCGGTCGCTGCCCGTGCCGCCCGCCTCCACCGTCCCACCGGGCGCCGCGCCGTGGGCCGGGGAACGCTGGGCTCCCGGCGCCCAACTGGTCGTCCTGCCTCCGGCGACCGACCCGCTCCCCCTGGTGCTGTCGGTGATCGCCCGCCACGGGCCCGGCGTCCTGGTGACCGTGCCCTCCGTCGGTTGGGCCACCCGCCTGGCCGGCCGGCTGCGTCGCCGGGGTGTGGCGGTGGCGGCCGACTGGGCCGAGGCGGCCGCCGGCTGGCCCGTGGTGGTCGGGACGCGGGCGGCGGCCTGGTCGCCGCTGCCGGCGCTGTCGGCCGCGGTCGTCCTCGACGCCCACGATCCGGCCTACCGCGAGGAGAGGGCCCCGACGGCCGACGCCGGAGAGGTGCTGGCCGAGCGGGCGAGACGGCGGGGCGTGCCGTGCCTGCTGGTCTCGCCGTGCCCGACGGTGGTGCAGGCGGCGACCCATCCGCTGCACCCGGTCGATGGCGACCACGCCGGGCGGGGCGGATGGCCGCGGGTCGCCGTGGGGGACCGCCGGGGCGCCGACCCGCGGTCCGGGCTCTTCTCGGAGGAGCTGGTCCGGTTGGCGGCCACCCTCCGGCCGGCGGCGCCCGACCGCCTGCTGGTCTGCGTGCTGAACCGAACCGGCCGGGCCCGGCTGCTCGCCTGCACGGCCTGCGGCGCGCTCGCCCGGTGCGAGCGCTGTGCCCGCCCGCTCGCACAGGACGGCGACGAACTGGCCTGCCCGGGCTGCGGCACGCGACGGCCCCCGGTCTGCGCGGCGTGCGGCGCCGCCCGGCTGAAGGTCCTGCGGGCCGGGGTCGCCCGTGTGCGCGAGGAGCTCGAGGCGCTGCTCGGGGTCCCGGTGGCCGAGGTGGCCGGCCCGGCGGCGCCCGGCCCCGCCGCACCGTCGGCGCCGGTGCTGGTGGGCACCGAGGCGGTGTTCCACCGGGTGCGCCGGGCGGCGGCGGTGGTCTTCCTCGACTTCGACCAGCACCTGCTGGCACCGCGCTTCGCCGCCGCCGAGGAGGCGCTGGCGCTGCTCGCCCGGGCCGGCCGGCTGGTGGGCGGCCGGGACCAGGTGGGCAGCGGTCCCGTGCTGGTCCAGACCCGGCTCCCCGACCACGAGGTGCTCGACGCGGCCGTCCGGGGCCAGCCCCTGCGGCTCGTCACCGCCGAGCTCGAGCTTCGCCGCGACCTCCGGCTCCCCCCGGCGGCCGCCCTGGCCACGGTGACCGGCGCCCTGGGGGCCGAGCTGGTGGCCGCGCTGGCGGCCGACCGGGTGGAGGTGTCGCCGATCG
>DAHUYA010000132.1 GCA_027315445.1 Acidimicrobiaceae bacterium | reverse complement strand
ATCCCCTCGAGCGGCAGTCGCCAGTCGTCGCCGACCGCCGGCGCCCGGGTGCCCCAGGCGACCGCCCCGTCGTCCTGCCGGGGGCGGGGCACCGGGCCGCAGGGGCGGGCGGGATGCTCCGAGAGCCGGTAGGGCACCCGGGGCTGGCGGAAGCGTCCGGAGGGATGCGGGACGAAGACCCCCCTGGCCTCGAACTGTTCGAAGGACTGGACGTTGCCACCGTGCAGGAGCGGGGCGGCGGGGATGCGCAGCAGCCCGGCCGCCTCGAGCACCTCGGAGCTCGACCGCCCCGACGTGTAGGCCCGGGTGATCTCCCAGAACTCGCGGCGATGGTCGAAGCGGGAGCCGGCCCGGCGGAAGCGGTCGTCCTCGGCCAGGTCGGGACGGCCGACGAGCAGCATGAAGTCACTGAACTGCTGGGCGCTGTTGGTGGTGAAGGTGACCCAGCCGTCGGCCGTCGGCTCGACCGAGGGCACCTCGACCGACCGGCGGGTGGCCACCGTCGGGGGTTGGCCGCACGCGGCGGCGAAGTCGGCGAAGACCGAGGGGAAGTTGACCATGCACACGGCGACGCAGTCGAGGACGGCCACGTCGACGCGGTCCCCGTGGCCGCTGCGGCCGGCCTCGAGCCAGGCGGCCGTCGTCCCCACGGCGGCGTAGGTGCCCGCCAGCCATTCACCGAGCCGGCCGGCGGCGGCGATCGGCTCCTGGCCGGGGAGCCCGCGACTGCCGGTGGAGCCCGCCCATGCCTGCAGGGTGAATTCGGTCGCCGGACGTCCCGCCCAGGGGCCGTCGGTGCCGAAGGGGCTGATGGTGGTGCGCACCTGGGAGGGGGGACCGGCGCCGGCCCACCGAGGCGGGGCGCCGTCGGCCACCACGACGTCGGCTGCGGGTGCCAGTCGCCGGGCGGCGGCCGGCCCGACCGAGCGCTTGGAGGTGTGGAGGAAGTCGAAGAGGCCCGGTGACCGCCGCCGCTCGGGGTGCCCTCCGGCCGGCTCGACCACGACGACCTCGGCCCCCGCGTCGGCCAGGAGCTTGGTGCAGTAGGGGCCGGCGATGCCGCGCGTCAGGTCGAGGACCCGCACCCCCTCGAGGGCCATCGGTGAGCTCAGGCGGGCAGCGGGATGCGGTAGAGGCGGGCCGCGTTGCCGCCCATGATCCCGCGGCGGGCGTCGGGGTCGTCGATCGATGCCAGCGCCTCGGCGGCCATCTCGAGCCCGTCGGGGTAGGTGCAGGTCGGATGCGGGTAGTCGGTCTCGAACATGAGGTGATCCCAGCCCACGGCCTCCACCGCCTCCTTCAGGCCCTGGCGCTCGAACCAGAAGCAGGAGTGCATCTGGCGGCGGAAGTAGTGCGACGGCGGCATGCTGAGGTGGTCCATGGCGCCCGGTGCCATCTCGCCGATCTGGTAGTCGAGCGCCTGGAGCAGGAAGGGGATCCAGCCGACGCCGCTCTCGACGGACACCACCTGCAGCCCAGGGAACCGCTCGAGCACCCCGCTGTAGATCATGTTGCCGATGACCCCGGCGTTGTGGAGGTAGATCAGGGCGGAGCCCAGACCCAGCTTCGCGTCGTCGTGCAGCGAGGGCCACGGGGTGGTGCCGAACCAGGCCATGGCCGACTCGCTCGCCCCGATGTGGAAATTGACCGGCAGGCCGAGATCGCTGGCCGCGTCCCAGACCGGGTCCCAGTGCCGGTCCCCGAGGTCGGGGAGGCCGTGCTCGTGCGGGGCGCTGGTGGTGTTGACGCCGCGCAGCCCGAGCCGGCCGATCCGGGCGATCTCGCCCACCGCCAGGTCGACGTCCCAGAAGGGGAGGACGCCCATGGGGAAGAGACGGTCGCCGGAGGCCTCCTGCAGCTCTGCCATGGCGTCGTTGTAGATCTCGACGGCCAGGCGGCGGAGCGCCGGGTCGGCCACCATGGCGAACCGCTGGCCACCGAAGCCGACGGTGTTGGGGTAGACGACCTGCGCGGCGATGCCCTGCTCGTCCATCATCGCCAGCCGTTCGGGGATCGAGTGCGCACCGGGGTGCACGTCCTCGAACCGCCACCGCATGAACCCCGTGCCCGGGATCTTCCGCCCGGTCCGGTCGATCACCCCGGAGGCGCCGGCCCGGCCGAGGGTCACCCCGTCCACCACCCAGGTGGGTTGACCGTCCACCTCCCGCACCAGCGGCAGGCGGTCGGCGTAGCCGGCGGGAGCGCGTGAGCGCCAGAGATCGTGCGGTTCGGTGTAGTGGGTGTCGGCGTCGACCACCGGGACGCCGAAGGCGTTGGCCATGGTTCCCCTCCCCGAAGGTGCAGGCCACCCACCCTACCGTCGGGGTCCGGGGGCGGTCGCGGGCCCGCCACGGGCCGGGGCCATGGGTCCGGGCCGTGGACGGGCTGACCCGGGGGAGGCGAGACAGGCGGCGCCGAAGGTGGCATCCTCGGGGAGGTCATCGGAGGGGCGGCCGGGCCAGGCGGGCCCGGCCGGGCGGATCGTCGACAGGAGACGTGGAGATGGTGAGCACCCGGGCCGAGGCCGACTTCGACCACCAGTCGCTCGAGTGGCTGGCCGATCGGCACGCACGGAACGCCGAATTGCGGAGCCGGTGCGCGGTCGTCTGGAACCGCCACCACGGCGGCTACTGGTTCGTGAGCGGCTACGAAGAGGTGGCGGCCGTCGCCCGCGACAGCGAGACGTTCACCCCCCGCTACGCCGAGAACGATCCCGACGGGCTCGAGTACATCGGGATCATGGGCATCCCCCGGAGCCCCGGCCTGCCGCCGGTGGGCATCGCCGAGGCCGAGGGCAACCGCCACGCCGCCCTGCGCCGGGCCATCAACCCGTACATGCTGCCGCCTGCGGTGGCCGAGGACCGTCCGTTCCTCGAGCAGGCGGCCGCCTGGTTCCTCGACCAGAGGATCGCCGAGGGGCGGATGGACCTGGTGCTCGACTTCACCAACCCGGTGCCCGCACTGTGGACCATGCGCATCCTCGGGATGCCGCCCGAGGGCTGGGAGCAGTACGCCGCGTACTTCCACGGGACGGCGGCCTACGGGCAGGACATGCCCGAGTACCAGGCGGCGATCAGCCGGACTCCGGAGATGATCGCCCAGGTCACCGAGCTGATCGGGCAGCGCCGGCGGCAGCCTGGCGACGACCTGATGTCCCGGCTGGTGACCCTCGAGGTGAACGGGGAGCCCTTCGGCGACGACGACCTGATCGCCGTCCTCTGGAACCTGATCGGCGGCGGCCTCGACACGACGACCTCGCTCACCTCGCTCGCCCTCCACCACCTGGCGGAGCATCCCGACCTGCGCCGCCGCCTGGCGGAGGACCCCCGGCTGCTGCTGCCCGCCTGCGAGGAGTACCTGCGCTGGACGTCGGTGAACGAGACGCTCACCCGGACCTGCACCCGGGACACCGAGCTGGGAGGCCAGCTGATCCGGCGGGGGGACTTCCTCATGATGAGCTGGCTCGGCGCCAATTTCGACCCGGCGGTGTTCGACCGCCCCGACGAGGTGGACATCGACCGCAGCCCGAACCCGCACCTCGCCTTCGGGGTGGGGGCCCACCGGTGCATCGGTCTCCACGTCGCCCGGGCGCTGTTCGACGTGATGATGCGCGAGGTCCTCGCCCGCATCCCCGACTACGAGGTCGACCGCCGGGCCACGCAGTTCTACCAGGGGAACCCCGAGCTCTTCGGGATCGTCGAGATGCCGGCGACCTTCACGCCCGGGAGCCCGGTGGGGGCCGCCCGGCCCTTCTGAGCCCTCCGGTCAGCCGCCCGGGTCCGGTTTCAAGAGCCGGTGCGGGGGACGATGCGACAGGGGACCGGGGCCTTCTCGTCGAGGTGGTAGCTGGCGCAGACCCGGTGATACCCGTCGGCCACCCAGAGCGGCGACCCGTGCACCAGCAGGACCGGCGACAGCTTGGTCCCCTGCTGCACCTTCCGGAGGTCTGCGGCCACCTCCGAGTCGTCCACCCCGAGCAAGGCGAGACCCGAGGCGCGCAGGATGTCCTTGGCGGCGAAGTGGCGGAGCCGGGCCTGCTTGCGCAGGGCCTTGGCCAGCTTGGCGGCGCGTTCGGGTCCCACCAGGAGCATGAGGAAGGATTCGGCGGCCGGGAAGTCCTGGTCTTCGGGCTCGTCCTTCCAGTGCTCAGCTCGCAACTCTGACAGCTCCCTCAACGACGCCGGGCCGGTGGCGCTCGTACCTGACAAGCTACTCGCCGACCGGGCCGGGGGCACCGAGGGCCACCGGTTGGACCGAGCCGCCGGGAGCAGCCAGCGGCCGTAGAGCGAGGTACCTCATGCCGTCTCTGTCACTCCGACCAGCAGCCGAGCCGCTGGTGTTGCGGGAGCCGTCGGGTTTGCAGACCCCCTGGACGCGGGACTTCCACGATCTCACCTACGAATGGCGCCGGCTCTTCTCCGAGATGCTCGGCACCTTCCTGCTGGTCCTGGTCGCCGCCGGCGGCGGCGTGGTCGACGCCTACAGCCACGGGCAAGTCCCGCTCGATGCCCAGGTGGTGGCCCCCGGGCTCATGGTGATGTCGGTCATCTACTTCATGGGCACGGTGAGCGGGGCCCATCTGAATCCGGCGGTGACCCTCAGCTTCGCCCTGCGCGGCAATTTCCCCTGGCGTCGGGTCCCCGGCTATGTGCTGGCACAGCTTGTCGGAAGCACGCTGGCCGCTCTGTTCCTGCGAGCGACCTTCGGCGACGTCGGCGCCCTCGGGGCAACGCTCCCCGGACGCGGGGTGGGTGCGGGGACCGCGCTCTTGCTCGAGCTCGTGCTGACCGCCGGGTTGGTGAGCGTCATCCTCGGCACGGCCTCGGGTGCACGCAACATCGGGGCCAACGCCGCCTTGGCGGTCGCCGGCTACATCGCCCTGGCGGGCCTGTGGGCTGCCCCGATCTCCGGCGCCTCGATGAACCC
>DAHUYA010000110.1 GCA_027315445.1 Acidimicrobiaceae bacterium | reverse complement strand
AGCCCGTCCACGTCCTTCTCGGGGTCGACGGCCAGCAACACCCGCTCTTCGTCGATCCCCTCGGGCAGCGGGAGCTGCACCAGGAAGGCGTGCACCGCCGGGTCGGCGTTGAACCGGCCCACCACCGCCTCCACCTCTTTCTGGGTGGCGGTGGCCGGCAGGTGCTCGTGGACCGAGGCGATGCCCACCTCGGCGCAATCGGCGTGCTTCATGGCGACGTAGCGGGCACTCGGCGGGTCGTCGCCGACCAGCACCGTGCCGAGGCCGACCTGCACCCCCTCGCCCCGCAGGCGGGCCGCGCGGTCAGCCAGCTCGGCCCGGATGCGGGCCGCCAGCCGCTCGCCGTCGAGCAGTGTGGCGGTCACCGCCCGGCTGGTCCGTCGATCGGGGTCATCGGCTGGCTCAGTGCCGGAAATGGCGCTCGCCGGTCGTCACCATGGCGACCCCTGCGGCGTCGGCCGCCGCCACCACCTCGTGGTCGCGCACCGAGCCGCCGGGCTGGGCGACCGCCGCCACCCCGGCTTTGGCCAGCACCTCCAGACCGTCGGGGAACGGGAAGAAGGCGTCGGAGGCGGCGGCGCCCCCCACCGCCCGGTCCCCGGCCTTGCCGACCGCCAGCTCGGCGGCCACCACCCGGGACTGCTGGCCCGCCCCCACCCCCACGGCCTGGCCCCCGTGGACCACCACCACCGCGTTGGACGTGGTCCGGGCGCACACCCACCAGGCGGTGACCAGGTCGGCCCACTGAGGTCCGGTGGGCTGGCGCTCGGTCACCACCACCCAGTCGCTGGGCGGGACCAGGATCCGGTCGGGCTCCTGCACCAACAGGCTGTTGCCGATCGCCCGCAGCTGCCGGTCGATCGGCTCGGGGGAGGGCGCCGACAGCAGCCGGGTGGCCTTGCGGCGGGCCGTCAGGGTGGCGAGGGCCTCCTCCTCGTAGCCTGCGGCCACCACCACGTCGGCCTGGGGGCCGGCGGAGACGAGCTCGGCCAGCTCGGCGGTGACCACCCCGCCGATCGCCACGATGCCGCCGAACGCGGAGACCGGGTCGCAGTCGAGTGCCCGTTGGTAGGCGGCGGGCAGGTCGCCGGCCACCGCGGCCCCGCAGGGGTTGGCGTGCTTGATGATGGCGACGGCCGAGCCGACTGCCGAGCCGCCGTCCGAGCCGACTGCCGAGCCGCCGGCCGCCCCGACCGCCCCACCGCCCGCCGGTGGCCGGGTGGCCGCGGCCAGCTCGTGCACGAGCCTCCAGGCCGCGTCGGCGTCGAAGATGTTGAGGTACGAGAGCTCCCTGCCGGCGTGCTGGATGACCGAGTCCCACCAGCTGTGCGCGCCGGCCAGCCGGTACCGGGCACCGGCCTGGTGCGGGTTCTCGCCGTAGCGCAGGACCTGGGCCCGCTCGAGCCGGAGCTGCAGGGACGGCGGCAGCAGGCGGTCGACCGGGTCGCCGCTCCCGGCACCGCCGCCGTCGTCGGTGCCTCCGGCGCCCGCCTCGAGCCAGGCGGTCACGGCGGCGTCGTAGGCGGCGGTGTGGGCGAAGGCGGCGGCGGCCAGCCGGCGCCGAGTGCCCTCCGAGAGGTGGATCGTGCGTCGGAGCTCCTCGAGCACCACGGGGTAGTCGGCCGGGGAGGTGACCACGCCGACGTGGGCGAAGTTCTTCGCGGCCGCCCGGACCATGGCCGGGCCGCCGATGTCGATCAACTCCACCGAGGGGTCGGACCCGAAGGGGTAGAGGTTGCAGACCACCAGGTCGATCGGCTCGATCTGGTTGGCCGCCAGGTCGGCCCGGTGGGACGGATCGTCCCGGTCGGCCAGGATCCCCCCGTGGATCTTCGGGTGGAGGGTCTTGACCCTGCCCCCCAGCATCTCGGGGGAGCCGGTCACCTCGGCGACCCCGGTGTGGGCGACCCCGGCCTCGGCCAGGGCGGCCGCCGTGTTGCCGCTGGCCACCAGCTCCCAGCCGAGGTCGGCCAGGCCGCGGGCGAGGTCGGCCAGGCCCCCCTTGTCGTAGACGGAGAGCAGCGCCCTCACGCCCGGGCCTCCGCCGGCGGGCGCGGCGCCGGCGACCCGTCGACCGTGCGCCCGGAAGCCAGCTCGTCGAGGGCGCGCAGCACGGCCTGCGGGTAGAGCCGGCGCTCCACCCGCTTGATCCGCTCGTGGAGGGAAGCCACCGTGTCGTCGGCCAGGACCTCCACCGCCTCCTGGGCGAGGATCGGGCCGGCGTCCATCTCCAAGGTGGCCAGGTGCACGGTGCAGCCGGTCACCTTGACCCCGGCCGCCAGGGCGTCCTCCACGGCGTGCCAGCCGGGGAACGACGGCAGGAGGGCCGGGTGGGTGTTGAGGACCCTCCCGGGGAAGGCGTCGTGCACCGGCTGGTCGAGCACGGTCCCGAACCCGGCCATGGCCACCAGGTCGGGGGCGTGACGCCCGAGGGCGGCGGCCACCGCCCCGCTGTACCCGGCCCGCTCGAAGGCCGCAGAGAAGCCGCCCCACTCCCGCCGGTCGACCAGCTCGGCTGCCAGGCCGGCGCCCTCGGCCACCTGCAGCGCCCGGCAGGGCCGGTCGGCCAGCACCACCACCACCGGCACCCCGGCCTCGAGCATCGCCTCGAGGATGGTCCCGCTCCCCGACGCCAGCACGGCCACGCGCACGGCGCTCACGCTACTCGCCGGCCGTCTCGGATCCGGCCGGCCGCTACCCCAGGCCCTTCACGATCTCGACCATCATCTCCCCGGCCTCGGTCGGGTTCTGGGCGACCGTGACCCCGGCGGCGGCCAGTGCCTCCATCTTCGCCTGGGCGGTGCCCTGGGAGCCCGAGATGATGGCGCCGGCGTGGCCCATCTTGCGGCCGGGCGGCGCCGTCACCCCGGCGACGTAGGCCACCACCGGCTTGGTCAGGTGCTCGGCGATGTAGGCGGCCGCCCGCTCCTCCTCGGAGCCCCCGATCTCGCCGATCATCATCACCGCCCGGGTGTCGGGGTCGGCCTCGAAGGCGGCCAGGCAGTCGATGAAGTTGGTGCCCGGGACCGGGTCGCCCCCGATGCCGACGCAGGTCGTCTGGCCGACCCCCTGCTGGGAGAGCTCGTGCAGGGCCTGGTAGGTGAGGGTGCCGGACCGGCTGACGATGCCCACCGGCCCTCCGGGCAGGGCGATGTCGCCCGAGGTGATGCCGATGTTGGTCTTGCCCGGGGAGATGATGCCGGGGCAGTTCGGGCCGAGGAGCCGGGTGCCGGGGTGCTCCTGCTTGAGCCGGTTGTAGGTCAGCGCCTCGTCCTGGGCCGGGATCCCCTCGGTGATGCACACCACGAAGGCGATCCCGGCCGCCGCCGACTCCAAGATGGCGTCGCAGGCGAAGCGGGGGGGCACCACCACGAAGGACGCGTCGGCCCCGGTGGCCTCGACCGCCGCGGCGACGGTGTCGTAGACCGGGATGCCCTCCACGTCGGTGCCCCCCTTGCCCGGGGTCACCCCGGCCACCACCTGGGTGCCGTAGTCGCGGTTGCGCAGGCCGTGGAAGCGGCCCTGACCACCGGTCAGGCCCTGCACCACCACCTTGGTGCGCTCGTCGACGAAGATGCTCATGATCTCTCCTTCCGGGCGGTCAGCCGGCCAGCGCCACCGCCCGGCGGGCGGCGTCGAGCATGGTGGGCTCGGCCACCAGGCGGTCGGACAGGCGGGGGGCCAGGATCCGGCGGCCCGCCTCTGCGTTGGTGCCGTCGAGCCGGAGCACGATCGGCGAGCGGATCTCCACCCGCTCGAGGGCGGCCACCACCCCGTTGGCCACCTCGTCCACCCTGGTGATCCCGCCGAAGATGTTGACGAGGATGGAGCGCACCGCCGGGTCGGCGTTGATCACCTCGAGTGCGGCGGCCATCACGTCGGCGTTGGCGCCTCCGCCGATGTCGAGGAAGTTGGCGGCCCGACCCCCCACCTGGTTGACCACGTCGAGGGTGCTCATGGCGAGGCCGGCGCCGTTGGCGATGATGCCGACCGAGCCGTCGAGCCCGATGTAGTTGAGCCCCTTCTCCTTGGCCATCTTCTCGCGCGGGTCCTCGGTCTCGGTGGCCGCGTACTCCTCCCACTCGGGATGGCGGAAGGCGGCGTTGTCGTCGAGGGTCACCTTGGCGTCGAGGGCGTGCACCCTGCCCTCGGTGGTCAGGATGAGCGGGTTGATCTCGGCCAGGTCGCAGTCGCCCTCGACGTAGCAGGTGTAGAGCTTCACCAGCAGCTCGGCCGCCTGCGGGCGCGCCTCCTGGTCGAGCTCGGCCTCGGCGACCCAGCGGCGGGCGGCGGCGAGGTCGAGGCCCTTCACCGGGTCGACGTGCAGCCTGGCGATGGCCCCGGGGTTCGTGGCCGCCACCTCCTCGATCTCCACCCCGCCCTCGGCCGAGAGCATGCCGAGGTGGAGCTTGTTCGGCCGGTCGAGGGTGAAGCTGGCGTAGTACTCCCGGGCGATGTCCGAGGCGTGCTCCACCCACAGCCGGTGCACGGTGTGGCCCTTGATGTCCATCCCCAGGATGGCCTCGGCGTGGCGGCGGGCCTCCTCGGCGTCGGCCGCCAGCTTGATCCCGCCCGCCTTGCCGCGCCCGCCGACCTTCACCTGGGCCTTCACCACCACGGGGTAGGCGGCGGCGTCCGCCTGGGCCACCGCCTCCTCCACCGTGTCGGCCACGCCACCGGGCGAGGTGGGGATGCCGAACCGGGCGAAGTACTGCTTGCCCTGGTACTCGTAGAGGTCCACGGATCGCTCCTTCTGTGTCTCGTCGTGGGCGTGTCGTTCGTGCGGCGGTGTGGTTCGTCCCGCGCCCTGCCGACGGCCCGGCCGTGGGCCTGGACGCCGGCGGTGTGCGGAGGGGCGGCAGCTGGTCGCCCCGAGGTCAGGCTCCGGCTGCCTCCTCGCGCTCGTCCAGCGTCTCGGCCAGCCACTTGCCGATCGAGGGCAGCGGCGAGCCGGGGGTGAACACGGCGGCCACGCCCATCTCCTTCAGCCGCGGGATGTCCTCGTCGGGGATGATCCCGCCGACCAGCACCACCACGTCGTCCCGGCCCTGGGCGGCCAGTCCCTCGATCACCCGGGGGACCAGGGTGAGGTGGGCGCCCGAGAGCAGCGAGAGGCCGACCGCGTCGGCGTCCTCCTGCACGGTGGTCGCCACCACCTGCTCGGGGGTCTGGTGGAGCCCGGTGTAGACGACCTCGAAGCCGTCGTCACGCAGGGCGCGGGCGATCACCTTGGCGCCTCGGTCGTGGCCGTCGAGCCCCGGCTTGGCCACCACCACCCGGTATGGAC
Source organism: Acidimicrobiaceae bacterium (assembly GCA_027315445.1). Taxonomy (GTDB): domain Bacteria; phylum Actinomycetota; class Acidimicrobiia; order Acidimicrobiales; family RAAP-2; genus DAHUYA01. The sequence continues at coordinate 11,611 of DAHUYA010000110.1, read as the reverse complement.
GGAGCATCGGGGCGATGATAGGCACCGGGGTGGCACCGGATGCCAGACGGCGCCCCCGGGGCGCGGCCCCGGATCGCCCCGGCGCCGGTTCAAGCCCGCCGCAGGGGGGTGGCCGAGAGCAGCAGGTTCTTCTCGCCCACCGAGGCGAACCGCACCCGCGCCTGGGCACGGTCCCCCTCGCCCCGGGTGGACAGGACCACCCCCTCGCCCCATCGCTCGTGGACCACCGCCTCGCCGACCTCGAGCCCGAGCGCCTCGGCCCCGGTGCTCTGCCGCTCGGGGCGGGGCGGCGCCTGGGGACCCCTCCCCGTCCCGAAGACGGTGCCCCCGGCCGGTTCGGGGTCCCACGGGGCCGGGCCGCCGCCCGGACCGCCGTCCCACCCCCCCTCCCGGCCGCCGTCCCACCCCCCGCGGCGGTGCCCGCCCCGGCCCCAGCCCTCGCCGCGGCGGCCGCCGATCACCCCGACGTCCTTGATCAGCTCGGGGGGCACCTCGGCCAGGAACCGGCTCGGGATGTTGTGCGAGGTGGTGCCCCACAGGTTCCGCACCCAGGCGTGGGTCAGGTAGAGGAAGCGGCGGGCGCGGGTGATGCCCACGTAGCAGAGGCGACGCTCCTCCTCGAGCTCGAGGGGCTCGCCGAGCGCCCGGAAGTGCGGGAACACGCCGTCCTCCATCCCCACGAGGAAGACCGCCGGGAACTCGAGGCCCTTGGCGGTGTGCAGCGTCATGAGGGAGACCCGGGCCCCGTCGTCCTCGAGGTCGTCGGCGTCGGACACCAGGGCGACGGTCTCGAGCAGCTCCGACAGGTCCTCGTACTCGGCCGCCACCCCCACCAGCTCGGCGATGTTCTCGATCCGGCCGTCGGCCTCGTGGCTGCGCTCGGCCACCAGCTCGGCCAGGTAGCCGGTGCGCTCGGCCACCAGCTGCACCAGGTCGCCCGGGCCGACCGACCCCATGACCGACCGCAGCTCGTCGAGGAGGGCCGACAGTTGGAAGGCCCCGCGGAGCGCCTTGCCGGAGAGCCCGGCCTCCTCGGCGCGTCCCAGCGCCCCGGCGAAGCCCAGGCCCTCGGTGGCCGCCCAGGCGGCCAGCCTGGCCACCGAGGTGGCGCCGATACCCCGTTTGGGCACGTTGACCACCCGGCGGGCCGACACCTCGTCGGCCGGGTTGGCGAGCAGCCGGAGGTAGGCGAGCAGGTCCTTCACCTCGCGGCGGTCGTAGAAGCGGGTGCCCCCGATCACCTTGTAGGCCACCCCGGCGTGGACCAGCTCCTCCTCGAGCACCCTGCTCTGGGCGTTGGTGCGGTAGAAGACCGCCACCTCGCCCGGGGACAGGTGCTCGTCCCTCCGCAGCCGCAGGATCTCGTGGGCCACGAAGGCCGCCTCGTCGTGCTCGTCCTCGGCCCGGTAGCGGACGATCGGGTCGCCCTGCTCCCCCTCGGTGAAGAGGCGCTTCGGCCGGCGCGCCTGGTTCTGGGCGATCACGGCGTTGGCGGCGTCGAGGATGGTCCGGGTGGAGCGGTAGTTCTGTTCGAGGGAGATCGTGACGGCGTCGGGGAAGGCCCGCTCGAACTCCAGGATGTTGCGCACGTCGGCCGCCCGGAAGCCGTAGATCGACTGGTCCCCGTCGCCCACCACGCAGACGTTGCGGTGGGCCCGGCCCAGCAGGGTCACCAGCTCGTTCTGCGCGCGGTTGGTGTCCTGGTACTCGTCCACCAGGACCTGGCGGAACCGGTCCTGGTAGGCGGCGAGCACGTCGTCGCATCGCTCGAGCACCCGCACCGCCGCCATCAGCAGGTCGTCGAAGTCCATGGCGTTGGCCGCGGCCAGGCGGCGCTGGTACTCGGCGTAGACGTCGGCGATGCGCCGCCGGAAGGGGTCGGCGGCGTGGGTCTCCTCCCGGAACCGCTCGGGGTCGACCAGCTCGGCCTTGGCCCGGCCGATCACCGCGGCCACCGAGCGCGGCGGCAGGCGCTTGGTGTCGATCCCGAGCTCGGCCATCACCAGCTCCACCAGCCGCCGGCTGTCGAGGTCGTCGTAGACGGTGAAGCCGGGCCGGAAACCGAGGCGGTTGGCGTGCGAGCGGAGGATCCGCAGGCAGGCCGAGTGGAAGGTGGAGACCCACATCCGCTCGCCCCGGGGGCCCACCAGGTCGACCACCCGGTGCCGCATCTCGTCGGCCGCCTTGTTGGTGAACGTGATGGCGAGGATCTCGTAGGGCGAGGCGTCGCCGGTGGCCAGCAGGTGGGCGATCCGCCGTGTGAGCACCCGGGTCTTGCCCGAGCCGGCCCCGGCCACCACCAACAGCGGACCCCCCCGGTAGGCCACCGCCGCCCGCTGCTCGGGGTTGAGGTCCTCGAGCAGCTTGACCGGGTCCCCGATCGGCCGGCGGGCCGGTCGGGCGTCCCGGTGGCCGGCGTCGGCCGACCCCGACGAAGGGCCGGAGGCGGCACGGCGACCCGAGCGCTCGTCGGTCCGGTCCTCGGGCAGGTGGGGCGGCGGCGACGGGTGGAGCGGGCCCTCGGCCTCCTCGGGGTCGCCGGCCGGCGGGTCGTCGTCGAGCGAGAAGAGCCGCCCGTCCTCGAGCGCCTCGGCCGCCCGACGGGCGCTCATTCCCACTCGATGGTGCCCGGCGGCTTCGAGGTGACGTCGAGGGCGACCCGGTTCACCCCGTCCACCTCGTTGATGATCCGCGAGGCGATGCGCTCGACCAGCTCGTAGGGCAGCCGAGCCCAGTCGGCGGTCATGGCGTCGTCGCTGGTGACGGCGCGGATGACGATCGGGTAGGCGTAGGTCCGGCCGTCGCCCATCACCCCCACGGTGCGGACCGCCGGCAGCACGGCGAAGCTCTGCCAGAGATGGCGGTACAGGCCGGCCCGGCGGATCTCCTCCACCACCAGGGCGTCGGCCGCCCGGAGGATACCGGCCCGCTCACGGGTCACCTCCCCCACGATCCGCACCGCCAGACCGGGGCCGGGGAACGGCTGGCGCCAGACGACCTCGTGGGGCAGCCCGAGCTCCTCCCCCACCGCCCGGACTTCGTCCTTGAACAGGAGTCGCAACGGCTCCACCAGCTCGAAGTCGAGGTCGGCCGGCAGCCCGCCCACGTTGTGGTGCGACTTGATGCTGGCCGCCTCCCCGGTGCCCGACTCGATGACGTCGGGGTACAGCGTCCCCTGCACCAAAAAGCGCGGGCCGGTGCCGCCCACACCGGCCCCGAGGTCGCGCGCCACCTCCTCGAAGATCCGGATGAAGAGGGTGCCGATGATCTTTCGCTTCTCCTCGGGATCGGTCACCCCGGCCAGGGCGTCGAAGAACCGGTCGGCCGCCTTCACGTGCACGAGATCGATGCGGAACTGGCGGTGGAACGTCTCCTCCACCTGCTCCGCCTCACCGGCCCGCATGAGCCCGGTGTCCACGAAGACGCAGGTCAGCTGGTCACCCACGGCCTTGTGGACGACGGCCGCGGCCACCGCCGAGTCCACCCCGCCCGACAGGGCGCACAGCACACGCTCGCCTCCCACCTGGGCCCGGACCGCCGCCACCTGCTGCTCGATGATCGAGACGTGGGTCCAGCTCGGTGCGATGCCACAGACGTCGAGGAGGAAGTGCTCGAGCAGCTCGGCCCCGCGCTCGGTGTGGACCACCTCGGGGTGGAACTGCACGGCGTAGATCCGCCGCTCGGGGTCGTGGAAGGCGGCCACCACCGACTCGGCCGAGTGGGCGGTGGCCACGGAGCCCGGCGGCACCTCGGTGATCGAGTCGCCGTGGCTCATCCACACCACCGACTCGGCCGGCCAGTCGGCGAAGAGCGGGGAGGGGGCGGTGACCGAGAGCGCCGTGCGGCCGTACTCGCCCCGGCCGGTGCGGGCGACCGCCCCCCCCAGTTGCCGGGCGAGCAGCTGGGCGCCGTAGCAGATGCCGAGGATCGGCACCCCCGCCCGGTAGAGCTCGGGGTCGAGGGTGGGCGCCGGACCCTCGTAGACCGACTTCGGGCCTCCGGAGAGGATGATGCCGCGGGGTCGTCGGGCCAGGATCTCCGCCGCCGACAGGGTGGGCGGGACGATCTCGGAGTAGACGTGGGCCTCGCGGACCCGGCGGGCGATCAGGCGGGCGTACTGGGCCCCGAAGTCGACGACGAGGACAGGGTCGTCGACGGCGGTCAATGGCCCATGCCCACGCCCTGGGACCGCTGGAGCTGCTTGCCCTCGGTCTGCAGGGACGGTGCCACCATGACCTCCGCCTTCTGGAACTCCTTCACCGTCTCGTAGCCGCAGGTGGCCATGGCGGTCCGCAGCGCCCCGAACAGGTTCATGCGACCGTCGTTCTCGTGGGCCGGGCCGAGCAGGATCTCTCGCAGCGTCCCCCGGACCCCGGTGCGGACCCTGGCCCCCCGGGGCAAGGTCGGGTGGAAGGTGGCCATCCCCCAGTGGAAGCCCCGGGCCGGCGCCTCGACCGCCGACGACAGGGGCGAGCCGAGCATCACCGCATCGGCGCCGCAGGCGATGGCCTTGGCGATGTCGCCGCCCTTGGACATCCCGCCGTCGGCGATCACGTGGACGTAGACCCCGGTCTCGTCGAGGTGGCGCATCCGGGCCCCGGCCACGTCCGCGATGGCGGTCGCCTGCGGGACGCCGAGGCCGAGCACGCAGCGGGTGGTGCAGGCGTTGCCCGGGCCCACGCCCACCAGCACACCCACCGCCCCGGTGCGCATGAGGTGCAGGCCGGCCTGGTAGGAGGCGCAGCCGCCCACGATCACCGGGATGTCGAACTCGCGGATGAAACGCTTCAGGTTGAGTGGCTCGGTGGTCCTAGAGACGTGCTCGGCCGAGACCACCGTGCCCTGGATGACCAGCAGGTCGAGCTCGGCCGCCAGGATGGCCTTGGCGAAGGCCTCGGTCCGCTGGGGGGTGACCGAGGCGGCGGTGGTGATCCCCGCCTCCTTCATCTGGCGGATGCGCTCGGTGACCAGCTCGAGCTTCACCGGCTCTTGGTACATCTGCTGCATCCGGGCGGTGGCCTTCTCGTCGTCGAGCTCGCGGATCTCGTCGAACAGCCGGGTCGGGTCCTCGTAGCGGGTCCAGAGGCCTTCGAGGTTGAGCACGCCGAGGCCGCCCAGCCGGCCCAGCTCGATGGCGGTGGTGGGGCTCATCACCCCGTCCATGGCGGCGCCGAGCAGCGGCAGCTCGAACCGGTAGGCGTCGATCTCCCAGGAGATGTCGACGTCCTCGGGGTCGCGGGTCCGCCGGCTCGGCACGATGGCGATGTCGTCGAACCCGTACGCCCGGCGACCCGACTTGAAGATGCCGATCTCGATCTCTGCCACCATTGCCCTCCGGCGCTCGCCCTACGGAACACTGATCGGCGACCCGACGAGCCGATGTGCGACCCACGATACCGTCTCGGGTCCCCGGCGCCGGGCCCCCCGGACGGCCGGCGCCGGGCCCCCCGGACGGCCGGGGCCGGGCCTCCCGGACGGCCGGGGCCGGGCCCCCCGGACGGGTCAGCCGGGCAGGACCGGTGGCACCCCCACCGCCAGGGAGACGAGCTCGTGGAGGACCCGGGCGGTCGCACCCCAGACGATCTCGCCGGCCACCTCGAAGAACCACACGGCGAAGGATCCGTCCTCGGGACCGGGCACCGCCTCCCGCAAGGCCGGGCGGCTCGGCACCCGCCAGTGCTCCTCGTGGAAGATCCCGTCGGCCACCAGGACGGCCAACGCCACGTCGAAGACCCGTTCGACCTCGGCCGGGTTCGGTCGAACCACCGGTCGCCGCTCGAGCACCCCCACCACCGGGGCGATGCGAGAGCTCGACGAGAAGGTGAAGAGGGGGTGGAGCCAACCGACCAGCCGCACCCCGGCCGGATCGAGCGCCACCTCCTCGGCGGCCTCCCGCAGGGCGGCCGAGGACGGGGTCTCGCCCGGGTCGATCCGACCGCCCGGGAAGCTCACCTCCCCCCGATGGGAGCGCAGCCGGCTCGAGCGGCGGGTCAGCAGCACCCGGGCATCTCCGGACTCCTCGAAGAGGGCCACCAGCACCGCGGAGGGGGTCGGGCCGCCGGGCTCGGGCCGCGCCGGGGGCGCCTCGCGCGGCTCGGCCGTCACGGCCGGTGCGTCGAACGCCGACGGGGTCATCGGACCGGACTGCCCGACGACGGCCAGCGCCTCCTCCACCCGCTCGACCCCCAGCCGGCGGCGGCGGGAGGCCGGGACCGTCGACCAGGCCGCGGGCCGGCCGGGACCCCAATCAGCCGGCCTCGGGATGACCTGGGGCGGCACCGGCGGGTCCGGGGCCGGCCCAGGCGGGTCCGGGGCCGGCCCACCGGACGCGGACCGGCCGGGCCCGAGGGCCCGGCCGGCGCCTACGGTCGCCGGGGGACCCGGCTCGCCGTCCGTGCTCACATCATGCCGCCCATGCCGCCCATTCCTCCCATGCCGCCGGCCATGGCGGCCGCGGCGGCCGCGGCGTCCGGCTTCTCCGGCTTGTCGGCCACGAGGGCCTCGGTGGTGAGCAGCAACCCCGCGATGGAGGCAGCGTTCTGCAGTGCCGAGCGGGTCACCTTGGCCGGGTCGATGATCCCGGCCTTCACCAGGTCCTCGAGCTGGCCGGTGAGTGCGTTGAGGCCCACCGGGCCCTTCTCGGCCTCCACCTGGCGGACCAGCACCGCACCCTCGAGCCCGGCGTTGAAGGCGATCCAGCGGAGCGGCTCCTCGAGGGCCCGGGCCACGATGCGCGCCCCGGTGGCCTCGTCGCCCTCGAGGGCGGACGCCGCCTTCTCCACCGCCTTGCGGCACCGGACCAGCGCGGTGCCCCCACCGGCCACGATGCCCTCCTCGACCGCCGCCCGGGTGGCCGAGAGCGCGTCCTCGATGCGGTGCTTCTTCTCCTTCAGCTCGACCTCGGTGGCCGCTCCGACCTTCACGACCGCCACGCCGCCGGCCAGCTTGGCCAACCGCTCCTGGAGCTTCTCGCGGTCCCAGTCCGAGTCGGTCTCCTCGATCTCACGCTTGATCTGGGCGATCCGGCCCTTCACCTCGTCCTCGGAGCCGCCGCCCTCCACGATCGTCGTGTCGTCCTTGGTGACGATGACCCGTCGGGCCCGACCCAGCAGGTCGAGGCTGGCGTTCTCGAGCTTGAGGCCGATCTCCTCGCTGACGACCTGGCCGCCGGTCAGGACGGCCATGTCCTGGAGCATCGCCTTGCGGCGGTCGCCGAAGCCCGGGGCCTTCACCGCCACCGAGGTGAAGGTGCCGCGGATCTTGTTCACCACCAGGGTGGCCAGCGCTTCGCCTTCCACGTCCTCGGCCACGATGAGCAGCGGCTTGCCGGTCTGCATCACCTTCTCGAGGACGGGCACGAGGTCGTGCACCGCGCTGATCTTCTGGTTGTAGTAGAGGATGTGGGGGTCCTCGAGGACGGCCTCCTGGCGCTCGGGGTCGGTCACGAAGTAGGGCGACAGGTAGCCCTTGTCGAACTGCATGCCCTCGGTCAGCTCGAGCTCGATCCCGAAGGTGTTGGACTCCTCGACGGTGACCGTTCCGTCCTTGCCCACCTTGTCGATGGCGTCGGCCAGGACCTCGCCGATGGCCGGGTCGGCTGCCGAGATGGACGCCACCTGGGCGATCTCGGTCTTGGAGTCGATCTCCTTCGCCTGTTGGGCGATGGAGTCGACGGCCGCCCGGACCGCCTTCTCGATCCCGCGCTTCAGGCCGGTCGGGCTGGCGCCGGCGGCCACGTTGCGCAGGCCCTCCCCGATGAGCGCCTGGGCGAGCACGGTGGCGGTGGTGGTCCCGTCACCGGCGACGTCGTTGGTCTTGGTGGCGACCTCCTTCACCAGCTGGGCCCCCATGTTCTCGAAGGGGTCCTCGAGCTCGACCTCGCGGGCGATCGAGACGCCGTCGTTGGTGATGGTGGGGGCGCCGAACTTCTTCTCGATCACCACGTTGCGGCCCTTGGGGCCGAGGGTGACCTTCACGGTGTCGGCCAGCTTGTCGACGCCGGCCTCCAGACCGCGGCGGGCCGCCTCGTCGAACTTCAGGATCTTGGGCATGGGTGACGCAGGCTCCTCTCGAGCACTTCAGGGTGTGGTCGCTGCAGGGTGTCGTGGGGAGCCGGCGGGGCGGCACCGCACCCGCCGGCTCCTCGTCGGAGGGTGCCCTACTTCTTCTCGAGCTTGGCCAGGACGTCCCGGCCCGAGAGGATCAGCAGGTCCTCGCCGTCGACGGTGATCTCGGTGCCGCCATACTTGGAGTAGACGACGGTGTCACCGACCTTCACGTCGAGCGGGATGAGCTCACCGGTGTTCTCGGCACGGCGACCGGGGCCGACCGCCAGTACCTCTCCCTGCTGCGGCTTCTCCTTGGCCGTGTCGGGGATGACGAGCCCGGACGCTGTGGTCTCCTCGGACTCGCCGGGCCGGACGACGATCCGGTCTTCGAGCGGGTGCAGCTTCATCGGAACTGGCCTCCTTGGCACTTTTGGCACTCGAACCTTGCGAGTGCCAACGATAGCGGCCCGCCCGCGCCTCGGCAACCGGGGACCGGCCGGCGCTGTGGCCGCGGCCGTCCGACCCGCCGGTCAGGGTGCCCGCAGCGTGGTGACGGTGGCGCCCCGGTCGGCCGCCAACTGGGCCGCCGTGTAGGGCAGGGAGGCCCACCGCCCCTGTGAGTAGAGGCTGGTCATGTTCGAGAAGAACGGCGACCGGGGATTGGTCGCCTGGGAATAGGTCAGGATCCCCTGGGAGATCGGCCCCGAGGGGGTCAGCTCGGTCGTCATCACGAGCGACGAGCCGTCGTAGACCTCACCGTAGGGGTCCGCGGCCAGGACCCCGCCGCTCCCGTCGGCGGCGTAGATGGCGTTGAAGCAGCCGGTGTCGCAGCCCGGGATCGGGATCCGCCCGCCCGAGGCAGTCGGCTTGAACTGCACCTGGCCGTAGCTGGCGTCGAGCGGGATGTGACGGGCCTGAAGGCTGAGCACGGCGTCGGCCAGTGCCCGCAGGATCGCCGGGTTGGCGGTGTCGAGGCCCGAGGGCGTGGTGAGCGGCTGGGAGGAGTTGAACGGGGTGGCCCAGAAGTTGCTGCTCGGCGCCCGGGCCACCCATTCCGAGAAGAGCCACCCGCCCGCCGCGTCGAGCCGGCCGGTGCCGTTGTAGGCGGCGAGCGCGGTGCAGGCGCCGGTCAGGTCCACCACCGTCCCGTTGCTGGCCTTCACCTGCGGGGTGGCCCGGCACGCGGCGACCAGCGGTTGCAGGACCAGCTGGGCCTCCATCGACTGGTCCCCCTCCCACATCTTCTGCAGGGTCGGGAGGGTGAACTTGGGCGGACCGAGGCCGTCGGTGCCCGCCACCCGGGCGGCGATCATCTGGTTGCCCAGCCGGGTGCGCAGGTCCTGGGTCACCCCGGTCGCCCCGATGATCGGCGAGTAGGCCGGGAAGGGGGCGCTCGGGTTGGCCAGCCAGTAGGAGTCGTTCGAGTTCTCGACGTAGTCGGTCCGGATGACGTGCGGCTCGTGGGCCGCGTCGAAGATCCCGGGCACCGGGGTGCCCGGATCGTTGCGCCAGGCGCAGGCGGACCGGGAGCCGTCGAGGGTGACGACGCCGGCCGCCGCGTACACCAGTTTGGGGGCCCCCGGCGGGGTGCAGCTGTCGATCAGCGAGAGCGGCACGTTCGGGGTGTTGCCCACGTCGGCGTACAGGGCGTGGCCGGTGTCGTCGGCGGCGATCGTGTTGAAGGTCGGGATGGCCAGGTAGGTGGACTCCACCTTCAGCAGCTGCGCCACCGAGGTGGCCTGGCCCATCCGCAGGTACTGGTTGGCCGCCCTCGTCAGGTCGGTCATCGTGGAGTCGTCCACCGCGTAGGCGGTGGTGTCCGTCCAGTGGTAGCCGGCCTGCGGCACGTCGAGGACGTTGCCCCAGCGGGTCGAGTAGAAGGTGTGCGAGCGGGTGCCGTGCCCCGTGTCGACCACGACCGTCCGCCGGGTCATGGGGTACGCCTTGCCGTCGACCAGGTAGCTCGTCGGGTGCCCCGGCACCAGGTGCAGCTGGTAGAAGGTGAAGCGGAAGTCGGTCGAGACCGTGTGGGTCCACGCCAGGTGCTGGTTGAACCCGATGCCGATGAGCGGGAAGCCCTCGAGCGTGCCGCCCTCCACGTCGTAGCTGCCCGGGACGTCGAGCTGGGCCATCCAGAAGCGCTCCGTCCCGCGCCACGGGAAGTGCGGGTTGGCCAGCACCATCCCGTTCCCGTTGGCGGTGTCCTGCGAACCGAGCCCGATGCCGTTCGATCCCATCGTGCCGTTGTCGACGCGGGCGCCGAAGTCGGCCACCAGAGCGGCGCGCTCGACACCGCTCTGGGAGCCGGTGGTCGTGGTCGAGCCGGTGCCGGCCGGCGGCGGCGCCGCCGCCACCTCGTCGGTGACGAACTGGGCGCTCGACGCCTCGGTGGTGATCTGCACCCCTCGCAGGAGGAGGTCGGTGAGGGTGATCGGGTGGACCCAGGGCTTGTGGGCGCAGCGGGGGTCGTTGCGCCTTCCGGAGGCCAGGTAGGCGTTGTAGCCGTCCACGAAGCCCCGGTACACGTCGAGCACCTGGGGCAGCGGCCCGACGGGCGGGGCGGCGTGGAGCGTCCGGTCGACGATCCCGCTGGCCGCCATCCACTTCCAGAAGAAGTCGGAGTCGAGGTTGGTCGACTGGGTGCCGGCCGAGTAGTTGAGGGTCAGCCCGGTCGGGCCGAAGTACCGGGAACGGTCACCCTCGACGGTGACGAAGTCGTTGGCCAGGGTGCAGAAGTTGTCCTGTGAGAAGGCCCAGGCCTCGCCGTAGCCGAGGTCGGTGAAGTTGGCCGCCGTCACGTGGACCACCCCGTCGGCGTCCCTCCTGATCGTCACCGAGTGGGCTCGTGGCGACCCGCCGGTCGAAGCGGCGGCCGGTCCGGCCGGTGACACCAGCATCGCCGCCGCCACGGCCAGGGAGGCCACGCACCCCCGCAGCGTCCTCGATCGCCCGACCATCGACTGCGTGTGCACTCGCCTCCCTCCATCTGCCCCGGTCAGTCGCGGGCGACCGCCACCGACGCCGGCACCGCCGGCTCCGTTCGGGCCGGCCACCCTCCGGCCGGGACGTCGACGAGCCAGGTGGACCACGGCGGGTCGAGGGTGGTCGCCGCCGCCTCCACACCATAGGCGGCGAAAAAGGCGTCGACGGCGCTCTTCACGCCGAACCTGCCCGCGGGCAGGTCCCCGTCGAGGTAGTCGTGGCCGGCCACGATGCCGCCCGGTCGGACCTTGGGGACCCATGTCTCGAGGTCCTCGAGCACGGCGTCGTAGTCGTGGCGGGCGTCGATGTAGACGAAGTCGAGGCTGCCGTCGGGCACCTCGGCCGCGGCGTCGGTCGAGCGCAGCCGCCACACCTCGCTCCGGTCGCCGAAGATGGCCAGCCGCTCACAGGTGGCCCGGTGGCGGGCGTCCTGCTCGAGCTGCCCCACGTTGGCGATGTCCACGTAGTCGCCGGAGGAGGCGTGCTCCCACGAGTCGATCGACAGCAGCTTCCGCCCGCCCCAGTAGGTGAGGAGGTGGTGCGAGAACAACCCCTCCTGCACGCCGATCTCGGCCCCGGTC
>DAHUYA010000100.1 GCA_027315445.1 Acidimicrobiaceae bacterium | reverse complement strand
GGGGGTTCTCGCCGGGGCGCCGACCGGATCTCGACCGCTACGGCGACAGGGTGGTCGCCGAGTTGATGGCGAAGATCGGTTGGTTGAGGGGCTGGCCGCCCATCGAGCCGAGGAACGGCGCGCCGCCGAAGGCGAACACTCCCCCGTCCTGGGCCGAGAGCCAGTAGCCACCGGCCGGGTCGGCGGCGATGCCCGACACCGGGCGGTTGAGGGGCTGGCCACCCATCGAGCCGGCGAAGGTGGCGTCACCGAAGCCGAACACCCCGCCGTCGGTGGCGGTGAGCCAGTAGCCCTTGGCGTCGGGGGTGGGGGCGATCCCGACCACCGGGCGGTTGAGGAGCTGGCCGCCCATCGAGCCGTAGAAGGCGGCGTCACCGAAGGCGAACACCCCGCCGTCCGACTCGACGATCCAGTAGCCCTTGCCGTCGGGGGTCGCCGCGATGCCGACCGGCTGACCGACGTGGTCGGGGGTGCCGGCGATGGTGGTGGCGTCGCCGTAGAAGGTCGCGTCACCGTAGGGCACCACCGTGGCCAGGCCGCTCAGTGGCAGCTCGAGGATCCAGTAGCCCTTGGCGTCGGGGGTGGGGGCGATGCCGACGAAGGTCGGCACCAGATCCCGTGGGACGCCGGCGAAAGTGGTCGCCGGGCTGCCGTAGTTCGCGGCGTCCCCGTAGGCGAGGATCGCCCCCGTCGACGCGTTGAGGGTCCAGTAGCCCTGGGTGTCGGGCGTCGTGGCCATCGACCAGCAGCTGCCGTTGGGCATCGACCGGTCGGAGGTGACCGGCGGGCAGGCGGTCAGGTTCGAGCCGGCGGAGCCGTAGAAGATGGCGCCGCCGTAGTCGAAGATCCCGCCGTCACCGCCGAGCAGACGGTAGCCCTGGGTCGCCACGGGGCTGGGTTTGGTCACCGGGGTGCAGTCGATGGACACCGGGAGGCTCCCGAGCTGTGCACCGCTGGTGGTGTCGACGAAGTTGACGTCGAAGTTCCCCTTGATGTTCGACCCGTCACCCTTCACGTTGAGGGTGAAGCTGGCCGTCCCGCCGGGGGCCACGTTGTCGACCGTGGTGGGGCTGGCGGTGACCGAGGTGACGCCGGCCGGCAGGGTCGTCGTGGTGATCCCCACCGTCACGGGCCGGGTGGCCGAGGTCTGGATGCTGTCGACGATGGCGCTGGTGAGCCCCTCGCCCCTGGTGCTGAAGACCAACGGGGAGCCGCTCGAGTCGAGCGCGCCGGTGAGCCGCGCCACGCTCGACATCCAGACGGACTCGTCGCCCGACGGTCCGGTGGCGTCGGTCGGTGCCGCGCCCGGCCCCATGCCGATCACCCGGATGCCGAGGGCGTTGAGGGCGTTCACCGTCCCCTGCACGGTGGCCCCGCCCGCCGGTGCCACCGCGCCGTCCACCGTGTTGGTGGCGGGGTCGGTGGTGACGGCCACGTACCCGAACCGGTCGCTCCCCGGGGTCACCGAGCTCTCGGCGAAGTTGGCCGTCGGCTCGGTGTCACCGTTGGTGGAGGTGATGGTGTCGGGGATCGGCGAGCCCGCCGGGAAGGCGGCCACCGTCACCGTGTCGGTCGCCACGATGGCGATGTGCAGCGCACCCGGGCGCCACCCGATGCCGCCGAGGCTGCCGCTGGTGGTGAGGGTGTTCGACGAGAACGCCGGCACGTCGCCGCTGGTCCCTGGGTCGGTCTGGGTGCTCTGGGCGCCGGCCGGCCCGCTGTCGAGGGTCGAGCCGTTGCCGTTGCCGTCCAGCCCCGCCCCGGTGGCCAGCTGGTACAGGCCCTCGAGGTCCGTCTCGGGGCCGTCACCGCCGAAGCCGGGCAGCAGGTCGGCCATGTTGAGAGCGTTGGAGATGGTGGTGTCCAGCGCGCTGGTCCCTCCGGCGGTGTCGGCGGTGATGATCGGCTGGTTGAGGATGAACGGCCGAGACGTGGCGGTGTCACCGTCCTCTGCCGACCAGGCGCCGCCGTAGTCCTTGAACATCGACACACCGAACCCGAAGTTGACCGACGGCAGGGCCGCCTGCAGCTGGTCCACGATGTCGCTGAAGATGGACTCGACGGTCCCGACCTCGTCGCTCATGCTGCCGGTGTCGTCGAGCAGCAAGGCGACGTCGACCTTGTCGTTCACCGACGAAGACGGCAGGGTGATCGAGATCGGGAAGTCCTGGCCGGCGGCCGCGCCCGTGCACACGTTGCTCCCGGTGGTGACGGTCAGTCCCCCTGAGGGGGACACGGTCGCCTGGGCGCCGGCCACTCCCTGCAGGATCCCGACCCCACCGGCGGCGATGGCGAGAGCTGCCAGCAATTTGATGGGTCTCCGAATTCTCATCTTTCTCCTCCGCTGCTCGGCGACGCACGGACGCCGCGCCTCAGAGAGTCGAAGCACCCGCCGAAACGCCCATGCCAGATGTCGCTACCTTGGAGTCTGCGGGAACCGGGGTCGTGGAGAAGGGACCAAAGTCCCGATCACCCGGCGCGTCGCGCCGGCGACCGTCGGCGTTCTCGGAGTGCCGGAGCGGGTGGAGAGGAGAGACGGCGAACACTCGAGTGAGACTCGAGGGTTCGCCCGGGCCTGTGTCAGTCCCTCGCCCTGCCGTACCCCCATCCCGGCTCGATCCGGTAGCGGAGCTCGATCGCCCGGGACACGCCGGGCACCGACCGCCATCCGGTCCGTTCGGCCTCGGCCGCCGCCCCATCCCGGCCGAGATGGTCCTCGAGCGCCGCGTCGTCCTCGAAGCCCTGCTCCCACAGGTGCGTCCATTCCGGGGTGCCGCCCACCGGGGTCTCCCCGTCGAACCACGTGGCGGCCATGGTGTTGGGGGCGAAGACCGACACCGCGGGGCCGGCCGTCGTGGCGGCGAGCCCGCCGATGGCCGCCACCTCGCCCGCGGTCGCCTCCCGCAGGTCGAGCAGGACCAGGCGGCGGATGCCGTCGGCCAGGTAGTAGTCGGATCCCGGGCACGTGTAGCCGAACAGGCCGAGACCGAGGTCGTTGTGGCCGGTCACCCGCTCGGGACTGTCGGCCAGCACGAACCGGTCGATGACGCTGGCGTGGAAGGGGTGGACCATGTAGCGGCGGTAGGCGGCGGGCGACTCGTAGGCGTGCTCCCAGACGAGGTGCAACGGCACCTCGGTGCGGTTGGTCCCGACTGCCGAGTCGAGGACCTCGGGGATGTGACGGCCGCAGTCCGCAAGGGCGTGGCGGAGCATGGCGACCGGCCCGGCGGGAGCCGGGTCCGCCAGCGAGTACACCTCGAAGCGGCGGAGCAGCTCAGCCCCCGACCGGCAGGTCGACCGGGAACATGAAGCGCCGGCTGCCCCCCCGCCGCAGGCCCTCGGCCCGGTGGGCCCACGCCCGCCAGCCCGGGTGGCGGACCAGGTCCCGGCGGACCTCGTTCCACACCTCGAAGCTCTCGACCCGCCAGACCACCTCGACGTCGACGTCGAGGCCCAGGTCGCCGGCGGTGGCACGGCAGGACTCGAGCTCGAGCCCGGCCTCGGTCAGGACGGGGTGGGCGGAGTCCGAGAGAGCCTGCAGGTAGGCCGGCACATCGGCCGGTGCGACCTGCACCCGGTCGACGATGTAGATCACGACGGCCCTGCCGCCGGGGCCGACGGTGCCGCGTCGCGGCGCCGGACCCCGCGCTTGGCGACCACGGCGTCGCCCGAGCCTGGCCGGAACTGACAGGCCAGTCGCAGGACGGCGTCCGGTCGCTGGCGGCGATCGGGCACCGATGCCAGGCGGTGCTCCTCGGCGTGGTTGGCCGGTTCGTGCTGCTCGGGCTCGGCTTCGAGCACCTCGAGGACGCAGACCCCGCATTCGCTCAAGCCGCCGCACACCGTCGGCCACCGGTAGCCGGCCCGTGCGGCCGCGGCCAGCAGCG
This sequence comes from Acidimicrobiaceae bacterium, assembly GCA_027315445.1. Taxonomy (GTDB): domain Bacteria; phylum Actinomycetota; class Acidimicrobiia; order Acidimicrobiales; family RAAP-2; genus DAHUYA01. The sequence continues at coordinate 7,814 of DAHUYA010000100.1, read as the reverse complement.
ACTCCCCCTCGAGGAGGTCGAAGGTCACGCCCGCCGGCTCCACCCTCACCACCGGCCCGTCCTCACCCGCCGGCGCCGTCGCCGAACAGGTAGCGGTCGATCACCTCGTGGAAGCGTCGCACGCACATCTCCTGGCGGCGGTTCCAGCGCAGCGGCGGACCGTCGGGAACCCGCAGGCCGCGCTGGATGGCCCCGAAGTTGGCGAGGTCCTGGTTCACCACCTGGCCCCAGTCGTGGTCGTGCCAGTCGGCCACCCACCGGACCGGTGGCACCGGCGGGGGGTCCTCCCCCGGGGCCACCTCCTGGAGCGTCCAGAGCTCGAAGATCGACGAGTGGGGGTCGTCACCGTTCGGCCGGCAGCGGTAGGCGAACCATCCCCCGGCGACCGCCGGTCCGAGGACCGACGGGAAGATGAGCGGATCGTCGCCCCCGAGCACCTGGTCGTCGCTCAGGTGCGCCCAGTCGAGCCCGCGGGCGGCGGCGCCGCTGCGGCGACGCGCCAGGTAGAACTGCCCGGCCGTCACCCCCTCGGGCAGCGGGGCCCGCAGGACCTCCTCGAGCGCCGCCACGTCGTCCGGCCCGAAGTAGCCGGGCAGGTTCTCGACCAGGTCGCGGATCTTGAGGGCCAGCAGCTCGTTCTGGTCGACGTCCTCGGGGTCGAGGCCCAGGCGGGGGCTCGGGGCCGGGTCGCCGGCGCCTCCGTAGATGGTGTGGGTCTCGAAGACCTCGTACCGCAGGGCCGTGTCGTCCTTCCACCGCAGGAGCTCGGGATGGGTGGCCGCCAGGTGGTAGCCCTCGTTGAAGGCGTCGACGACGACCTTCCAGTTGGCCGGGACCACGGTGGCCGTCCGCCCGGTCAGCCGCATCCGCTCCGGTCGGTACGGGCCGATCCGTTCGGGCAGCGGGTGGAGGTAGTCGAGCAGCGGCTCGGGATCGGACCCGAAGTGGACGAAGACGAAGCCGCCCCAGGTGTCCACGGCACAGCGGCCCAGGGCCAGCTCCTCGGGCGGCGCGGCGGGGAACTCGTGCTCGTCGAGCACGAAGGTGCTCCGCCCCTCGAGGTCCCATCGCCATCCGTGGAACCGGCACCGGATCTCGCCGTCCACCCGGCCGCAGCCGTCGAGCAGCCGGGTGCCCCGGTGCGGGCACGTGTTGCGGAAGGCCGCCAGCTCGCCCGCCGGGGTGCGCACGACCACGACGGAGCGGTCGCCGATGGCGTACTCGACGAAATCCCCGGGTCCCGCCAGCTCCTCCTCGCGGCAGGCGACCTGCCAGACCCGGGGCCACAGGCGCTCGTACTCGAGCTCGAGGAAGGCCGGGGAGGTGAACCGGCCGCGGGGGATGACGTCCGTTCCGGCGCACCGCAGGAGGTCGGTGGCGGTGCGCTCGTCGAGCATGGCCATGGCTGGTCCCTCCCCCGGGCGGCGAACGCCGGTGTCGGCGAGAATAGTTGTTCTCGGAGTGTCGCCGCCCACGGCCGGTCGGCTGACCCGGCGCCACTCCCTGGCTATGGTGAGGCTGGTACCAGCCGGAAGTCGACGGGGGACGCCGATGGCGAGCGACGCGAGCGAGCACTACACCGTGATCTCCGCCGACGGTCACGCCGGTGCCGACCTGGCCGACTACAAGGCGTACCTCCCGAGTCGCTGGCACGAGGCGTTCGACGCCTGGGCGGCGGCCTACGAGAACCCCTTCGCCGACCTCCTGGCGCCCACCGCCTTCCGGAACTGGGACAGCGACCGCCGTCTGGCCGAGCTCGAGGCCGACGGGATCGCCGCCGAGGTCCTCTTCCCCAACACCGTCCCCCCGTTCTTCGCGCAGAGCAATCTCACGGCCCTGCCGCCGACGGCGGACGAGTACGAACGGCGCTGGGCCGGCGTGCAGGCGCACAACCGTTGGCTGATCGACTTCTGCGCGGCGGCGCCGGAGCGGCGGGCCGGGGTGATCCAGATCTTCCTCAACGACGTGGACGACGCCTGCGAGGAGGTGCGGAGGGTCAGTGCCCAGATGGAGGTGTGCGGGGGGGTCCTCCTGCCCGCGGTGCCCCCCAACTCGGGCCTCCACGAGCTCTGGGACCCTTGCTACGAGCCGCTCTGGGAGCTGTGCGAGGAGCTCGACCTTCCGCTCAACGTCCACAGCGGCAGCGGCATCCCGGACTTCGGCGAGCTCGAGCCGGCGCGGGCCATCATGCTGGTGGAGCTGCCGTGGTTCGCCCATCGGCCGCTGTGGCACCTCATGTTCGGCGCCGTCTTCGACCGCCACCCGAGCCTGCGGATGGTCCTGACCGAGCAGGGACTGGCCTGGCTCCCCCGGGGCCTGCAGACCCTCGAGTGGTTCTTCGCCCGGATGACCCGTGGCGGCAGCGCCGAGGCGCAGTTCTTCGGCGCCACCGTGGGGGCGCTCGGGTTGACCCCTCGCGAGTACTTCGACCGCCACGTGTGGGTCGGGGCCAGCTTCCTGCGCCCCAGCGAGGCGCCGCTCATCCCGGACGTGGGGGTCGAGCGGATCATGTGGGGGGCGGACTACCCGCACAGCGAAGGGTCCTACCCCTACACGAGGGAGGCCCTCCGGGTGGCCTTCGCCGGAATGGAGCCGTCGGAGGTCCGGGCCATGGTGGCGACCAACGCCGCCCGCTTCTACGGGTTCGACCTCGATCGGCTGGCGCCGCTCGGCGACCGGATCGGACCGACGGTGGCGGAGGTGGGCCGCCCGCTCCCCGCCGGGGACTACCCCACCGAGTCCACCTGCAACGCCTTCGAGGGCGAGCTGGCCATCAAGTCCTGGTGAGCAGCGGAGAGAGAGGCAGCGCCATGAGCGACCACTACATCGTCATCTCGGCCGACACCCATGCCGGGCTCCCCTCCGAGGGTTACCGGGAGTACCTCGAGGCCCGGTACCACCAGGCCTTCGACGACTTCCTGGCCGACCGGCAGGCCCGCCGGGACGAGCTGCTCGAGATGAACTACGAGTACATCACGGGCTGGGAGACGGAGAACGCCGAGGGCCTGCGCGGCGGCTTCGACCCCGAGCAGCGGGACAAGGAGCTCGACGCCGACGGGGTGGTCGCCGAGGTGATCTTCCCCGACGCCGACGCCATCACCGGGATGGCCGGTCCCCCGTTCGGGGCCGGGCTCTCCGCCGGGGAGATCACCGACCCCGACCTGGCGTTCGCCGGCGCCGCGGCGCACAACCGGTTCCTCGTCGAGCTGTGCGGCCACCACCCGGAGCGGCGGGGTGGGGTCGGGCTGGTGCCGATCACCCATGACATCGAGCGCTCGGTGCGCGAGATCGAGTGGCTGGCCGAGCAACCCGGCATCCGGGGGGTGATGGTGCCGACCATGTGGCGGGAGCACCTCCCCTACAACCACCCCGACTACGACCCCGTCTGGGCGGCCTGCCAGGCGGCCCACCTGCCGGTGCACACCCACTCGGGCGAGGCGCCCCAGGAGGAGTACAACGGCAACATCGGCATCTACCTCGCCGAGGCGGCGTGGTGGCCCGCCCGGCCGGCGTGGCACCTCCTCTTCTCCGGGGTGTTCGAGCGGTTCCCCGAGCTCAAGTTCGTCGTCACCGAGTCCGGCGCCTACTGGGCGGCCGACTTCATGTGGAAGTGGGACCAGTACATGGGGGGCGGCCACACCACGAAGAAGATGGCCGCCCTGCTCGAGGGCAAGATCTCTCGCCTGCCCTCCGAGTACTTCGGCAGCAACATCTTCATCGGCGCCTCCACGATGTCCAAGGAGGAGCTGCGCCGGCGCTACATCATCGGCTGCGACGTCATGATGTGGGGCACCGACTACCCGCACCCCGAGGGGACGTGGCCCCACACGGTGTCCCGGCTGCGGGCCGACTTCGGGGCGCTCCCGGTCGACGACACGGCCGACCTCCTCGGCCTGACGGCGGCCCGCTGCTACGGGTTCGACCTCGAGGCGCTCCGGCCCCTGGCCGAGCGGGTCGGGCCGACGCCCGAGGACCTGGGCCAGGACCCCGCCCTCCGTTCGGATCCCGAGGAGGTGCGTCGCGCCCGCTGGTGGAAGGAGGACTACGGGCTCGGCGGTTAGCGGCCGGTGCGCCGCCGGCCCACACCCTCGGGCGTCGTCGCCCGCCTCCACGGGCCCGAGGATCCGTCCCTGACCCCGGTCGTGCTGGTCCACGGGGGTGCCGACCGGGCGTCGAGCTTCCGGAACGTGGTCGGCCGGCTCCCCGACCTGGCGGTGACGGTCTACGACCGGCGCGGGTACGGCGAGTCGCTCGACCTCCCGCCGGCCCGCTCGCTCGGTGACCACGCCACGGACCTGCTCGAGGTGATCGGCGATCGGCCGGCGGTGGTGGTCGCCCACAGCTTCGGCGGCCACGTGGCCGTGCTCGCCGCCATCGCCCGCCCCGGGATGGTGCGGGCCCTCGGGCTCTCCGAGCCGCCGGTGCCCTGGATGGACTTCTGGCCGCCCGAGCCGCGGGCCTCGCTGGAGGCCATCGTGGGCGACCACGACCCGGGCGTGGTGGCCGAGCGCATCTATACGGCGGTCAGCGGGGCCGGGGGGTGGGAGCGGCTCTCGGAGGGCGAGCGCGAGGCGCGCCGACGGGAGGGGGCGGCGTTCTGCGCCGACATCGCCTCCGAGCTCGAGGCCCCCTACGACTGGGACGACCTGCGGGTGCCGACCCTGTTCGGGCACGGTTCGCGCAGCTGGCCCTACAGCCGCGACGCCTGCCACGAGCTGGCCGCCCGCACCGGCCAGCCCGAGTACGAGGTGGAGGGGGCGACCCACGTGGGCCACGTCACCCACCCCGAGGAGTTCGCCGGCTTCGTGCGGGCCACCGTCGGCCTGGTCGAACGTTCGACCGTGCCGGGAGCGGGCACCGGCTGAGGGGGCGGCTCAGGTCGGGTTGGCCACCGGGGCGGTCGGCGTGGCGCCGGCCGGGCAGGCCCGGGGGTCCCACGGCCGCAGCGAGTTGTTGGGCGCCGACGGGCTGGCGATGTCGCTGCTGGCGGCCGAGGTCGTGGTGGTGACGGGCGCGGTGGCCGCCGTGGACGCGTTCCCGACCGAGCCCGGCGAGGTGGTGGCGGTCGCCGGGGGCGGGTTGACCGAGAACTGCGAACCGGTGACCACGGTCACCTGGGCGCCGTCGGTGACCTGGTTCGGGTCGTAGGCCATGACGACCGAGCCGGTCATCGAATTTGCGACCGCCTCGGCCGCCGCCTCGGCCGCCGGGGAACGCGAGCCGTAGTAGACGACCGTCTCGGCCACGTCACCGGTCGGCGAGACGTCCCCCACCCCCACCGTGTGGAAGCCGAGCGCCGAGAGGGCGTCGGCGGTGTCGGTCGCCTGGTTGTAGGCACCGGTCCCGTTCTCCACCGACACGCTGACTGTGGCGGGGGCGGGCAGCGGCTGGCCGGTCAGGGTGTCGGTGCCCGCCCCTATGCCGAGCACCTGGTCGACGGCGGCCCGGTCCTGGGGTTGGGACGTGAACTCCACCTGCCCGTAGTCGCCACCCTCGAAGATCAGGTTGCCGTACTGCCCCCCGTTGGGGTCGTCCACCAGGGCGACGGGCAGGGTGAGCTGGGGGACGCTGTTGATGTCGACCGAGTGGAACTCGAGCAGCAGGTTCACCATGTCGGTCACCGACCAGCTCTGGTCGAAGGTGATGTCGGCCTTCAGGGAGTTGATGAGGGTGGCGTCGGAGATCGGGTTGCCGAGCCCACGCTGGGCCACCGCCGAGCCCAGGACCCTGAGGAACTCGTGGTCCCGGCGGATGCGGGCCAGGTCGCTCTGCGTCTCCTGTGGCCAGTAGAGGGCGTTGGACCCCGAACCCGGGGCGTCGTACTGCAGGTGCCGTGCCCGCACCACCTGCAGGGCCTGGAAGCCGTCGAGGTGCACGCAGGTGGCTCTCTGGACGTTGAGCCCGGACTCCTTGTCGAACACCGACATCGGGAAGGACATGTTGATGCCGCCGAGCGCGTCCACCACGTTGGCGAACTGGTCGAAGTTGAGCGACACGGCGTGCTGGATCGGGATCCCGAAGTCCTCCTCGATCGCCGCCACCACCTGGCTCAGGCCCTGGTACAGACCGGCGTCGATCTTGTTGGGCCCCCCGCTGTTGACACCACCGGCCCGGGCGTTGGGCACGAACAGGTCCCGAGGGATCGAGAGGAGGGCGAGGCGGTGGTGGGTGGGGTCGACGTGCAGGATCATGATGACGTCGCTGTTGACCCCGTTCACCCCCTGGGAGCAGAGGCCGTACGCCGGGTTCTGGACCTTCAGGGCGCAGCGCGAGGTGGACCCGGCCATCAGGATGTTCTCGGTCCCCGCCTCCCTGCCGCTGGTCAGGGCCTTGCTCAGCCCGTGGACCTCCACCCGCTTCAGGCTGTGGGCCAGGTAGTACGCGTAGCCGGCCCCGGCGATCACCACGAGCAGGAGCGCCGAGAAGGTGATCAGCAGGGTCCGCCTGATGCGCCGCCGCCGCCGGCTGCGGGCCGCCCGGCGGCGGGCCCCCCGTCGCTCGGGGGCGTACGCCATCTGCTCTCCGAGGGCCCGGAGTCGGTCTTCGTTGGGGACCCCCGTCATCGGCCGGTGGAGACGGCAGACCTCTGGGGGTGGGCGGTCACGGGGTGCGATCGTAACGATTCCCCGACCCCCGGTTCGTTCACCATCGCGTCGGCCCAGGTCGCGGGGCCTGTTGCCCCGAACCATCCCTCGGCCCGCACTCCCGGTGCAACTAGCATTGGCCACCGACCTGCGGGGGTGCCATGGGAAGACGGTCCGGGACGAGGGCGGCGAGGGTCACGAGGGCCCGCCGTCGGCGTGCCGGGGGGTCGGCGCAGTGACGGCCGCCCCGGAGCCGGCCGTCTCGGCGGGCGCCGGGCCAGCTCCGACCCTCGGGATGGTGCTCGAGGAGCACGCCCCCGAGATCTCCCAGCGCATCCTCGAGCGCTGGAAGCTCGGTGCCACGCCGGCGCCCAATGCCCAGCACGCCGAGGTGGAGCGGGACATCCTGCGGGCCACCGAGGCGGGGACCCGGGCCGTGGCCGGCTACCTGTGCAACGGCAGACCGGTGACCCGCGAGCAGTCGGAGGTGTGGGACGCCACCGGTGAGGCCCCCCTCAACCAGTCCATCTCCCTGGCCGAGATCACGAAGCTCTACCTGTACTGGCGGGAGGAGGTCGCCCAGTTCGTCCGGCAGGTGGCGGCGTCGCACTCGATGCCGGAGGCGGCGCTCGAGGTCGCGGTCGGGGCCATCCAGATCGGGTCCGACCTCAGCATCGTCCGGATGGCCAAGCGGTTCGAGGCGACCCGGCGGCTGCTCGAGACCCAGCTGGCGGACAAGCGCGCCCGCCTCGAGCACCAGGCCCTCCACGACCCGCTCACCGGCCTGGCCAACCGGGCCCTCTTCCTCGACCGGGTGTCGCACGCCCTCGAGCTGGTCGCCCGGCGACGCAGCCGTCCGGCCGTCCTGTTCCTCGACCTCGACCACTTCAAGTCGGTCAACGACGCCGCCGGGCACTCCGCCGGCGACCAGCTGCTCACCGAGGTGTCCATCCGCCTGCAGGAGGTGGTGCGACCGAGCGACACGCTGGCGAGGCTCGGGGGCGACGAGTTCGCCATCCTCTGCGAGGAGCTCGACGAGCCCGCGCAGCAGGCCTCGTCGGTGGCGGCCCGGGTGATGGCCCAGCTTGCGCGGCCCTTCGAGGTGGGGGGCCGGTCGTTGTCGGCGACCGCCAGCATCGGGGTGGCGGTCGGCGACCAGGGTGACGATCCCGAGACGCTCATCTCGCGAGCCGACCAGGCGATGTACCGGGCGAAGCAGCTCGGCCGGGC
>DAHUYA010000096.1 GCA_027315445.1 Acidimicrobiaceae bacterium | reverse complement strand
CGGCGTGAGGGGGCGGCGCCTCGGCTGCCCGGCGGACGACTACCTCGGGCGCTGCCAGTCCTGCGCGACGTCGGCAACGAATTCGAAGAGGCGCCCGTCGCCCGGGGTGCCGGCCGGGGGTCTGGCGCTCGGGGTGCCGGCGCCGGGTCTGGCTCTCGGGGTGCCGGCGCCGGTACCCGGCCAGCGCGCCGAGCCCACGCACCCCCACGAGGTCTTGAGCGAGTGGAAGGCGATCTCGGCGAATCCCGCATCGGCGAGCGCGGCCCGGATCTTCGGCGTGAGGTCAGGTGGCCGCCGGTGACGCGTCCACACCAGGGTCGCCCCGGGAGCGCAGAGCGAGGGCAGCCGGTCGATCAGGGCGAACACGCCGTCCTCGGTCAGGTTGCCGAGCACGCCGCAGACGAGCAGAAGGTCGGCCGGCCATCCCAGGTAGTGGGAAGCGTCGCTCGCGTCCCCGGTGCGGACCTCAATTCGCTCGATCCCCGCTGCCTTGCAGGCGTCGCGCCCGGCCTGCGACAGCACCGGGTCGAGCTCGACCAGCAGGCCGCTCGCGTCGTGGCGCCGCGGGTGCCCCTCGAGCACTCCGAGCAGGTCTCGACCGTCCCCGGCACAAAGGCTGACCACCCTCCAGGTCCCGGGGGGCAGTCGGTCGAGTGCCGCTTGGATCTCGGCGCGTACCACCGTCAGCCGCCGGCTCAGTGCCGATTCCGGGTCGTCGTAGGCGGCGTGCCACTTGCGCCAATCGATCGTGTCGCCTCCTCGCTCTGCCACCTCGACGCTCCGCGTCCGCCCCCGTTCTACTCCCCCCTTCTGCACCTCACCTCGTTTCTCTTCACCGGCACCTTCTCTTCGGTCCTCCCTCTGCCACGCCGGCCTTCAGCTCGTGGCGGCGATGCCGACTATCGGCGCGTCGAGGGACTGGCCCACCGCGGAGCCTTCGAACGGCGCCCCGCCGAAGGAGAAGACGCCGCCGTCGGCAGTGACGAGCCAATAGCCGGAGCCGTCGGGAGTGGCCGCCATGCCGACGATCGGCTGGTTGAGCGGCGCACGGCCCATCGAACCGTAGAAGTGCGCGTCGCCGAAGCTGAACACGCCCCCGTTGGCTCCGACCAGCCACGCACCGGGTGAGGCTGCCACCACCCTGACCACCGGAGCGGCGAGATCGGGTCTGGAAATACCGTTCGGGCAGAATGGGGCGACGCTGCCCATCCAGCTGACGGCGCCTTCGTACACGGGTGCAATCGGACCGGACGCCGAGAACACGTCGGTGAGTCCGACACCGACCCAGTAACCCTGACCCGAGGTTGCCGACAACCCCACGCAGGCATAGAGGGTCGGACCCTGGTTGACGCAGGTGTCGCTGCCCTGGCTCGCCGGTGAGCCCAGGTAGGGGGCGTTGAAGGCGCAGCTCGTGCCGTAGCCGGTGATCAGCCGGTAGCCGGGACCGCTCGTCGCCCCGGACGCTGCCGTGGTGGACGACGCGGCGCCGACTGCCGACGCTCCGGCCGGCTGACCCACAGTGGCGAGCCCTGCCATCGCGAACGTCAGAAGGGCTCCCCCCGCAACCGAACCCCGCAGGGGCCGCCAGCTATGCCCCCGCCCAGACCCGTGCCACATCGGTTCCACCCCTTCGTGCCCTTCGTGCCCTTCGTGCGAGACGTCGCTGGGCGTCCCTCGTGCGAGACGTCACCTCGCAATTGTCAGCAGCAGGGTGCTCTTCTGTCGCCTGCCGGTTGGGATCCGGATGGCCGGGCTCGTTGGCGAACGCCTCCTTCGTCCCGTCTGCACCCGCGGCCGTCGGCCCGCTACCGCTGCCCGGTGACACACCCCCCTGGCAGGGTTGGACCGTGGGCGCATTGGCCATCGTGGAGGCGGCGATCGAACAGGTGCGATCCGTGGCCGCCCTCGCTCCGCCCGAGCAGGTCTCGGGTCCGGACGCCAGGGCCATGGTCGAGGCCCTCGCCCGACTCGAGAAGGCCGCCGGCGGGGCCCGGGCCCTCTATGCCGCCACGGTGGCGGCAACCGGCGCCTACCGGGAGCGAGGCGACACCGACCCGGCCCGTTGGCTCTCCCAGGTGACCGGCGAACCGGTGGGGCGAGCTCGCCAGACCCTCGAGACCGCCGAGGCACTGGCCGAGACCCCGTCCCTGCGTGCTGCCCTGCTCTCGGGCGAGGTCTCCCTCCCCCAGGTGCAGCTGGCCGCCCCGGCGGCCCTCGGCGACCCGGCGGCCGAAGAGCAGCTGCTCCAGGCGGCCAAGGGGGGCACCTTCACCGAACTGGCCACCCTGGCCACCCGCACCGCCCGAGCAAAGACCGGAGAGGCCGAGGCCCAGGAGCGAGAGCGCCGGCTCCAGGCCCGCCGCTACTGCCGGACCTTCACCCCGCCGGAGGGCGGCCTGCGCCTCGAGGCCCACCTGCCCACGGCGGACGGCGCCCGGGTGAAGGCCGTCTTGGACGCGCTGACGGCCCAGGTCTTCGCCGAGGCCCGCCAGGTTGACCGGCGCGAGCCGATCGAGCGCTACCGGGCCGATGCCCTGGTGCGGGCAATGGCCGGCGGCAGGGATGGGGTGCGGGTCCGGGCGCTGCTGCGGGGGGACGCGGCGGCCCTGCGCCGGGGGCGTCTCGAGCCTGGCGAGGTCTGCGAGATCGCCGGTGTGGGCACGATCTCGCTGCGGGCAGCCCATGAGTTGTTGGGCGAGGCCCTTTGCCACGTCGTGGTCCACGACCTGGTCGACGTGGTGGCGGTCTCGAGGCAGACCCGGGTCCGGACCTTCGCCCAGGAGATCGCCCTCATGGAGCGCGACCCCCTCTGCGTGGTCCCGGGATGTGCGGTGGCCGCTCCCCTCCAGGTCGACCATTGGCGTCGCGACTACGCCAAGGGCGGCAGGACCGCGCTCGACAACCTCTGCCGGCTCTGCCCGGAGCACCACGCCATGAAGACCCACCGAGGTTGGCGGCTCCTGGGGGGCCCGGGGGCCTGGCGCTTCTTGGGACCCGACGACCCTGGCGACGGGGCAGCCCAAGCCCCGGCCACCGACCCCTCTGGCAGGGCCCCCACCCCGCCACGGGGCCGAACCGGGACCACGCCGACGCCTGCGAGCCCGCGGGCGCCCGGGAACGAGGCACCCCCGGACAGCCCCAACGCCGGCCCAAGGGCCGGCCCAAGGGCCGGCGCCACCCGAAACGGCAAGGACCCTCCGCCGCCCCTTCCCCTCGCCGGCTGACCGGTGCCGGGCGCCGCTTCGGCGCGGCCGGATGCCGGCGGCTCGGTCGGCCGCCACCGACAGGGTGGACGTGGTTGGCCTCGGGGGCCGGCGCCGCCGTTCGCCGACCCACCCACCCTCGCTCGCTCGACGCGCTGCCCGACCCCTCTTCGACAACCGTCCACCCCCGATGCGGTGCCCGGACCCGTCGGTGACACTGCCCAGGCCAGGCCCAGACCCAGGCCAGGCCCAGACCAGGCCTGCCCTCGTCGGTGCCCCCGGTGCGGCTTCGGTGCGACGTCCGAGCGAGCCGCGCCGGGGGATGAGGTCGTCGGGCACTGCACCGTACCCTGACGACGGGTCCGGTTACCGTTGCGCCGTGCCCGAGTACCGAGTCGGCCAGGCGGCGGAGCTGATGGGCGTGAGCCCGGACACCATGCGCCGCTGGGTGGACGCCGGCAGGGTGGCCTCGCTCCAGCGCGACGGACGCCGCTATGTGGACGGCGTCGACCTGGCCCGTCTCGCTGTCGACCTCGCCGAGGAGCAGGTTCCCGATCGCGCCGAGACCGCTTGGCGCCCACCGGGCCGCTCGGCCAGGAACCATTTCCTCGGCCTCGTGACCCGGGTCACTCGCGATGCGGTCGCCGCGCAGGTCGACATTCAGGCTGGCCCGCACCGCTTCGTCGCTTTGATCACCCGGGAGGCGGCCGACGAGCTCGGCCTCGAGCCTGGCATGGTGGCGACGGCGGTGGTGAAGGCCACCAACGTGGGGGTGGAGGTTCCGGATCGCTTCTGACTGTGGGGATCCCCTCGCAGTCCTCGCAGTCCTCGCAGTCCTCGCAGTCCTCGCAGTCCTCGCAGTCCTCGCAGTCCTCGCAGTCCTCGCAGTCCTCGCAGTCCTGTGACCTGCTGGGCCGTGGGATGGTCGGAGCCAAGACCGGCAACCGGGCTCAGCGACTGGATCGCCCGAGTGGGGAGATTGGAACCCGCATCGGTGCTCGACCTTCCCCTCCCGGGGGAGAGTCGAAGCTGGTCGACGTGGACGATCTCACGTCGACAGGAGAGTTCTCCGACCGCTCCCGCCCGTCACCCGAACGGCTGAGGAAGTACGCGGCCAGCGGACTGCTCGTTCCGGCCACCCCCCTCACTAGCGACCCCCGGAGCAACGCCCGGCCAGACGCTGACCGCGTCGGCCGGTGCCTCCACCCAGCACCGGTCCCCGATCCCGAGCCCGAGCGGCTCGCCCGCCCGGACCCGGATCACCGTGGCGTCGGACAGCTGCACCTCGTACTCCACCGCCGAGCCCAACTCCGCCACGTCGACCAGCCGCCCGGGCAGTCCAGTGGTCATCGGCTCTCGATGCAGGCGTGCGTGCTCGGGCCGGATGGCCCACAACACTGCTGTCTGATTGGGCAGTCCGCTGACCGGTGCTGGGATCTCCCCTCCGGCGACGCCCAGCATGCCCTGGCCGAGCACCGTCCCAGGAGCGACGTTCGGGATCCCCAGCAACCGGGCCACCTCGGCCGAGCTGGGCGAGCTGAAGACCTCGTGGACGCTGCCCGCCTGCAGCACTCCCCCGTCGGACAGAACGAGGATCTCGTCGGCGAGCAGCGCCGCTTCCTCCGGGTCGTGGGTGACGACCACGCTGGTCACTTCGCTCGCGCGCTGCAGCCGGCGCAGCTCGTGACGAAGCTCTTGGCGGACAGGGACGTCGAGCGCCGAGAACGGCTCGTCGAGGAGGAGGAGCGCCGGCCCCCTGGCGAGCGCCTGTGCCAGGACGACCCGCTGGCGCTGCCCACCGGAGAGCTCATGGGGCAACCTGTCCTCGAGCCCACCGAGCTGGAGCCGGGCCAGCCATTCCGCTGCCCGTTGCTCGCTCGACCCCTCACCGAAGCGGATCTGACGGCCGACCCGCAGGTGGGGGAACAGGCCGAACCCCTGCGCCACATAGCCGATCCCCCGTTCCTCCGGCGGGAGGTGTCCGAGCGTGCGGCCCCCGTGCACCAGCTCGACTGATGCACCACCCCGCACCCCCGCCAGGGCACCGAGAAGCGTGGACTTCCCCGAGCCCGAAGGGCCGAGGACGGCCAGCCGTCCCCCGGACGTGCCGTACGCGGCGACCAGGTGGAAGTCGCCTTGGCGGTGGTCGACGGTGAACCGCACCGGCGCCGAGACCACCGGTGCGACCGACCATCGGGTCGCCGCTGCCTCGACTCCACCCAGGACGGCAGGAGCGGGTGCGCCCGCTCGCCGGAGGGCGACGGCATGACGCAGAGAGCCGAGTGGCAGCCGGCTGACCGCGACCGCCACCCCTGCCGCCAGCAGCGCCAGCGCGGTCGGAGCCTGGGTGGTCGGTAGACCGGCGGCCGAGAACTGGTTGAAGGTGTACACCGGCAGTGAGAACGGGTGGTAGGCGAGGATCACGGTCGCCCCGTACTCGCCGAAGGCGCGCAGCCACGTCAGCAGCATCCCCGCTCGAATCCCGTCGGCCGCCGCCGGGACGGCCACTCGCAGGAATCGCGACACCTCGCGGTGCCCGAGAGTCGCGGCCACGTCGAGCAACGACCGGTCCACCGTGGCGAAGGCGGCACGGGCGGTCACGACCAGGAATGGCGCCGACACGAAGGTCTGTGCCAGGACGACCCCTGTCATCGACTCGGTCAGATGACCCCCGAACAGACGGCCCAGGGAGGTGTAGGGCCCGACCAGGAAGACCAGCACGATGCCTCCCATGACCGGCGGCAGGGCGAGCGGCAGGTGTACGAGCCACCCGACCAGGCGACCGGTCCACCCGTGCGACCGGGCCAAGACGTAGGCGAGCGGGATGCCGAACAAGCTGATCAGCGCCAGCGAGATCGTGGCGCAGGCCGCCGACACGTACAGCGCCGGGAAGAGCCCCGGCTGGGTGAAGCCGGGGTGGTCCGACTGGGCGAGGCGAACGACGAAGGCAACGAGTGGGACGGCCAGATAGCACGCCAGCAGGCCCCCGACGATCGGCAGGGGGCTGCGGACGGAGCGGCGACCCGGGCGGCCGGTCGAGCGGTGACCGGAGAGGCCGTCCGAACTGCGGTCCGGGCGGCGGCCGGAGGGGCTCACCCGCTCGAGAACATCCGTTGCAGGCTCGGTGGCGCCGACTTCTTGTCGCCCGAGACCGGGACCCGGCCCGGGACGTCGAGCCCGTTCCTCTTCAGGATGGCGCGACCCTGACGGCCGAGGAGGAAGTCCACGAAGGCGAGCGCGCCTGCGTGGTCAGGCGCACCGTTCAGCACCGTGACCGTGAAGGAGGCCGCGAGCCGTTCCCCGGTGAGCGGGACCGTGGCAAGGTGTGCTGCCTTGGCCTCCACCGAATAGAAGAAGCCGGCGTCGAGCTGCCCCGCCTGAAGGCGACCGACGAGGGTCTCCTCGGGAAACTCCGTGGCCGTGGACCTCGACAGCGAACGGAGGACCGCCGAGTGATGGCTGGTGGCGGCTTGTTGCATCGCGCGTACCGCCAGCACGCCCTTGGGGTCGGTCGCCGGGTCGGTCCAGCCCAGCAGGAACCCCTTGGCGGTCACCACCTTCCACCAGGGCTCGGACCGCAGCTGCCGGGCGAACCGGCTGTGCGGGTTGTAGCCGAGCTGGAGCGGCGAGGTGGCGAAGTTGGCGTACCACGACACCCAGCTGCCGTTGGCGGCGCCCTCGAGGCTGGCGTCAACCGACGGTGCCGCGCTGATGAAGACGTCCGCCTGTTGGGTGCGCCCTTTGATCTCGGCGGCGAGCTCCTGGGAGCCGCCCGAGACCCCGTTGACCGTGTAACCGGTGGCGGTGTGGAACGCAGGGCCGAGCTGCTGCTGCATGAGGTCGACCAGAGACCCGGCGGAGAGGACCTCAACGGGCCCCGAGCCGGTGGCCGCTCCCGCCCGCACCCCGGGGAACACCAGCACGGCGGCCACCCCGAATGAGGCCAGGGCAAAGAGGCGAAACCCGATCCCTCGCCGACCGAATCCTTGGCACATGCCGGTCAAAGTAGCTGAATTCCATCGCAGACACGGTATCGATGCCCAAATTGCTGCTGCATCTACGTGATCAGATCGGCATCTGTCCGTGTGGTGGCCCGCTGGTTCCGTGGACATTGGGGCGGACGGCCGCCAGCCGGCTGGTGCTCGGTGCTCGGTGCCCGGTGCTCGGTGCTCGGTGCTCGGTGCCCGGTGCCCGGTGCTCGGTGCTCGGTGCTCGGTGCCCGGTGCTCGGTGCTCGGTGCTCGGTGCTCGGTGCTCGGTGCTCGGTGCTCGGTGCTCGGTGCCTGCCGGCGCGGGGGCGCGGCGGCTCGCCGATGCGACGGAGCCGACGATTGCCGGCGCACCGACGTGGAGGCTGCCCCCACACCCAGCAGGGCTCTCGGGTCGGCCGAGACCGTTCCTCTCGACCTTCTCCTCTCGATCTTCGGGAGGCCGGGTTGACGCCCTCCTCCTGTAGCGACTAGCTGAAGGGACGTGAGAACAGAGTGCCGCTGAAACTCGACCTCGCCCTGACCCTCGGCGATCCCCGCGAAGCGGCCGCCCGGGCACCGCAGCTGGCCGACCTGGGGGCAGACGGGCTGTTCAGCTTCGAGAACGCCCACGACGTCTTCTTCCCGCTGGTGCTGGCGACCACGGCGGTCGATGTCGACCTCATGACGAACGTGGCGATCGCCTTCCCCCGCAGCCCCCTGCATCTCGCCTACGCCGCCAACGACCTGCAGCTCCTGAGCGGGGGACGATTCCGGCTTGGCCTCGGGTCGCAGGTCAAGGCCCACATCCAGAACCGCTACGGCGCCAGGTGGGAACGTCCGGTCGCCCAGATGCATGAGTGGGTGCTGGCCACCAAGGCCATCCTCGAACACTTCGCCGGCGATCGTCCCTTCGACTTCAAGGGCCGATGGACGACCCACACACTGATGACGCCCGCCTTCAATCCCGGCGCCAACCCCTACGGCCGGCCGCCCATCCTGGTCGGGGCCCTGGGGCCGAAGATGTGCGAGATGGCTGGAGAGGTCGCCGACGGCATCCTCGTCATGCCGTTCAACTCCGAGGCCCACTTCGCCGAGCGCACCCTGCCTGCCGTCGACAGGGGCCTGACGACGGCAGGCCGTGACCGGTCTGGGTTCGAGATCGTCGTCGAGGTGATCTGCGCCGTCGGCAGGAACGCGGAGGAACTCGATGCTGCGGCCAAGGGCGTACGTTCGCTCCTCGCCTTCTACGGGTCGACCCCTGCCTACCTGCCGGTGCTGGACGTCGGCGGGTGGGCGCACCTCCAGCCGGAGCTCAACCGCCTGTCCAAGCGTGGCGACTGGGCCGGGATGGCGGCTCTCATCGACGACGACGTCCTCGATGCATTGGCGGCGGTGGGCACACCCGAGGAAGTCGCCGATACGGTCGCCCGCCGCTACGGATCGGCCGCCGACCGGGCATGCCTCTACTTCCCCGGCTATCCCATCGCCGACGAGACGATCGCCGAAACGGTGGCGGCGCTGCGACGACGGACCACGCTGTCCCCGTGAGCACGTCGGAGTCCCCCCGTCCGGCGACGATGGGTTCCGCCGATCGCCCGGGCAACGAACCGCCGGGCTGGACCACCCCGGATCCCGACGACGTGGTCACCCTCTCGGTCGACGACCGTGTCGCGGTGGTGACGCTCAACCGACCACAGCAGCTCAACGCCTTGACGGCCACCATGATCGAGCGCCTCTCGGCCGCCTACCGCTGGTGCGACGCCGAGGACCAGGTGCGGGCGGTCGTGCTCACCGGTG
>DAHUYA010000124.1 GCA_027315445.1 Acidimicrobiaceae bacterium | reverse complement strand
TCGGTGCGGCCACACCGGCCGCCGCCGCGACGCCGCGGGTGCTGCTGGTCGGCACCTTCCACGGCCACCGGGGCCCCTACCGGACCATCCAGGCGGCGGTCGACGCCGCCCGGCCCGGCGACACCATCCTGATCGGCCCGGGCGACTACCACGAGGAGGACGCCCTGGCCCATCCGCCCACAGCGACCCAGGCCTCGCTGGGCGACTTCGGCGGCGTGCTGGTGCACACGGCCGACCTGACCATCCGCGGCATGAACCGCTCGTCGGTGATCGTCGACGGCACCAAGCCGGGCGCCCCCAAGCCCTGCGACTCTGCGCCCCAGTGGCAAGAGCTCGGGCCGGCCGACCCCAAGGGGGGGAACTACGGGAACAACGGCATCGTGGCGTTCCGGGCCAACGACGTGTGGATCGAGAACCTGACGGTCTGCAACTACCTGAACGGCAACGGCTAGGCCGGCAACGAGATCTGGTGGGACGGCGGAACGGGAACGGCACACATCGGGCTGAAGGGCTACTGGGGGAGCTATCTGACCGCCACCTCCACGTACTACGGCAACCCAACGGTGGGGCCCGCCTACGGGATCTTCGCCAACGACGCCACCGGCCCGGCCAGCTGGAACCAGATCTACGCCTCCAACTTCGACGACTCGGGCATGTACGTGGGGGCCTGCCGGCAGATCTGCAACGTGACCATCTCCCACGCCTGGATGGAGTACAACGCCCTCGGCTACTCGGGCACCAACTCGGGGGGGTCGCTGGTGGTCGAGTACTCGCGGTTCGACAACAACCAGGACGGGTTCGACACCAACACCCAGATCCTGGGTGACCCGCCGCCCCCGCAGAACGGGAACTGCCCGGGCAAGGCCATCAGCCCGATCACCACACCCGGTCGTGCTGGGTGTTCATGCACAACCTGGTGGAGGACAACAACAACGCCCACGCCCCGATCGCCCCCGGCGGCTACGCCAGCGCCGGGCCGGTCGGCACCGGCATGACGGTGGCCGGCGGCCGCAACGACACGGTGATGGAGAACACCTTCCGGGGCAACGCCGCCTGGGGCGCCCTCTTCGTCCCGTTCCCCGACAGCGACAAGCCGTACCCGGGGGTGACCTGCGCCGGCAGCGGCGGGCACGAGGTGGCCGGTTTCGGCTGCGTCTACGACCCCCAGGGCGACCGCATGGTGGGCAACACCTTCTCGGGCAACGGCTACTGGAAGAACCCCTCCAACGGGGACTACGGGCAGGTCACCCTGTTCGCCCACGAGCCGCAGAACTGCTTCGCCGCCAACATCGCCCCCGACGGGAGCGCGCCAGCCAACCTCGAGAAGACCCAGCCCCGGTGTGGCCCGCTCACCACGGCCTCCAACTCCGGCGGCGCCCTGCTCGCCCAGGTGGAGTGTGACACCGGCTTCGGCTCGTGCCCGGCCGCCGGCACCGGGGGCGGGGCCGGCTACCCCAAGCCCTCGCCAAGCGCCGTGGTGATCCACCCGCTGCCCACCAACCTCGAGTCCATGTCCAACCCCTGCAAGGGGGTGCCGGCCAACGCCTGGTGCAAGGGGGGCCGGCCGATCTGACCCGAGGGCCCCGGCGGTGCGCATTTGCGCTCGGCGGGGCGGGCTGGTTTGCATGTGCGGGCCGGTCCACCGTTCCGGGCCGCCGCTCGCCGCCACCATGACACAGACCACGCCCCTGACGCCCCCCACCCATGTGATCCGTCAGCTCGGGGCCGAGCACCGGTTCGTCGACGGGCACAGCGAGGTCCGTCTGGCGACATCCGAGCACATGCTCGTCCCCGGGACGGGCCTGCTGCGGATGGGCGTGCTGGCCATCGCGGTCGACCTGGCCGCCGGTCAGCCGCCGACCGGCGCGGTGACCCCCACCACCGACCTGAGCGTGCGGGTGGCGCGCTTGGCGCCGATGGACCGGCTGACCGTGACGGCCACCGTGCTGAAGGCCGGGGCCACGCTCTTCGTCGCCGAGTGCCTGCTGCGCGCCGACCAGGAGGCCGAGCCGTTCGCCACCGGTCTGGCCACCTTCATGAACCGGCCGGTGCCGGCGCAGGAACGGCCCGACGGTCCGGCCGTTGCACTGGACCGACCGCTGCACGAGCGGATCGGGGCGCGCCCGGTCCGCCCGGGGGTGGTCGAGCTGGCGCCCTCCGAGGACATGGCCAACGTGCACCACGGCACGGTGCAGGGCGGCGTGCTGTCGTTCCTCGGCGAGCTGGCGGCCGCCACGCTGTTCGGCGAGACCGAGCCGCACCTGGTGGCCGACCTCGACATCCGCTTCCTCAACCGGGTGAAGACCGGACCGCTCCGGGCGACCGCCCGGCGCGTGACCGGGGGCCCGGGTGGGCAGGTCGTGCCGGTGGAGATCGTGGACGTCGGGGCCGGGCGGCTGGTCGCCTACGTCTCGACCGCTTGCGTGCCGGTGCGCGGACCGGGCTGAGACCCCGAGCCCGGGCCGCGGCCCGCCCCGGGCCCGAACAGCAGGTTCCCGGCCACTTCCCGCAGGGCGGTGGCCAGCTCGGTCTCCCCGACCCCGTCGAGCCCGACGCCGGCGCGCAGGAACGGGCCGAACATCCGCCAGCCGAGCAGCATGCTGGTGGCGGCGAGCGCCCGCACCCGGGCCTCCTCGTCGGGGCCGTCCATGCGGTCGAGCAGGGCCCCGAGGGCCGGCGAGCGGCCTAGGAGCCCACTGGCGTCCCGTCCCTGCAGGACCGCCCAGGCCAGCATGGCGAAGTAGGCGTCGGCCCCCGGACGGTCACGGGTGAACCGCTCGAGGACGTCGTCGGTGTCGGCGGCGTCGGCCAGGTCGGCGGCCACCTGGCCGGAGACCGTCCGGAAGACCAGGCGCAGCAGGTCGTCCCTGGTGCCCACGTACTGGTGGACCAACCCGTAGTTCACGCCGGCGGCCGCCGCGACCTGGCGGAGCGACACCGCGTCCGGCCCCCGGGCGGCGAACAGCCGCATGGCTGCGGCCACGATCGCCGACACCGCCTGCTGGCGGCCGGCGGGCCGGGCGTGCTCGGTGTTAGCCATCTGGCTAGATTATCGGCGGACAGAGCCGGTCGGGGAGGCCCGTCGGGGAGGACAGAGCCCGTCGGGAAGGACAGAGCCCGCGGGGAGGACAGAGCCCATCGGGGAGGAAGGAGAGGTCGTGCCGGAGCTGCCGTGGGTGATCTCGGTGGACGACCACGTGGTCGAGCCGCCCCATCTCTGGGAGCGGTGGCTGCCTGCCAAGCACCGGGACAGGGGGCCCCGGGTCGTGCAGGACACGTGCGAGACCGTCGACCCGCCCGGCCAGCCCGGCGTCCGCTACCTGAAGGGCGGCGACGGCCCGCTGGTCGACTGGTGGGTGTACGAGGACCTGCAGCGGCCGATGCCCCAGGTGATGGCCTGCGCCGGCTTCCCGCCGGAGTCCTACACCATGGCGCCGATCCCCTACGCCGACATGCGACCCGGCTGCTACGACCCGGCCGCCCGCCTGGCCGACATGGACCTCAACCGGACCGAGCGCTCGATGTGCTTCCCCAACTTCCCGCGCTTCTGCGGCCAGGTCTTCCTGCAGGCGAAGGACAAGGACCTGGCGCTGGCCTGCGTGCAGGCGTACAACGACTGGATGGTGGAGGAGTGGTGCGGTGACAGCGGCGGCCGGCTCATCGCGCTGTGCCTGGTGCCCCTGTGGGACCCGGCGGCGGCGGCCGGCGAGGTGCGCCGCAACGCCGCCCGCGGGTGCCGGGCCATCGCCTTCAGCGAGCTCCCGCCGAACCTGGGCCTGCCCTCCATCCACGACCGGGACCGGTTCTGGGACCCGCTGTTCACGGCGTGCGACGAGACCGGCACCACCGTCTGCATGCACATAGGGTCGGGCTCCAAGATGCCGGTCACCAGCGACGACGCCCCGGCCGGGGTGACCATCGCCCTCACCTCGCTCAACGCCTACATGGCCATGACCGACTGGCTGCTGTCGGGGGTCCTGGCCCGCTTCCCCCGCCTCAGGATCGCCTTCTCGGAGAGCCAGGTGGGGTGGATGCCGTTCCTGCTCGAACGGCTCGACCAGATGTTCGCCACCAGTCGGGGGTGGTCCGAGCTCGAGGGCCGGATCGCCGAACCGCCGTCGACCTACGTGCCCGGCCGGGTCTACGGCTGCTTCTTCGACGACCCGGTGGGGGTGGCGTCCCGTCACCGGATCGGCGTGACCCAGCTGGTGTTCGAGACCGACTACCCGCACCAGGACAGCACCTGGCCCCACACCGACCGCGTGGTGGCGGGACTGGCCGAGCTCGTCCCGCCCGGGGAGCTCGAGATGCTGGTGCGCACCAACGCCATGGACATGCTCGACCTCGACCGGGCCGACCTCCGGCCGGCCGGCGCTTGCGGAAAGGTGGACACATGAGCACGACCGCTCCCGAGTACGACGCGGTGATCCGCGGGGGCCTGGTGGTCGACGGGACCGGGCTCGACCCCTACCGGGCCGACGTCGGCATCGTCGGCGACCGGATCGCCGCCGTCGGTCGGGTGACCGGGCGCGGGCGGGTGGAGGTCGACGCCGAGGGCCATGTGGTGACCCCGGGGTTCATCGACGGCCACACCCACTTCGACGCCCAGGTGTTCTGGGACCGGCTCGGGACCAACTCGTGCTGGCACGGGGTGACCACGGCGGTGATGGGCCACTGCGGGTTCACGCTGGCCCCGGCGACCGCCGACGGCCGGGCGCTGGTCGTGCGAAACCTCGAGCGGGCCGAGGACATCGCCGGGGCGGCCCTGGCGGCCGGGATCGACTGGCAATGGGAGACCTTCGACCAGTACCTCGACGCGGTCGACGCCCAGCCCAAGGGCATCAACTACGCCGCCAACCTCGGCCATTCGGCCCTGCGGACCTACGTCATGGGGGAGCGGGCGTTCGAGGAGGAGGCCGCCGACGTCGACCTGACCGCCATGGAGGCCGAGCTCCGCCGGGCGCTGCAGGCCGGCGCCTGGGGGTTCACGACCTCGCGCACGATGCACCACGAGACCTCCGACGACCGGCCGGTGGCCTCGCGCCTGGCGTCCTGGGAGGAGGTGCGTCGGCTCGTCGGCGTGCTGGGCGAGCTCGGCACCGGGGTGTTCCAGTTCGTGGAGGACCTGCCCGACCCCGACGAACGGGCGGCCCGCGACGCCCGCCTGATCGACCTGGCGGTCTCGACCGGCGTGCCCGTCGGCATCCCGGCATCGGGCGTCGCCGAGCGGCCTCTGCAGCTGATCGAGCAGGCGGCGGCGGCCGGCGGGCGCATCTTCGGCCTCACCCACTGCCGGGGCATCGGCAACCTGTCGTCCTTCCGGACCCGACTCCCCTTCGACGGCCTGCCCGAGTGGCAGGCGGTCCGGTCTCGCCCGCTCGACGCCCAGCGGGCGGCCCTGGCCGACCCCGACGTGGCGGCGCGGCTGGTGTCGGCCGCCCACGAGGGCCCCTACGGCCGGGCGATCGGTGCCGAGGCCCGCAGGCCGGACTTCGAGTTGATGCAGGTCCTCGAGCGGCCGGTGGGACCCAACCCGACGGTGGCCGAGGCCGCCCGGGCTCGCGGCCTCGACCCGGTGGCGCTGATCATCCGCCTGGGGGTCGAGTCCGACCTCCACCAGTTCTTCTTCCAGACCTTCTCGCCCTTCGACCACCAGGCGGTCAAGCGGGCGATGTCCCACCCCCGCACCGTCATGACCTTCTCGGACGCCGGCGCCCACGTGAGCCAGATGTCCGACGCCTCGATCCAGACCCACCTGCTCGCCCACTGGGTCCGCGACCGGGGGGACTTCTCGCTCGAAGAGGCGGTCCGGATGCTGACCCTGACCCCGGCCAGGGCCTGGGGATTCCACGACCGCGGCCTCGTGCGCGAGGGGCTGGTGGCCGACCTCAACGTCTTCGACCCGGCCACCGTGGGGCCGGCCATGCCGACCGTCGTCCACGACCTGCCGGCCGGCGAGCGGCGGATCGAGCAGAAGGCGGTCGGCTTCCGGGCGACCTTCGTGGCCGGGCGGCTCACCCTTCGCGACGGCGAGCCCACCGGGGAGCTGCCGGGCCGCCTCCTCCGGGGCCCGCTGGCCGCGGGGCCGGCCCCGACCCGGTTGGCCGCTGCCGCCCTCGGTTAGCGGTCCGGTCGGGGCCCGTGGCCGCCCCCGCCCGCGGTCACGGGCCGAGCCCCCACAGGTCGCTCTCGATCACCGGCGCCGGAACCCCGCCGAAGACGGAGCGGCACCAGACCTCGGTCGACCAGATCCGGACCCGGAGCGACGCGTCCGCACTGGCGAGGACCCGCGCGAACTCGGCCCGCGGCATCTCCCACAACTCCCTCGTCAGTCCCTCGGCGAGGAACTTCGGGTTTGCCGCCTCCTCGATCCAGACGCCCGCGTCGTAGTCCATCCCGATCACCTTCGCCCGGTGTGCGACCTGCAGCGGCAGGAGCCGTCGGGCGACGTCGCGCAGGATGCCCTTGTTCCAGGGGCTCACACGGGCCTCGAGCGGCAGGTTGACGACGAGGTCCACGACACGAGGATCGAGGAAGGGGACCCGAGCCTCCACGGACGCCTGCATCATGTTGGTGTCCATCCGGTTCAGCAGCCACGACAAGGTGAAGTGGAGGTCCCGGAGGAGGCCGGTCTCCACCTCGTGACGCGGGCCGGTGTGATGCGAGTACGCGGCCTCGATCTGTGCGACGACCGCGGCGTCCTCCTCGACGGCCCGGGGTCGCTCCTCGACCCCTGGAGGGCTCGGTGCGTCGGAGCGTCGGTCCACGAGTCGGCGCACCCGACGGGCGAGGGCCTCCCCGCTCGGCAGGAGGTGACCGAAGAGGCGGGGCTCGAGGAGCCGCAGCAGCCGGCTCCCCGGAGAGAGGAACTCCCCGAGCGGGGGGCCGAACGGGTTGCCGTACCCGCCGAAGAGCTCGTCGGCCCCCTCGCCGGTCAAGAGCACCTTGATGCCCCGGCGGCGAGCCCGCTCGGCCATCTGGGCGATCGTCACCGAACTGGCCGTCGCCATCGGGCCTCCGAAGTGGATCGTCGCCTCGACGAACCCGCTCCGCCAGTGCTCCTTGTCGACCTCCATCAGGTCGAGCTCGATCCCTGCCCGGTCGGCGACCCTTCGGGCCGCCTGCGACTCGTCGTGCGTCCGATCCCCCATACGACTGGCCGAGAAGGCGACCAGGTCCGGCTTCACCTCGGCGGCCAGCGCGGTGATCACGGCGGAGTCGACTCCGCCGCTGCAGAGCGTCCCCATCGGCACGTCGCCCATGAGCGCGTCGTGGACGGCCGCCCTGAGGGTGTCGGCAAGCTGGGACGCAAGGTCGGACCGCTTGCGTCCGGCCAGTTCGTGCCGTCGGGACGGGCTCACCGCCCCGGCTGCCGTGTACCACCGGTTCGTGCGGGGCGGTGATCCGTCGAGGGGAATCTCGAGAGAGGTGCCGGGTGGGAGCCGCCGGACACCTTCGATGAGGGTGTCCTCGGCCCGGTAGCACGACAAGTCCACGATGGAAGGCCAGGCGGCCGGTCTGGCCGAAGGCTCCCCGATCACCGGCAGCAGCGCCGCCGGCTCACTGGCGAACCACACGCCGTCGGCGCGGTCGAACAGGTACAGGGGCTTGATCCCCAATCGGTCCCGGGCCAGGAACAGGCTCCCCCGGTCGAGGTCGAGGGCGGCGAACGCGAACTGGCCGTTGAGCCGGGGAAGCGTCTCGGGGCCCCAGCCCGCCCACGCGTGCAGGAGGGTCTCCGTGTCGCCGGTCGACAGGTAGACGCCGTCGGCCAGCTCGGCCCGAAGCGACCGGTGGTTGAAGATCTCCCCGTTGAAGCTGAGCCAGAGG
>DAHUYA010000081.1 GCA_027315445.1 Acidimicrobiaceae bacterium | reverse complement strand
GGCGTTCCACTTTCCGCTCATGCCGCGGATGTTCATGGCGGCGAGGCAGGAAGATCGGTTCCCGATCGTCGACATCCTGGCGGAGACGCCGCCGGCGCCCCCTGACTGCCAGTGGGCGCTCTTCTTGCGCAATCACGACGAGCTCACGCTCGAGATGGTCACCGACGAGGAACGGGACTACATGTACCGCTCCTTCGCACAAGACCCACGCGCCCGGGTGAACGTCGGGATCCGGCGCAGGCTGGCGCCGCTGCTCGGCAACGACCGGGCCCTCATCGAGATGATGAACGGACTGCTCTTCTCCCTGCCGGGAACCCCGATCGTCTACTACGGCGACGAGATCGGGATGGGGGACAACATCTACCTCGGCGACCGCAACGCCGTCCGCACGCCCATGCAGTGGGACTCGGACCGCAACGCCGGCTTCTCGAGGGCGAACCCCCAGCGGCTCTTCCTGCCGGTGGTGATCGACCCCGTTTACCACTCGCAGGCGGTGAACGTCGAGGCCCAGGAGGGGAACCCCGCCTCGCTGCTGTGGTGGATGCGCCGCCTGATCAGCCTGCGCAAGCGCTATCACGCCTTCGGTCGGGGCAGCCTCCAGCTGCTCCGGCCCGACAACCGCAAGGTGCTGGCCTTCCTCCGCCAGCACGAGGACGAGCTGATCCTCGTGGTGGTCAACCTGTCGAGGTTCACCCAGTGCGTCGAGCTCGATCTCTCGGCCCACCAGGGAGCGACCCCGGTGGAGCTGTTCGGCAACACCCCCTTCCCGCCCGTGGGCGGTCTCCCGTACTTCATCACCCTGGGTGGTCACGGCTTCTACTGGTTCGCGCTCGAGCGTGAGCGGAGGGAGCACGGACCCCGCACCGCCCTCCGGGTGGGGGGCAGCTGGGAGTCGGTCCTGTCGGAGCCCGCGGTGTCCCGGCTCGAGGAAGCCCTGTCCCACTTCATCAGCGAGCGCCGCTGGTTCGCCTCCAAGGCTCGCACCATCACCTCGGTCACGGTGGTCGACGCGCTGCCGGTCCTCGAGCCGGGCACCCGGCGCGGCAGCCCCCTGGCCGAGGTGGTGCTGGTCAGGGTCGAGCTCGACTACGGCAGCCCGGAGCAGTACCTGCTGCCCCTGGCGTACGCCACCGCCGCCCGCGCCGAGGATCTGGCCCGCTGGCGGCCGGAGGCGATCGTGGCCGACCTGCGGGCCGGCCGCGAGGAGGGTGTCCTGTTCGACGCCGTGTACCAGCCGGAGTTCGCCACCGCCATGCTCGACGTCATCGCGCGCCGTCGCTCGCTGCCCGGCCGAGGGGGTCGGGTGGTCGGGACCGCGACCCCGAACCTGCGTCGCGTCCGCCAGTTCATCGACCCCGAGCAGCCGCCGGTGCCGCTGGCGGTGGAGCAGTCCAACAGCTCGGTCGCCTTCGGCGACGCCGCCGTCGTGAAGTTCATCCGCCGCGTCGAGGAAGGCGTCAACCCGGGGGTGGAGATCGGCCGGTTCCTGGGGGAGCACACCCGCTTCCCCCACGCGCCGCTCGTCGGCGGGAGCCTGCAGTACCAGCCGTACGCGCCTGGCCGCCAGCAGGCCACCCTCGCCTCGCTCGAGCAGTACGTGGCCAACGAGGGCGATGGCTGGAGCTACGTGGTGGACGCGCTGGGGCACGGGCTCGAGGAGGCGCTTGCCCACACCGAGGCCGAGGAGCTGCGGATGGAGGCCCCGCCCCGCCTCCTCGACGTGGCTGCGTCCGAGCAACAGGCTTCGGGCCACCTGCTCCTCGGGCCGCACCTCGAATGGGCGTCGCTCCTCGGTCGGCGCACCGGCGAGCTGCACCTGGCCCTCACCTCCGAGCGGCGGGACCCGGCGTTCGCCCCCGAGCCCCTCACCCCGGTCGAGCGGCAGTCCCTCTACCACGGGGCGCGGAGCCTGGCCAAGCGGGTGCTGCGCCAGGCGGCGACCACCCCCCACGTGTCGAACGCCGTGGCCCAGGTCCTCGAGCGTGAGGCCGAGATCGGCGATCGGCTGCGGGCGATGAGCCTCAGTCGCGTCGAGACCGCACGCATCCGGTGCCACGGCGACTACCACCTCGGACAGGTGCTCTGGACGGGCAAGGACTTCGTCATCATCGACTTCGAGGGCGAGCCGCGGCGCTCGATCGGGCAGCGCCGGCTCAAGCGCCCTGCGGTCTACGACCTGGCCGGCATGATCCGCTCCTTCCACTACGCCTCGAGGGTGGCCGCGCTCCGCCTCACCCGGGACCTCGACTCGTCCCTCGACCCGGTCGCCCTCGGTTCGTGGCTCACCCTGTGGTACCGGTGGGTCTCGGGCACGTTCTTGGGCTGCTACCTCGAGATCACCCGTGGGGCGGGCCTCCTTCCCGCGGACGACGAGCAGCTGTCCGAGCTCCTCGACTTCTTCCTGCTCGAGAAGGCCCTCTACGAGCTCGGCTACGAGATGAACAGCCGCCCCGAGTGGGTGGACATCCCGGCCCAGGGCATCCTCGACATCCTGGGGACGACGCCATGAGCGGTGGCATGGCCGGTGCCGGCGACGACACGGGTGGGGTGGAGGATGCAGTGGGCGAACTGCGGCCCGAGCTCGTCGATCTCGCGGCCTTGGCGGCGCGCCACGGGGTGCGGCGGAGCTACACCGGGGTCGACGGCGCGGAGCACTACGCCTCGCCCGAGACGGTGATGGCGGTGCTGCGCGCCATGGGGGTGCCGGTCGAACGCCCGGGGGACGCGCGGGGCCTGCTGGCCGCGGAGCAGGCGCCGCCGCCGGGGAGTGGCTGGCTGCCGCCGGTGCAGGTCCACTGGACCGGGCGCCCACGCCCCCTCCGGATCAACCTCCCGGGCACCGTCCATCCGCGCGACTGTTGGCTGACGGTGACGATGGACGACGGGCAGGTGCACCGCGAGCGCCTGTTGAACGCCATCGCCCGCCCCCTGAGCGGTGCCACCGTCGATGGCCGGCGGGTCGACAGCTACCAGCTCGGTCTGGGCACCTCCCCCATCGAGCTCCCGGCCGGTTACCACCAGCTGGTGGTCGAGGGGCCCGGGATCGAGGTCACCTCGCTGCTGATCGCCGCTCCCCGCTGCCCCCAGCCACGACGCGGTTGGGGGGCCTTCCTGCCGCTGCACGCCCTGCGGGCCGCCGACGACCTCGGAGTGGGCAGCTACCGGCACCTCGGGCAGCTGATCGAATGGGTCGGGGAGCTCGGCGGCGACTTCGTCGGGACCTTGCCCCTCTACCCGACGTTCCTCGACGAGCCGGTGGAGCCGAGCCCCTACCTGCCGGTCACCCGGCTCGGTTGGAACGAGCTGTACGTCGACCCGACCACCCTGCCCGAGCTGGCATCGGCGCCGGACGCAGCGGCCCTTTTGGCCTCTGATGCGGTCGTCCAGAGGATCCGAGACGCCCGCAACTCCGTCCTGGTCGACCATGCCGGGGTGATGTCGCTGGTGCGATCGCTCCTCGAGCCGATGGCCGAAGCCGTCTTCGCTTCGGAGGGAGACCGGCGGGACCAGCTCGAGGCGTTCGTCGCGGCGCACCCGGAGGTCGCAGGCTATGCCCGGTTCCGGGCGGCCGGCGGCCGGGCCGGGCCGGTGGGGGAGGACCGGTGGGCCAACCAGGGCGGGCGCATCCCGGACGAGGCAGTCGACCGGGCGACCGAGCGCTACCACCTCTATGCCCAGTGGATCGCCGATCAGCAGCTGAGGACGGCCACCGGCGACCGCGGCCTCTATCTCGACCTGCCGATCGGTGTGCACCCCCTCGGCTTCGACCCCTGGTGGGAGCCGGAGGCCTTCGTGCACGGGGTCCACGGCGGGGCGCCCCCCGATGCCTTCCACCGGAGCGGGCAGGACTGGGGCTTCCCGCCGCTGCACCCCGAGCGGCTGCACCAGGGCGGCTACCGCTATCTGCGCGCCTGTCTCGAGCACGCCATGCGCCATGCCGGCACCATCCGGGTCGACCATGTCATGGGCCTCCACCGCCTCTTCTGGGTCCCCGAGGGGGCCGAGGTCGCCGACGGGGCCTACGTCGACTACCCCCACGAGGAGCTGCGGGCGATCGTCGCCCTCGAAGCCCACCGGGCGAGGGTGGCGGTGGTGGGGGAGGACCTCGGCACGGTGCCCAAAGAGGTCCGTGCCGACATGGCGGCCGATGGGATGCTCCGGCTCTGGGTGTTGCAGTTCGAGGCGACGCCCGAGGTCCCCCTCCCGCAACCGCCGGTGGCTGCCATGGCCACCTGGGGGACCCACGACCTGCCCCGGTTCGCCGCCTACTGGGACGACCTCGACATCGACGAGCGAGAGGGGAGCGGGGACGCCTCGCGACAGGAGGCGTCCGCCGAACGGTCGATGCGTGCCCGCTGGCGGCGCGCCGTGGTCGAGACCCTCGGCGTCGGGCACGACCCGGCGGCGGTGCTGCGGGGTTGCCTCGACCACCTGGCCGCCGGTCCCGCCCGGCAGGTGCTGGTGGAGCTCGAGGACCTGTGGCTCGAGCGCCGTCCTCAGAACCGGCCCGGCACCGGTCCCGAGTCGCTCAATTGGCGCCGACGGGCGGCGCGGTCGCTCGAGCAGCTTCGCGATGACCCGGCGGTCCGCGCCTTGTTGTCGGATGTGACGTCGCGCCGGGGGGACGCGTTCGAGGCGCCGGCCGGCTCGGTGCCGAACCCGCGTGGCGGCCGCTCGACCGCTGCAGCCCGGAGGGAACGGTGAGCCACCCGGGGAGCGTCACGTCGCTCTTGAGCGACCAGGACCTCTATCTGTTCAACGAGGGCACGCACCGGCGCCTCGGGGAGAAGATGGGCGCCCACCCGCTGGGGGACGGCGTCGGGACCTACTTCGCGGTCTGGGCACCGGCGGCGACCGCGGTCTCGGTGATCGGTGACTTCAACGGCTGGCAGGCCGACGCCGATCCGCTCTCGCCGCGCGGCTCGTCCGGTGTCTGGGAGGGGGTGGTCGAGGCGGCCGCCCCCGGTCGCGTGTACAAGTTCGCGGTCACCACCCTGAGGGGCGATCGGCTCGAGAAGGCCGATCCCTTCGCCAGGCGCACCGAGCTGCCACCACGCACCGGCTCGGTCGTCTGGGACCTCTCCTTCGAGTGGGACGACGACGACTGGATGGCCGAGCGGTGGCGGCGCGCGAGCCTGCGCGCACCCATCTCGGTGTACGAGGTCCACCTCGGCAGTTGGTTGCGGGACCCCGCCGCCCCCGAGCGGATGCTCGGCTACGCCGAGATCACCCCCCGCCTCATCGAGCACCTGGCCAGGACCGGCTTCACCCACGTGGAGCTGCTCCCGGTGATGGAGCACCCCTTCTACGGGTCGTGGGGCTACCAGGTGACCGGGTTCTTCGCCCCGACCGCCCGCTACGGCACCCCTCAGGACCTGATGGCCATGGTCGACGCCCTCCACCGAGCCGGCATCGGGGTGATCCTCGACTGGGTGCCGTCCCACTTCCCCTCCGACGCCTTCGGTCTGGGCTCGTTCGACGGCACCCACCTCTACGAGCACGCCGACCCGCGCCGGGGCTTCCATCCGGACTGGAACAGCCTGATCTTCAACTATGGGCGGCACGAGGTCCGGGCCTTCCTCGCCTCTTCGGCCGACCACTGGCTTCGGACGTACCACGCCGACGGGCTCCGGGTGGACGCGGTGGCCTCGATGCTCTACCTCGACTACTCGCGCAAGGAAGGGGAGTGGGTCCCCAACGAGTACGGGGGGCGTGAGAACCTCGAAGCGGTCTCCTTCCTGCGCCAGCTCAACACGGGCATCTACGCCGACCACCCGGACGTCCAGACGGTCGCCGAGGAGTCGACGGCCTGGCCGGGGGTCTCCCGCCCGGTGGACGCCGGGGGCCTGGGGTTCGGGCTCAAGTGGGACATGGGGTGGATGCACGACACCCTCGGGTACATGGCCGAGGACCCGGTGCATCGGCGCTACCACCACGGTGAGATCACCTTCCGGGGCGTCTACGCCTTCACCGAGAACTTCGTGCTGCCGCTGTCCCACGACGAGGTCGTGCACGGGAAGGGCTCGCTGCTGGCCAAGATGCCGGGAGACGACTGGCAGAAGCGGGCCAACCTCCGGCTGCTGTACGGCTACCAGTGGGCCAGCCCCGGGAAGAAGCTGCTCTTCATGGGCGACGAGTTCGGCCAGTGGCGGGAATGGGACCACGACCGCGGCCTCGACTGGGACCTGCTCGACCAGCCGCTTCACGCCGGCATCACCCGGTGGGTGGGGGACCTCAACGGCCTCTACCGTGAGCTCCCGGCGCTGCACGAGCTCGACACCGATCCCCGGGGATTCGAGTGGGTGCAGGTCCACGAAGCCGAGATCAGCGTGCTCTCGTTCCTGCGCCGGGCGGCCGACGGTTCGTCCGTGCTGGCCGTGTGCAACTTCACCCCGGTTCCCCGGCACAACCTGCTGGTGGGAGTACCCGAGGGCGGGTACTGGCTCGAGCTTTTGAACAGCGACGCCGAGATCTACGGGGGTGGCGGGGTCGGGAACATGGGCGGGATCGAGGCCCAGCCGGTGCCGTGGCACGGGCGCCCCCGAGCGCTCACCCTGACGGTGCCTCCGCTGGGCTTTCTCCTGCTGGCTCCCCGGTCCCGCCCGTGACCCGGGACCGGGCGTTCGGGTGGGGCACGCCGCCTGCCCCGGCGGGGCTGCCCCCCCTCGGGGCGGTTCTTCTCGACGACCGACGCTACAGCTTCTCGGTGTGGGCGCCGGCCGCCCGCGCCCGTTCGAGCGAGCGTCCGGCGGCTACCACCAGGGAGTGGTCGAGGGCCTCGGGCGCGGTGACCGCTATCGGTTGCCGGTGGACGCTCGGGCGGTGGCCGACCCGGCCTCGTGCCGGCAGCCCGACGGGGTGCACGGTCCTTCGGGGTCCGACGAGGTCCGCCGGTACTTCGGGGAGAACGCCCTGGGCTGGCTGTCCCCCTTCGTGGCGGAGCTGGCCCGGGCGGTGGCCGCCGCGACACGACGCCTCGGCCGTGCTCGGACGTCGGCTGATGCTGGTGGCCGAGAGCGCCGACCGCGACCCGAAGGTCGTCAGCCCGCAGTCGGCGGGAGGCCTCGGGATGGACGTTCGGTGGAACGACGACTTCCACCACGCCGTGCACGCGCTGCTGTCCGGCGAGCGCGTCGGCCACGACGGGGACTTCGGACGAGTCGACCAGCTGGCCCGGGGGGTGGCCACCGCCTTCGTCCCCCAGGGCGAGCACTCCGTTCACCGTGGCCGCCGCCACGGCGCCGCCTCCGGGGACATCGATCCCGAGAAATTCGTGGTGCTCGCCCAGAACCACGACCACGCGGGCAACCGGCCCCGGGGCGACCGGCTGTCCACCCTGGTCGACCGCCCACGGCTGCGGCTCGCGGGCGCCGTCGTGCTGCTCTCCCCCGGGATACCGTTTCTCCATGGGGGAGGAGTACGGCGAGACGGCGCCCTTCCCCTCCTTCGTGGACCACGGCGACCCCACCCTGCTCGCGCCCGTCCGCCGCGGCCGCAACGAGGAGTTCGCCTTCGGTTGGGCCGACGAGCCCTTCGACCCCGCGGCCGAGGAGACCTTCCAGCGGGCGGTGCTCGACCGGAAGCAGCCGCGAGCCCAGAGGGCCTCGCCATGCGGGTGCTCCACCGCCGGGCCGTCGCCCAGCGCCGCCACCACCCGGCCCTGCGGCGCTCGGCCTGTCCCCAGGCGACGGCGCACGCCACCGGGACCGTGCTGACCATGGTGCGCACGGCCGATGTCGAGATGGTGGCGGTGCTCTGCGACTTCTCCGACGACCCGGCGGCCGCCGCCATCACCCTGGCCCGGGCGGCGTTCTGTGCCTACCGGAGCGAAGCCGAGGAGCCGCCGGCGGGGGCGGGTGGGGGCGGCCGGTGAGGGTCTGGCCGGGAAGCCCCCATCCCCTGGGGGCGACGTGGGACGGCATGGGTGTGAACTTCGCCCTCTTCTCGGAGCACGCCACGGCGGTGGAGCTCTACCTGTTCGAACGTCCCGAAGACGCCATCCCGGGCGCCCGGATCTCGATGCCGGAGGCGACCGACCGTGTCTGGCACGCGTACCTCCCCGACGTTCGCCCGGGGGCGCTCTACGGGTACCGGGTGGACGGCCCCTACGAGCCGACCGCCGGCCATCGCTTCAACCCGGCCAAGCTCCTCATCGACCCCTACGCCAAGGCGCTGAGCGGGGTCATCCGCTGGAGCGACGAGCTCTACGGCTACCAGGTGGGCCACCCCGACGCCGACCTGTCGCGCGACGACCGTGATTCGGCCGGAGCCATGCCCAAGTGCGTGGTCATCGACCCGGCGTTCACCTGGGGCGACGACCGGCCCCCGGCGACGCCGCTCAACCGCACGATCATCTACGAATGCCACGTGCGCGGCACGACCATGCGTCACCCGGCCGTGCCCGAGCACCTGCGGGGGACCTTTCTCGGGTTGGCGTCGGACCCGGTAGTCGACCATCTCCTCAGCCTGGGCGTCACCGCGGTCGAGCTGATGCCGGTCCACCAGTTCGCGGCCGACCGCCACCTGGTCGAAAACGGCCTCACCAACTACTGGGGCTACAACTCCATCGCCTACCTGGCGCCTCACGTCCGCTACGCGACGGGCGGCCTGGGTCAGCAGGTCAGCGAGTTCAAGTCCATGGTTCGAACCCTGCACCGGGCCGGGCTCGAGGTGATCCTCGACGTCGTCTACAACCACACCGCGGAGGGCAACGAACTGGGGCCGACCCTGTCGTTGCGGGGGATCGACAACGCCGCGTACTACCGCCTCCGCCCCGAGGAGCCGCGGTTCCACATCGACTACACCGGGACCGGGAACAGCCTCAACATCCTCCATCCCCGGACCATGGCGCTCATCATGGACAGCCTGCGCTACTGGGTGACCGACATGCACGTCGACGGGTTCCGCTTCGACCTGGCACCGGTTCTGGTCCGGGGCTACGAGGCCGGGCAGCCCAGCGCCTTCTTCGAGATCATCCAGCAGGACCCGGTGCTGTCCACGGTGAAGCTCATCGCCGAGCCCTGGGACCTCGGCCCCGAGGGCTATCAGCTGGGCCGCTTCCCGCCGGGCTGGTCGGAGTGGAACGGCGCCTTCCGCGACTCGGTCCGCCGGTTCTGGCGGGGAGACCCCGGGCAGGTGCCCGAGTTGGCCTCCCGGCTGACCGGCTCGAGCGACATCTACCGCCCGAGCGGTCGGCGGACCTACGCCAGCGTCAACTTCGTCACCTGCCACGACGGTTTCACCATGACCGACCTGGTCAGCTACGAGCGCAAGCACAACCAGGCCAACGGGGAGGACGGCCGCGACGGCGCGTCGGAGAACATCAGCCGCAACTGGGGGGTGGAGGGGCCGACCGAGTCGGTCCGTATCGAGCGGCTGCGGGACAGGATGAAGCGGAACTTCCTCACGACCCTGATGTTCTCTCAGGGCGTCCGCATGTTGCTCGGTGGGGACGAGCTGGGTCGCACGCAGCAGGGCAACAACAACGCCTACTGCCAGGACAACGAGGTCAGCTGGGTGAACTGGGACCTCGACGAGAACGGCGAGGCTCTTTGCGATTTCGTGCGTGAGCTGATCGCGGTCGTGAAGGCCAACCCCATCCTCCGGCGGCGCGACTTCTTCACCGGGGGGACCGTCAACGGCAGCGCGCACAAGGACGTCACGTGGATCCGGGCCGACGGGACCGAGATGACCGACGAGGACTGGACCGAGCCGGAGAACCGGAGCATCGGCATGCTGCTGCTCGGCCAGGCGGCCGACGAGCTCGACATCCGCGGGCGGCGGACCTGGTCGGACACACTGCTGCTGCTGCTCAACGCCGGCACCCGCTCGCGCTCCTACACGCTCCCCAGGCTCGAGGCGCCGGGTCGCTGGGAGGAGGTGCTCAACACGGCTCGCCCGGGTGCGCCGCGCCGCACCATCACCGCCCCGGCCGTCAACCTGACGGCTCACACCTCGATGCTGCTCGCCCACCGAGAGCGCATCGGCGTCTGATGGCCCCACGGCTCGACGCCCCCACGGCCCCACGGCCCCACGGCCCCACGGCCCCACGGCCCCACGGCTCGACGCCTCACGGCTCGACGCCCGCCCGGCTCGACGCCCGCTCGTGATTGAACGCCTGGCGTAGAGGGATCGGTCGCCATTTCTCGGTGGAAATGCCAGGATTGGACTTCCATTTGCCGCTCGGATGCGTTAGAGTTCCCCACATGTTGATGCCGTCGACCCACCAGCGCACCATTTGTGCGGGCCTGGACGCCCAGGGGTTCGTCGGCACGGCGTGCCCGATGCGCGCCAATCCGGGTGCGGCCGGGGCCAAGGCGAAGGCGGCTCACCTCTACTGGGGGGTGCTCTCAACGGCGTGAACTGGACTTTCACAGATCCAGTCTCCGTCGAAGAGCCGCTCCTCCAGGAGCGGCTCTTCTGGTTTCGGAGCTGCCCATGACCAGGGACACCGGTACGCGGCCTCTCGGGCCCGGAAGCCAGTGACCGGTACCGGAGCCCGATCCGTTCCGGCACCGAGTGCGGCTTCCGAATCACCGGGAGAGGCTGGGTCGTAACAGGACAAATAGCAGTCGGTCGGCCAGCCGTTCTGCTCATATACCGCGTCCCGCCCAGGGCGGGACCGTCATCTGGCGGGAGCCTGGCGGCGCCGGTCGGAGGGCACTGCCCCCCTGCCCGTCGAAGCCCCCCTCAACAGGCCCTCGACCGGTCGCCGCAGCGGCGACCGTCCGACGAGCCGCCGGGCTCCCGCCGCCCATCGACGATCGGTTGGTTCGCCGCGCCCCGCGGTGGTCGGGGGTCGTCGGTCGGGGGTCGGGGGTCGGGGGTCGGGGGAGGTCGGCTGGACCTCGAGCGGGGACGGTGAGAAGCACAGCGGTCCCCGGAGCGCCGGCCGCAGGGGTAGTGGACGAGAGCAGCGAGGTGGAGAGGAGGAGCCATGAGGGACCAACCGCAGCGTGGCCCGTCGCGGACCGATTCCGGCGACGGGCGCGAGCTTCGGCTGGTGCAGGGTCTGGCAGCGGAAGGCGACGCTCGGGGGCTGGTGTCCGGTGTAGCCGCCCTCCCAGAGTCCGGTGCCCCCACGGGTCCGGTCCTGTCGTTGGTGCCGGCGGCGACCCAGAAGGCGGGGACGGGCCCGGCTCCGGGAGTGAGCCGCTCGGCGAGGTACAGGGGGCTGTTGGCGGCCTCCAGGGACGGGCTGTTGCCGAGCGCGGCGGCGGCGGGGCCGTCGGTGG
>DAHUYA010000077.1 GCA_027315445.1 Acidimicrobiaceae bacterium | reverse complement strand
GGGTTGATCGTTGCCGAGATCACAGCCAGGCGCTCCCCACGCCCTTTACACGCGCTATGTAGCGATTGCGCTGGTGGCCACCGCCACCATGATGGTGGCGGTACCGGTCGCCATCCTGCTCTCCGGGCAGTCCGTCGAGTGGTGGGACATCGGTGTCAGTCTCGGGATCGCCGGCGCCGCCGGCCTGATCGGTGCCCTGCTGCCGTGGCCCCGGCTCTCGACGCGGCCCACCGGTCAGCTGGTGCTCTGCCTGTGGACCCTGGTCGACATCGGGGTCATCGCCACCGCCGTGGCGGCGAGCGGCGGCCAGCGTTCGTGGTTCTGGGTTCTCTTCCTGCTCACCGTGATCTTCTTCTCCGTCGGCTACCCGCTGGTCTGGCAGGCCATCTTGTTCGGGGCGACGCTGATCGCCTTCCTGGCAGCGTGCGATCTCTCGGGGGAGCAGGTGGACACCGCCCGGCTTCTCTGGCAGGTCACGGTGCTCGTCGCCACCTTCGGCCTGTCCAGCTTCCCCGCCTGGGAGCTGCGGCGTCAGACGGCGGAGCAACGCCTGGCCCGTGAGGAGGCGGACCGCCTGGCCAAGGCCCTCAGCGAGCAGGAGCGGTGGTGGCGGTCGCTGATCGAGCTCACCGGCGATCCGATCGTCGTCTTCGACGAACAGTGGCGGGTGATCTTCGCCAGCCCGGCCTTCGAGGGCCTCTTGCAGTACCGGCCACAGCAGTACGCCACGATCGAAGTCGAAGGTCTCATCCACCCGGCCGACATCGAGGCGGTGCAGCAGGCGGCCGACAGTGCGGGCTCCGGCGGAGGGTCCTCCAAGGCCTTGTCCCGTCTCCGGTGCGCCGACGGCACCTGGCGCAGCGTCGAAGTGAGCTTCACCATGCTGCCGCCGACGGGCATCGGGCGGGTGGTCGCCAACCTCCACGATGTCACCGAGCGGGTGGCCGCCGAGGCGGCGCTCACCCACCAGGCGATGCACGACCCCCTCACGAACCTGGCCAACCGGACCGCCTTCTACGAATCCCTGCACACCTGCCTGGCGGTCGCTGCCCGGGCCGGTTCGCCCCTCTCGGTGCTGGTCCTCGACCTCGAGGGGTTCAAGGAGGTCAACGACAGCTGGGGCCACGCCACCGGTGACGAGCTGCTGATCACGGTGGCCCGGCGGCTCAACGACACTCTCCGGGGGGCCGACGTGACGGCCCGGCTGGGCGGCGACGAGTTCGCCGCCGTACTGGTGGCCGGCGGCGACGAGCCGGGCGCGGTGATCGCCGCCGGTCGGGTCCTGGCGGCGATCGGCGAGCCGATCGTCCTCTCCGGGAGGGCCTACTGGCTGCGGGCCAGTGTCGGCGTGGCGTGCTTCCCCGACCACTCCCGGACTGCCGAGGAGCTGGTCCAGCGGGCCGACCGGGCCATGTACGAGGCGAAGCGCACGGGGTCGGGGGTTGCGGTCTACGAGCTGGGGATGGACGCCAGCTCGGTCCATCGAGGCGAGGTCATCAACGAATTGCGGCAGGCGGTGCGAGACGACCAGCTGGTCCTCTACTACCAGCCCAAGATGGAGCTGGCCACGGGAAGAATCGTCGGCGTCGAGGCCCTCGTCCGCTGGCAGCACCCGGAGCGGGGGCTCCTCGGGCCGGGCGCCTTCCTGCCGGTCGCCGAGTCGAGCGGCCTCATCCGGGAGATAACGGCCTGGGTGCTCCCGTCCGCCGTCCGGCAGGTTGCCGAGTGGTCGGCCGCCGGGCTCGACCTGTCGGTGGCGGTGAACGTCTCCGCCCAGGACCTCTTGGAGGAGTCGCTGGTGCCGCAGGTGGCCGCTTGGCTCGAGCGGGTCCGCGTACCGCCGAGCCGCCTCACCCTCGAGCTCACCGAGACCTCGGCACTGGCCGACCGCCAGAGTGGGACCGGCAGCCTCGAGCGGCTTCGCCGGCTCGGCGTCCGGATCAGCCTCGACGACTTCGGGTCCGGGTACTCCTCACTGTCCTACCTGGCCGAGCTGCCCCTCGACGAGATGAAGCTCGACGGTGCCTTCTTGCGCACGGGGCTCGGCGAGGGCGGTTTCGTCCTGCGTTCGGTGGTCGACATCGGTCACCATCTGGGTCTCGTGGTGGTGGCCGAGGGCGTCGAGACCGCCGAGGAGCTGCGGCAGGTGGCTTCCACCGGTGCCGACGTCGTGCAGGGCTACATCTACTCGCAGCCGGTGCCGGCCGACGATCTGGTGGCCACCCTCTACCGGGCCGGCTGGGCCCGGTCGTTGCGCCGGCCTCGAACCCCTTGAGGCGCAGCCGGCGGTACCGAAGGTCGTCACCTTGCCGGTCGACCAGAGGTACTTGAACCCGACCGAACCGGTGGCGGCCGTGGCGGGTCCTGCTGCCGGGCACGGCGATGGTGGCCATCCCCAGCGCCTGCGGGATGCCCTCGATCGAGCCCGTGGGGACGTAGACACCTGGCGCGGTGGCGGTCGGGGGTCGATGGGTCTCTACGCCAGGAAGGCCCTTCTGTGAAGCGGCGGCCGTTCCCGTCGGCCGTCTGCGTTGCAGGTGGCGCCCATCCGGTGGCCTACTGGGCCGGGAGCACGTTGGTCGGCGCAGGCGTGGACGAGGTCGGTGGGCGGATCTGGATCCGGTGGCCGTAGTGGGTCAGGTCGAGGGAGATCGTCAGGCTGCCGGCTGCGCCGCCGGTGGCCCCCAGCCCCGCCAGCGCGCCCGCATCGAGGTGGATGCTCATGTCGAGTCGCCGCACCAGGCTGTGGTGGTCGATCCAGACTGTCATCGGCAGCTGATTGCTCCCGAAGAGCGTATGGAGAAACTGCAGACCCTGCGGCGTCGCCGTCGCCCCGCCGGACCCCTTGGCGTGGGCGAGCGCCTTCTCGAGGTTGACGTCGACGGCATATTCGGTGGTCGGCGCTCCGCCGGTCACCGCTGTTCCGACCCGCTTCACGCTGGCGCCTTCTGTGGCCAGCAACGACAGGAATTCGGCCGGATTGCCGCCGCCGACTCCCGATGGCCCGACTTGTATCCCGGCGCTGGACCCCGCCTGCTGTGCGGATTCGGAGTACCACTTCCCGGCCTGTAGGCCTGCCATCCCCTTCGGGGATCGCAGGTAGACGGTGGAGCCGACCTCGATCATGTCGATAGAGGTGCTGGTCCCGACGAAGGGAAGGCTCATCGCGAGGTCCT
Source organism: Acidimicrobiaceae bacterium (assembly GCA_027315445.1). Classification (GTDB taxonomy): domain Bacteria; phylum Actinomycetota; class Acidimicrobiia; order Acidimicrobiales; family RAAP-2; genus DAHUYA01. Next base: position 9,675 of record DAHUYA010000077.1, on the reverse strand, counting down.
CTGCGGCCGGTGAGAAGTCGATCACACCGCGAGCCGCGATCATCTCGAGCCCGCCATGTCCCGGCTCCGAGACGCCCTCGGTCATCGCGAAGTCCGCCGATCCCTCTTTGGTGCTGGTGGCAGCGGCTCTCTGCATCTGCCGGAGTATGGACGGGGACGTGGCCGCTCCCGCCTCGCCGACGAGTGAGATGGGCGCGAGCAGGGCGACCACCGAGAAGACGGTGATCACGGCCCAACGAGCGACTGGGCGACGACGGAAGTCCGGGCCGTACCAAGGTCGCATGCGCACCCCTCCGTGCGGGCACCGGACCGGCCGGGTGGCGCATCGGCCCTTACCCCTCCGAAACCCTACCCGAACCGACGCGCCGGCCCGCGTAGGCTCGTGCGTCAATGGGTGGGGGGTCCGAGTCCGACCCGGGTGGGGCCGGCGCGGACCCATCACGGGGCCGTAGCTCAGTGGTCAGAGCAGGGGACTCATAATCCCTCGGTCGTGGGTTCGATCCCCACCGGCCCCACCAAGCTGGCGAGTGACTCGGGTTGGTCGTCCTCAACTTCTCGAACCACGGGACCAGGACTGTTGGTGCTGGTGTCGCGCCCCGCCCAGATGCACACCAGATCGTGAGCACCGCCCGTACCGCCCGATCGGGTCGCCCTGATGGCGCACCACCGACGGCCGCCATGGTGCCAGTGGCTCAACGCGACCCAATGGTGCGAGTTCTGACTCTGGGTAGATCGCGAAAGGCGCGGGGCTGCCGGCGCTCACGACCTCTCGATCGGTCGCAAGGGCGCGTGCCGCGATGATCAGATCGTGAGCGCCTCGGGGCCCACCCCGCGATCGGAATGCGACAAGGAGCTGAGCGTGCGCCTCAGCGATTGCGATGTCGTCGTCCCCGACGTCGAGAGTTCGGACCACGTCCTCCACGAAGTCGAATCGGGCTGCACGGCGCTTCCCAGTCCTTGACGTCCCTGCCACGCCTCCGACTCGTTGGCTCGAGCTCGGCGATCGCTCTCCCGTTGCGCAGGATCGTGAAGTGCTGGCCTCGGTGCTCGATCGCATCGAGCAAGAACCGTCTCGTGGCGGCTCAGGCCTCTCTTCCCATGATCAGGTCGATGTCCTGGTTGAAATCCGACACGAACGGCCAGTCCTCGCCTTCAACCGGCGCCTGACGGAACCGCGTCCACTCGTCCTGGTCGCCGAAGCGCTCGACTGCCAGAGCGGACCAGGCCTGTCGCTTGAAGGTGACGTTGTCCGGCTGAAGCTCGTGGGCCATGTTGAAATGCCGGATCACGCGCTCGGTGAGACCCTCGAGCCGCCAGAAGTGCTGTGCCAACTCGAAGTGCGCAGTTGCCTCCGACACCGACGTCGAGCGGGGGCGTGATCGTTCGACCACCTCGTCCGGGGCCAGCGCGTACCGACTCTCGGCGCCGTTCACCACCCAATCTCGGAGCTCGGCAACATACGCTTCCCGCTCCTCCAACCCGCCGATCATCTCCACTATTCGCAGGGCACCCGCCCCGACCGGCATGGGCGAGCCTCGATGAGGCGGGCGGACGATCGTGCCGGTCTCATCGATCCATATGACCTGCGGCACGTTCGTCACACCGAAGAGGGCATCGAGTCGGTGGCTCCGGTCGATGAGGGACGGGTGCGTCGAGCCGGCCTCCGTCACGAACGGCCTGGCGATCTCGGGCCCGCCCATCTCGAGGCAGACGTCGACGATCTCGAGTCCGAGAGGGTTCAGGTCTTCCCACAGTGCCTGCCACCCGGGCAGGTCCCATCGACAGCCTCAGTAGGGAGCCCAGGCGACGATCGCGATCTTCTCGCCTCGACGTGAGCTGAGCCGGAACCCCGCACCGTCCAGCGTCGGGAGCTCGAGCTCCGGCGCCTCGGCAGAAGCGAGCGCACGGCCACGCAGGGTCTCCGGCCCGATGGCCCAGGTGCCCATCTCCAGATCGTGGACCACGGCCATGCCGAGCTTCCGGCAAGTGTCGAGCGGATCGAAGGGATCGGCGTCCAGCGGTACACAGACGTCGCCCTTGCAGGCACCCTCAGGCCTGATGGCCCAGCCGGTGCCTGCTGCGAACTCGGTGGTGCTCAGGTCCAGGTGATCGACGATCATGGCGCACACGTTAGCCAAGACCGAACGGAGGAACCGTCAAGGTCGACCGCCGGCGGAACCAACGTCGGCACCGCAGTCGACGCTCCGCTCGGCTCTCGGATCCCTCGGTCGAGCGTCGGCTCGCCGCCGGCCAGAACCCCTGTCCGTCGGGGACCGGTCAGTGCACTCTGAAGAAGGTGTGGACCTGGGCCGCGATGGAGGGCCAGAGCACCGCGGCCAGCGCCACACCGATCAGTATCGAGCCGGTGGTGAGCCAGAGCCTCAACAGTCGCCCGCGTGGGCTGGTGCTCCGATAGAGCCGCCGCGAGCTGACGTCGCGGCGCAGGACTCCGGGTACCCGCCACATGTAGGCGAGAACGTGCACCACCATGATGGCGAACCACAGGATGAAGTCGTAGCGGTGCACGACGTAGAGCCAGCCGTACGGGTGGTGGATGACGACGAGGGCGATGCCCGAGGCGAACAGCACCACGGTGGTGAGGAGCAGGAAGGGCGCCAGCAGGCGCAGCAGGGCCTTGGGGGGACCCTTGCGGACATAGTCGGGATGGCCGGTGTAGTAGCGGACGAACCGCCAGCCGGTGCTGGCCATCTTGACGAGGACCGGCGGCACGAGGACCAGGCCGAGCACCACGTGCAGGGTCACCATGCTCCCGATACGCACCAACGTCAGGCCCTCGGCGAACAGCAGCACGAACAGGACGGCGGCGGCGGCGGCGGTGAGCCGCTCGTTCGCCGCCGGACCATTGCGCTCGCCGACCCCGGTTCCCGGTTCGGCCAGCCGGCCGATCAGGGCGGTGAGCTCCTCTCGCGGGTTCCTCATCTGTGGGACGGCGTCCTGGAGAGCCGATGGTTCGGCCACCTGGGTGGCCGTGCCCTCGCCGATCGCCCACGCGGGTGGACCGGGTAGCAGGCGGGTATCGCCCATCCCGCCCTCCCCGCCCCGCACGCCGGCGGCCACCTGGGCCTGGTGCGACGCCTGGATGGCGGCCATCTGCGTGCCGTAGGAGCGCCACCGGTGGGCGATCAGCAGCACGATGGCCACGGCCGCCAGGGCTCCCAACACGTAGCCGGCGTCGCTGAAGGCGTGCACGATGGCGTGCCAGCGGGCACCGAGCCCGTAGCCGATGCCCGCCATGGCCCCGTCCCAGATCAGGCTGCCGATCGCGGTGAGCAGCCCGAAGCGGACGGGGGGGACCTCGGCCACCCCCGCCGGGAGGGCGACGAAGTTCCGGATCACCGGGACGAGGCGTCCCCCCAGGACCCCCCAGCGCCCATGGCGGGCATACCAGGCCTCGGCCCGGTCGAGATCGTGCGGGGTGAGCAGGATGAACCTGCCGTAGCGGTCGACGATGGCGCGGCCCGCGGTTCGCCCGATCACCCAGGCCACGTACGCCCCGACCACCTCACCGGCCGCCCCGGTCAGGATCACCTCGACGAGGTTCAGGTGTCCGGTGGCGGCGAGGGCGCCGGCGAATCCGAGGGTCAGCTCCGAGGACGTGGGGATGCAGCAGGACTGGGCGACGCTGAGCAGGAAGATCGCGACGTATCCGAGCGAGCTGACCAGGTTCGTCGGGTTGAGCAGGGCTTCCATCGGGACTCAGTTTCTCATGGCCGGGTGCCGAAATCGGTTCGGTGACGGGTGTGACGACCGTCCCTGTCGGCAGGGACCGACCGAACAGACCGGCACCCGGACGCGACAGATACGGGCTCCCCGCGAACTTGTCCGCCTCCGGGCCCCCGTCCCCTCCCTCCCCGCGCCAACCCGGGCTTCCCTGGCGAGCACCACGGCAATGCCGTGGTGCGCCGTGGTGCGCCGCCGAGGGCCGGGCGGATCGATCCGCCCGGTGGACCGAGGGGAACCGGCAAGAGTGCCGAAGTAGTCTCGACGCCGGCGGTCGTGTCGAAGGTCCACCGAAAGGACGTCATCATGAAGGTCAGGGCTGCGGTCTGCACGGGGCTCGAGGAGCCGTGGAAGGTCGAGGAGATCGACGTCGATCCGCCGGTCGCCCACGAGGTGCAGGTCCAGATGGCGTGGGCCGGCATGTGCCACTCCGACGAGCACCTTCGCAGCGGGGACATCAGCGCGCCGCCTGAAGTGCTCGGGTTCTTCGGGGTTGACAGCATGTTCCCCGTCGTCGGCGGCCACGAGGGCGCCGGCGTGGTCACCGCCGTGGGTCCGGAGGTGGATGGCTTGGCGGTCGGCGACCACGTCGCGGTGGCCTTCATCCCGGCCTGCGGCACCTGTTTCTGGTGCGCCTCGGGCCGTCAACATCTCTGTGACCTCGGGATGTCGACCCTGGCCGGTCCCTCCATCGCAGACGGCACCTGGCGTTACCGCCTGGGCGGTCAGAACCTCAACCGGATGACCCAGCTGGGCACCTTCGCCGAGACGATGGTCTGCCACCAGGCGTCGCTGGTGAAGATCGACCCGGGCGCCTCGATGCGGGCGGCGGCCCTGATCAGCTGCGGCATCTCCACCGGCTTCGGCTCGGCGGTCGACCGGGCCAAGGTGCGGCCGGGCGAGACGGTGGTGGTGGTCGGGTGCGGCGGCGTCGGCTCGGGGGCACTCCAGGGCGCCCGGATCGCCGGGGCCCGGCACATCGTCGTGGTGGACCCCTTGCCGTTCAAGCTCGAGAACGCCAAGAACCTGGGGGCCACCCACTCGGCGGCCTCCATGCAGGAAGCGGCCTTCTTGATCCCCGAGCTGACCGAGGGTCGGATGGCCGCCGTGGTGATCCTGACCCCGGGCATCCTCACCGGCGACATGCTCGCGCCAGCCTGCGCACTCGGCTCCAAGGACGCCCGCATCGTGTGCACCGCCATCGCCCCGTTCTCCCAGATGGACGTCCAGCTCAACCTGTTCAACCTGGCCATGTTCAACCAATCGGTGCTGGGGACGGTCTTCGGCTCGACCAGCCCCCGCGTGCAGGTCCCGAATCTCCTGCGAATGCACGCCCAGGGTCTGCTGCAGGTGGACGAGCTGGTCACGAGGGAGTACAGCCTCGACCAAGTGCAGGCCGGCTACGACGACCTGGCGGCCGGCACGAACATCAGGGGTGTCGTGCGCTTCGACGTGTGATCGTCCAAGCCCATGGGCAGTGGGCGATCACGAACCGGTGCGGCCTGCCGACACGGCGCTCCGGCCGGGCTGCGGTCCAGCGGTGCAGCGGTCAGCCGGCGTCGTGCTCCGGCGGGGCGGTCAGGGACGGGTGAAGTCCGGACCAACGACGACGTCGGCCGACGTGAGCTCGTGCACCGAGGCCCGCCCGATGCCGAGCAGCGTCGAGTCCATGCCGTTGCGGAGGATGTCGAGGACGTTCTCCACCCCGGCCTGCCCGTTGGCCGCCAGGCCCCACAGGGAGGCGCGTCCGATCATCACCGCCCGGGCGCCCAGCGCGAGGGCCTTCACCACGTCGCTGCCCCGCCGGACGCCGCCGTCGAGCAGCACCTCGACCGACGAGCCCACGGCCGAGGCGATGGCCGGCAGCACCCGGATGGTCGCCGGCGAGCTGTCGACGTTGTTGCCGCCGTGGTTGGAGACCGAGATGGCGGTGACACCGGCGTCGACGGCCCGCTTGGCGTCGTCGACCCGCATCACTCCCTTGAGCATGAACGGGCCCTCCCACTGCGCCCGCAGCCATGCGATGTCCTCCCAGGTCGGCTTGGGGGTGCCCATCCACTCCCCGTAGGCTCCGAAGAAGGTGGGCACGGACCCGTCGGCCCGGGCCATGTTGGGGACGCCCAGGTCGGGCAGGTGCCCGTGGCGGAGCCAGCTCATCAGCCAGCGAGGGCGTGAGAGGGCCTGGGGGGCGAGGCGCAGCATCGTGCGCAGGTCGAGCGTCTCGGGGATGACCGGGCTGCCCCAGTCGCGTCCGTGGGAGAACGTCCAGTCGAGGGTGGCGATGGCTCCGACCGCCCCGGCCGTCCTCGCCTGCTCGAGGCGGCGGACCATGTCGTCGCGGGTGCCGCACCAGTAGGTCTGGATGAAGGTCTTCGGGTTGGTTGCCACCACCTCTTCCACCGGCTTGGAGGCGAAGCAGCTGAGCCCCATGGCGGTTCCCCGGGCCGCGGCGGCCCGGGCCACGGCCACCTCCCCGTCGGGGTGGACGGCCTGCACCCCGGTGGGGGAGATCACCACCGGCAGGGCGATCTCCTGGCCCATCACGGTGGTCGCCAGCTCGCGGGTGGGCGGGAGGTCGGCCACCAGGGGCAGGAGTCCGATCTCGTCGAAGGCGCCGATGTTGTCGGCGGAGGTCACGCCGCGCTCCGACCCGGCGACGAGGGCGCCGTAGACGGAGCTGGGGAGCCGCCGCCCGGCCCGCTTCTGGGCGATCGCCACTGTCTCGAACCACGGATTTGCCAAGGTGTCGCTCCTCCTGTGCTGCCGCGAGCATGCCCGAGGAGCCGTTCCCTGCCAAGACGGCCGATTCGGGTCGGTCAGCCTGGCGCGACGATCGCCGGGTCGCGATGCCGTCTTCCCCGGGTGGATCGAGGTGCGCGGCGCCATCGGCGGCCCTCCCCTGCGGGCCCCTTCATGGCGCTCGGTGACGGCACGCACAAGCTCCGGCCGGCTCCTCGAGCGCCGGTCCTGACAGATGCCACCGGTCCTCTCGCCCGAACGGTCGGTAGGATCGCCTGCCGTGGCCGTGGGCAGCGCTCCGACTGTGGAGCTCGACCTCGAGCCTTACCGCCGTGAGCTGACCGGCTACTGCTACCGGATGCTCGGTTCGGGGTTCGAGGCGGAGGACGCGGTGCAGGAGACCATGATCCGCGCCTGGCGTCATGCCGGTGAGTTCGAGGGCCGCGCCAGCGTCCGCTCGTGGCTGTATCGGATCGCCACCAACGTCTGCATCGACATGCATCGCCACGTGCAGCGGCGGGCCCGGCCCATGGAGATGGGCCCCTCGTCGCCTCCCGACGAGTCACATCTCGGGCCCCTGCACCCCGAGGCCACCTGGGTGACGCCGATCGCCGACGGCGTGGCCGGCCCCGAGCACGGTGACCCGGCGGACGTGGCCGCCTATCGCGAGTCGGTCCGGCTGGCCTTCGTCACCGCGCTGCAGCACCTGCCGCCCCGGCAGCGGGCGTCGCTCATCCTCTGTGAGGTGCTCCGCTGGCAGGCGTCCGAGGTGGCCGAGCTGCTCGGCACCAGCACGGACGCGGTCAACAGCGCCCTGCAGCGGGCCCGGGCCACCCTCGGCGCACTGCCCGGGGAGGCACGCCCGCGGCCTCTCGACGAGACCGACGCCGAGCTGCTCGAGCGCTACGTGGACGCCTTCGAGCGGTACGACATCGAGCGACTGGTCGCCCTCCTCCACGAGGACGCGGTGCAGTCGATGCCGCCGTTCGCCATGTGGCTCCAGGGCGCAGTGAACATCGGCCGGTGGATGGTGCAGCCCGGCCCCAGCGGCTGCCGTGGCTCCCGGCTGCTGCCCACCACGGCCAACGGGTGCCCGGCCTTCGGCCAGTACCGCCCGGACCCTGCCGGCGGTCACGCGCCGTGGGCCCTGCAGATCGTGGAGGTCGTCGACGGTCGCATCGAGGCCATGAACTTCTTCCTGAACATCCTCCATCCCGAGCGGCTGTTCCCGGCGTTCGGCCTCCCGCTGCACCTGGACGGGTGAGGCCACCCGGTCGGCCGCCTCGATCCTCGGCTCGTCCGGGCACTCCGAGGGAGGCGAACGAGGGCCGGCCCGATGCCTGAGCCGTTGACCGACGAGGGTCTCGAGCGGTTCGCCGCCGTCGCCGCCCAGCACGTGGGTGACGACAAGGTGCCGGGCCTGGTGGCGCTGGTGGCGCGGGGCGATCAGGCGCACGTCGAGGTGCGCGGCACGCTGGCGGTGGGTGGGACGGCGACGGCGCGTGACTCCCTCTTCCGGATCGCCTCCACCTCCAAGCTGGTGGTCGGGGCGGCGACCATGGTGCTGGTCCGGGACGGACTTCTCTCGTTGGAGGCGCCGGTGGAGGAGTGGTTGCCCGAGCTGGCCGACCGCCGGGTGCTGCGACGGCCCGACGGCCCGCTCAACGACACCGAGCCGGCGGCGCGGGCGATCACCGTCCGTGACCTGCTGACCTTCACCTTCGGGTTGGGGATCGCGGCCGCCATGTTCTCGGCCCCCGAGCCCTGGCCGGTTGTGCGGGCGATCGAGGCGGGGCCGTTGGCCACCCTGGGTCCTCCCGACCCGGCGTCCCGGGCGGATCCCGACACCTGGAGGGTGGCGCTCGGCGAGCTGCCGCTGATCGACCATCCGGGCCGCCGGTGGTTGTACCACACCGGTGCCTCGGTCCTCGGGGTGCTGGTGGCCCGGGCGACCGGCCTTGCGCTGGCCGACGTGCTGCGCACCCGCCTGTTCGAGCCCCTCGGGATGGGGCAGACCGCCTTCTGGGCCCCCGACCCGACCAGGCTGGCCACTGCCTACGCGGCCACCCCCGACGGCTTGAGGGTGTGGGACCCTCCCGACGGGCAGTGGTCCCGTCCCCCGGTCTTCGCGGACGCCGCCTCCGGCCTGGTGTCGACGGTCGACGACCTGCTGGCCTTCGCCCGCATGTTCCTGCGCCAGGGGGACCCGGTCCTCTCGCCCGACGCGGTGGCGCTGATGACCACCGACCAGCTGTCGCCGTCCCAGCGGACGGACGACGTGGGCGTCTTCCTCGACCGGCGGAGCTGGGGCTTCTGCCAGGCCGTTGCGGTCGAGGGCCCGCGGGCCGGGAGCTTCGGCTGGGACGGTGGCCTCGGGACCTCATGGCTGGTGGACCCGGCCAGGGACATGACGGTGATCGTCCTGACCCAGCGGCTCTTCGACGATCCCCGGCCGCCGGCGGTCCACGTGGCGCTGCAGGAAGCCGCCTACGGGGCGCTGCCGGGCTCCTGAACCGCCCCACTCGGCCGGTCCGGGCATCGGCCGGTCGGCCGGCCACCTGGGACCCCGTAGCGAGGGGGCAGGCGCCCGACGCAAGCACCGAGACCGCGAGGCGCCGCCCCGCCAGGTCGGGTCCACGCCGCGGTGCCGGGCAACCTTCGGGCCGCCTGGCACGTGAGAAAGAGGGGACCCGACGGTAGGGTCCGTTTCCGGGAGGGGCGCGTGGGCGAGCACCGGCCACAGGCCGGCGGGGCCGGCACAGGTTCGGAGGAGGGGTTCTCTGCCGCGTTCCCCGAGCTCTACGCCCTGTCCTACCAGGTGGCGTTCCGGGTCCTGGGCGATCGGGGCGACGCCGAGGACGTCGCCCAGGAGGCGCTGGCCCGTACCGTCCTGCGCTGGGCGCGGCTGGCGTCCCGGCCCCACGGCTGGGTCGTCCGGGTGTCGGTGAACCTCGCCATCGACCAGTACCGACGCCGCCGGCGCGCCCCCGTCCTCGGGGTCGGCGGGGCGGGTGCGACCGACGAGCACGCGGCCGAGCGCCTCGACCTTGCCCGGGCCCTGCGCGCGCTGCCCCGACGTCAGCGGCAGGTGCTGGTCCTGCGATACCTGGCGGACTGGAGCGAGCGCGAGGTGGCCCGGGAGCTCGGCTGCTCGACCGGTGCGGTGAAGGCCTACGGGTCCCGGGGCGTGCAGGC
>DAHUYA010000065.1 GCA_027315445.1 Acidimicrobiaceae bacterium | reverse complement strand
CGTTCTCCGACTCGGGCATGAGGGAGGTCCCTCCTTAGCGTTCTCAAGAGGCACGCTCCTGGGCGTGCGGCGCGTCGGCGCCGGGTGGCACCCGGCCACCCGGGTCGAGCGGCTCCCAGCGGGAGCCGTCGCGCTCGATCCATTGGTGCGTTCGACAGGCTCGGACCAGTACCAGGTCGGTGCCGAGCCCCTCCAGCAATTCCTTGGGCCGGACCCCCCGCGGGTGGGTGGCCAGCTCGGCGCTGATCCGAGCGACGCCGCCCCCCGGCGAACCGTGCACGGGGTCCACCAGGAGCGCCAGCGAGCGGACCGCCGGCCGGAGGTCGTCCTCCACCGGGCGGCCCTTGCGCTCCCGGCGGATCGGGACGCTCGGGGAGGCGAGCAGCCGTCCGACTCGCGTCGCCAGCTCCTCTGCCAACACCCCGGACACCTCCATCTCCCAGTCGCAGGATGTTACCTCCTGCTGCAGCGATCCCCCGACCTCCCCGAGGCGGGCCGCGGCCTGCACCTCGATGCCCTCGGGCAGGAGGTCGGTGAGCTGGCCGGACAGCCCCGTCAGGTCCGACGGGACATCCCCGGCCGGGTCGAGCCGGACGTCGAGGTACTCCCCGAGCGACTCGCACCCGGTGGGCAGGGCCAACCCGAAGCTCAGCAGCGGACGGGGCGAAAAACCCTCCGACCAGGCCACCGGGAGCCGGGAGCGTCGGAGCGCCCGCTCCCACATCCGGGCCACGTCACGCTGGCTGGTGAAGCGGATCCTCCCCCCCTTGGCGTACCGGAAGCGGACCCGCTCGGCGGCGGCCGCGCTCACCCGCGCCGCGCGGGCACCAGCTCCACCGGCACCCGGCCGCCGGTCGAGAGGTCCTGGCCCGTCCCCTGGCTGCCCCCGGCTGGGGGTGTGGGGGACGCCACCACGTGCTCGAGCCCGAACCCGGTGCAGGCGCCGCAGTCGTAGCACGGGGTCCACCGGCAGTCCTCCACCCCCGAGCCGGCCAGGGCGTCCTGCCAGTCGTCCCAGAGGAAGTCGCGGTGCAGGCCGGCCGAGAGGTGGTCCCACGGCAGCACCTCGTCCTCGGCCCGGTGACGGTGGACGGTCTCCTCGAGGGAGAGGCCCTCGGCGGCCAGCGCCTCCTCCCACAGGGCGAGGTCGAATCGCTCCGACCACTCCTGGAAGGTGCCGCCGGCCCGCCAGACCCGCTCGACGACGGCCCCGATCCGCCGGTCCCCCCGGCTGGCGATGCCCTCGGCCGCCGAGGCCTCGGGGTCGTGCCAGCGGATGGTCAGCCCTCGGGTGCCCCGACCGGCGTCCTTGAGCAGGTGGACCTTCCGGCGCAGCTCGGCCACCGTGTCCTGTCCGAACCACTGGAACGGCGTGTGGGGCTTGGGGACGAACCCGCCGACCGAGGCCACCACGGTGACCGAGGAGTGGTAGCGGCGGCCGATGGCCACGCAGCGGGCGCCGAGCTCGGCGATGCCCAGGACGTCCTCGTCACGCTCGGTCGGCAGGCCGAGCAGGAAGTAGAGCTTCACCCGGCGCCAGCCCTGGCCGAAGGCGGCGTCGACCGCCCGGTAGAGGTCCTCCTCGCGGATGAGCTTGTTGATCACCTGCCGCATCCGCCAGGTGCCGCCCTCGGGTGCGAACGTCAGACCGGTGCGCCGCACCCTCTGGATCTGGGCGGCGGTGCCCACGGTGAAGGCGTCCACCCGCAGGCTGGGCAGGCTGACCGACACCCGCTCACCGTGGCGGGGGTCCTCGATGACCCGCCGGACGGTGTCCTCGATCCCCGAGAAGTCGGCGGTCGAGAGCGAGGTGAGCGCCACCTCGTCGTAGCCGGTCCACTCGAGACCCTCGCGCACCATCCGGTCCACCTGCTCGGCCGGCCGCTCCCGGACCGGGCGGGTGATCATCCCGGCCTGGCAGAACCGGCAGCCCCGGGTGCACCCCCGGAAGACCTCGACGTTCAGCCGGTCGTGCACCACCTCGGTGAGAGGGACCAGCGGTCGGCGGGGGTACGGCCAGTCGGCCAGGTCGGCCACCGTCCGCTTCCCTACCCGGTCCGGAGCGGCGTCGTCGATCGGCTCGGTCGCCACCAGGCGTCCCGCCTCGTAGCGCGGCCGGTAGAGCGACGGGACGTAGACGCCCTCGATCCCGGCCAGCCGGCGCAGCACCTCCGCCCGACCGGCCGGGGGGTCGGCGGCGGCCAGCACCTCTGTGATCTCCCCCACCACCTCCTCCCCGTCGCCCAGCACGAAGGCGTCGACGAAGTCGGCCAGCGGCTCGGGGTTGAAGGCGCAGTGCCCGCCGGCCAAGACCAGGGGCTGGGCGGGGCGGCGGTCGGCCGAGCGCACCGGAAGGCCCGCCAGGTCGAGCAGGTTCAGGACGTTCGTGTAGACGAGCTCGGCCGACAGGTTGAACGCAAGGACGTCGAAGCTGCCCGCCGGCAGGTGGCCCTCGACCGAGAACAGGGGGATGCCGGCCGCCCGCATGGCCGCCTCCATGTCGACCCAGGGGGCGTAGGTCCGCTCGGCCAGGGCGTCGGGCCGGTCGTTCAGCAGCTCGTAGAGGATCTGCAGGCCCTGGTTGGGCAACCCGATCTCGTAGGTGTCGGGGTAGCAGAGCAGCCAGGACACCCGGCCCTGGCCGTGGACCGGCCGGCGGGCACCCTGCTCCCCCCCGATGTAGCGGGCTGGCTTGGCCACCCCGTCGAGGAGGGGTTCGATCCTCGGCCAAAGCGATTCCATCTCGGGTCGCCACTCTACGGGCCCGGCCCACCGGCTCCCATCCGGCGCGGTCGGCCCCTGGGCCGCTCAGCCCCTGGGCCTGGTGGTGGTGGTCGTGGGCTTGGGGGCGGTGGTGGCCTTGGGGGCGGTGGTGGTGGTCGTCGTGGTGGGTGGCGGTGGGGTGCCGGCCGGCGGGGCGGTGGAGGGGGGCGGTGGTGGTGGGCTGGTGGGTGGCGGTGGGCAGCTGCGCGGGCTGGACCGGGTTGGCGTAGAGGTAGTTGAAGATCTGGGCCACCGCCGGGGCCGCCGCCGCCGCACCGTAGCCACCGTGGTCGACCACGACGGCGACCACGTACTCGGGCTCGCTCTGGGCGGCATTGGTCGGCCCGAAGCCGACGAACCAGGCATTCGGCTCGCCGCTGTTGGTGTCGGCCGTCCCGGTCTTGCCGGCCACCGGGAACGAGCTCTCGGGGAAGTGGCCGTACTGCTGGAAAGTGCCGTAGGCGAGCCCGGACGGCTGCTGCACGACGCCCGTGAAACCCGCCAGCATCGGCTGGTAGGTCGAGGGGGGCAGGCTCACGTGCCCCATCACCTTGGGGGTGAACTGCTTGACCACATTGCCGGACGGACCGACGATGGTGTTGACCACCTGCGGCTGGTACCGGGTCCCGCCGTTGGCGAAGGTCGCGTAGGCCGTGGCCTCCTGCACGGGGGTGATGAGGGTCTCCCCCTGCCCGAAGGCCATCTCGAGGTTGTCGCCGACGTAGTAGGTCCCGAAGGGGAAGGCCTTAGGGTCGGCCTTGTGCTGGGCGGCCCGCAGGGCCGGGCCGTCCACCTGGCCCGACGCCTCGCCCGGCAGGTCGATCCCGGTGGGGCGGCCGAGGCCGTAGGCGGCCGCGGTCTGCTGGATGCCCAGCCGGAGCGCCGGATTGGGGTCGGTGTAGAAGAGGTAGCCCAGGTTGTAGAAGAAGTAGTCGTCCGAGATGGTGAGCGCCGTGCTCACGTTGACGAGACCGGCTCCGACCGCCTCGGCGTCGTGGAACGTGCAGCGCCCGCCCCCGTGGCAGTTGGGCACCGTGAAGCTTCCGGTGTCGTTCACCTGCGTGCTGCCGTTGATGAGCCCGTCGTCGAGCGCGGCGGTAGCCGTGTTGAGCTTGAAGGTCGACCCCGGGGTGTAGAGGCCGTCGATGGCGTAGTCGAGGAGCGGGCAGCCCGTGGTGGTCGAGATCGTCTGGCAGGTGGAGGAGAGCTGGCTGTACTGGGCTTGCGAGATGCCGCCCACCCACTCGCTGAGGTCGTAGGTCGGGTACGAGGCCAGGGCCAGCACCTGGCCGTTGTGGGCGTTCAGCACCACCGCCGCCGCGTCGTTGGCCGTCGGGTACTGACCGGCCACCGGGTCGAAGGTCCTGCGGTCGTTCAGGATGTCCTGGTAGAGCGCGTTCTCGACCGCCTGCTGCAGCCCGAGGTCGATGTTGGTGACCAGGGTGTCACCCGGCTTGGGCGGGGTCTGCGAGACGGTGCCCACCTCCTGGCCCTGGGGGTTGACGGCGACCCGCTTCAGGCCGGCGGTGCCCCTCAGGTACTGCTGGTACTCGTTCTCGAGGCCCGTCTGGCCGAACTGGCTGGCCTGGCTGTAGCCGGGGTTCGCCTTGAGCTCGGCCGCCGAGATCGGGCTCACGTAGCCGAGCACCGGGGTGGCCACCGGCTGTCCGCCCGGCTGGTTCTGGGGGTAGGTGCGCACGCTCACCTGCTGCACGCTCACCCCGGGGAACTGCGACTGGTGGGACTCGAGCCACTCGACGGTCGACATCGAGGCCCCGGTGAGCACCGGCACCGGCTCGTAGGGGCTGTACTGCGAGTCGTTGAGGTCCTGCTCGATCTGGGTCGGGGTCACCCCGACCAGCGCCGCCACCGATCCGATGATGCTCGGATCGAGCGTCGCCTCGGCCCGAGAGAGGACGATCTGCCACTGCACCTGGTTGCCGGCCAGCACCGTGTCGTGGCGGTCGACGATCAGGCCGCGCGGAGCCGGCACCGTGATGTCACGGACCTCGTTCCGGCTGACCGCCGCCACGTAGTTCGAGTGGTCGATCACCGCCAGCGCCCACAGGCGCAGCACCATCACCGCGAACAGGGCCAGGACGACCAGGCCGACCACCTGGAGACGGAGGCTCGGACGGGACGGCTGGTCCTCGGGCGAGGCCACCAGACCGACCACGCTCACCTGCCGGCGGGGCCGCATCCGGGGCTGGTGGACCCTCCCAGGGCGACCCGACCTACGGGGCCGGCGTGCCGGCCTCGGGTAGCGGCGGTCCCCCCGCAGGGGGTGCCGGAGGGAGCGGCGCCTCACCAGGCGCTCCCCGACGCCAGCCGGGTCTCGCCCCCTGGTCCGAGGGCCCAGCGGACCACGCGCTGGGCCGCCGGCGCGAGGACGGCGTTGACCAGCGCCACCACCAGCACCAGACCGGCCAGGTTGACCCGCAGGAACTGTTCCTGGCCGAGGACCGCCCCAAGCACGGCGTACAGCATGACCGCGCCGGCGCTCGCCGCGAGCGCGACCAGCATCGGGACCCACCGCACCTCGCGGGTGAGCGAGCCGGTGGCCCGGCCGACCGCCACCCCGGTCAGGCAGCCGACGAGGGCGGTCAGGCCGAACGGGGTCGGCAGCAGCAGGTCGATGGCGATACCGGCCAGGAACCCGGCGATCGCCCCCTCGCGGGGCCCGGTGACCATGCCGGCGGCGATCGGCACGAGCAGCATGAGCTCGGGGTGGAAGCCGGCGATGCGCAGCTTCACCGCGACCGTCTCCTGCACCACCACGAAGAGGGCGACCACCAGCACCAGTCGGAACCGGCTCCGGGCGGTCACGGTGACGGGCTCCATTGCACGACCTCGACGTAGCTCAAGGCGCCGAGATTGGCGAGCGGTTTGACGTCCACGGTCTCCTGGCTGGCACCGGGCGGCGTCCGGACGCCCGTCACGTAGGCGACCGGGATCCCGCCCGGGAAGTCGTTGCCCGCAAGGTTGTTGGTGTACATCCGTTCGCCCCGGCGGACCGGGGTGCCCGGCAGCACGAAGTCGGCAGTGAGGGCGCCGCTCGGCCCCTGGCCGTCGAGGGTCGCGGTGTAGGCGTTCCCCTTCCCGAAGCTCACCCCCACCTTGGAGGAGCCGTCGGTGATCAGGGTCACCGTGGCCGTGTGGTGGGCGGCGAACGTGACTTGGCCCACGAGGCCCCCCGCCCCGATCACCGGCATCCCGACGTCCACCCCGTCGTCACGGCCCTTGTCGATGTCGATGGTGGCGGCGAAGTTGGTGTTGCCGATCTGGGTCTGCTGGGCCAGGACCGTTGGCAGCTGCTGGAGGTACGGCAGCCGGTTCTCGGCCAGCAGCTGCTGCAGCTCGGTCAACTGGCGGAGCTGGTACCCCCGGGCGTCGTCCCGGAGCCGGAGGCGGGCCAGCGCCTGCTGCAGCTCGTGGTTCTCGGCCACCACCGAGTTGTAGTGCACGACGCCGGCGAAGACGTTGCCGATCGGGTCGAGGATGGCGTTCACCCCCGATCGGATGGGCGAGAAGATGTCGCTGGCCAGGGATTTGATGCCCGAGGTCAGGTGGTGCGTCCGACCGCTCTGGTCGAGGGTGATCACCGACAGGGACAGGAGCACCAGGATGAGCACGGTGGTGAGCGTCCGACGCGAACGCCTGGGTCTGGCCACCCGTGAGCAGGCTCCCGGTGCCTAGCGGGATGACGACGTGATGAGCACCCGCTTCAGGGCATCGAATTCCTCGAGGCACTGGCCGCTCCCGACCGCCACGCAGTTGAGCGGGTCTCGGGCGACCACGATCGCCATGCCGGTCTCGTGCTGCAGGCGCGAGTCGAGCCCGTGGAGGAGCGCCCCGCCCCCGGTGAGCACGATGCCCTGCTCCATGATGTCCGCCGCCAGCTCGGGCGGGGTGCGGTCGAGCGTGACCTT
>DAHUYA010000051.1 GCA_027315445.1 Acidimicrobiaceae bacterium | reverse complement strand
GGGAGCCGTCGGCCCGATCGATCACCGCGGCGAGCAGGGCCTCCACGTCGACCGTGCCGGCCGACGCCTCGTGTGGATGGAGCCCGACGGTGGCCCACACCTGGGGGACCGCCGGGCCCAGACGACCCTGACGGGCGTCGGCCGCCAACGACAGCGCCTGGGCGGAGGTGGTGGCGTCCGTCCCGATGCAGACGGTGCGGTGGACGCCGGCCTCCGCGCAACGGGCCAGCACCCCGCCGACGGCGCCCCCCGGTCCGACCGCGGGCGGAGCACCCTCGGTGGGCCCACCACCGGCCGCACCCTTCCTCGGCCCACCACCGGCCGGCCCGCCCGGCAGGTACTCGTCCTGCAGGTGGCTGTGGGAGTCGAACCAGTCGAGGGTCGTCCCCCCGAACACGGTCACGCCCGCCACCGGTTCAGGGGCGGTGACGGGGGAAGAGCGGGCTGCCCTTCTCGACCCGCAGGCCGCCCGGGTAGCCCCCCCATGCGGCGTCGGCCGGCAGGCGGCAGTCGCCGGGACCGCCGGACAGCCCGAGGCGGCGCCATATTTCGGTGACGCCCGACGGCACCGCCGGCCAGGCCAGCAGGGACACGATCCGCAGGACCTCGAGGGCGTTGCCGAGCACCCGGTCGACCTCGGGGCCGGGATCGGCCTTCCAGGGCTCGGCCGCCTCGAGCTCGGCGTTGGCGGCACCGATCAACCGCCACGTCGCCTCGAGCGCCTCGTGGGGGGCGACGCGCTCCCAGGCGCCCGAGGCCGCCTCCAACGCCACGGACGCCGCCTCGGCGAGCCGGTTGCCCTCCGCCGGCCCGGGCGCCGGGCCGACGCCACCGCACTTGGAGCCGACGACGGTCGCCACCCGCTGGGCGAGGTTGCCGAGGTTGTTGGCCAGGTCGGCGTTGTAGCGGGCCACGATGCCCTCGTAGGAGAAGTCGCCGTCGCTGCCGAGGGGCACGTCCCGCAGCAGGTGGTACCGGACGGCGTCGACGCCGAAGTCGTCCACCAACGCGGCCGGTGCGATCTCGGTGAGCCGCACGGGGCGCTCACCGTCGGTGCCGGACCGCCCGAGCAGGGTCTTGGAGAGCTTCTCGCCCCCCACGAGCAGGAAGCCGTGCACGAAGACCGAGGGGGCCGGGTCGACGCCGGCCGCCATGCACATGGCCGGCCACCATACGCAGTGGAACTTCAAGATGTCCTTGCCGATCAGGTGGTGTGCGGCCGGCCACCACTCGGCCACCCGGCGGTCGTCCTCGGAGTAACCGACGGCCGTCAGGTAGTTGATCAGGGCGTCGTACCAGACGTAGAAGACGTGCGCGTCGTCCCAGGGCACCGGCACGCCCCACCGGAAGGAGGTGCGGGTGATCGAGATGTCCCGCAGGCCTCCCCGGATGAACCCCAGTGCCTCGTTGCGCTTGGTGAGCGGTCGCACGCACTCGGGGTTGGCCCCGTACCAGTCGAGGAGGCGTTGCTCGAAGGCGCTCAGCTTGAAGAAGTAGTTCTGCTCCTCCATCTCGACCACCGGCCGGCCGTGGATCGGGCACCGGCCGTCCACCAGCTGCTCCTCGGTGTAGTAGTCCTCGCACGAGACGCAGTAGAGGCCCGAGTAGGTGCCCGGGTAGATGTAGCCGGCGTCGTAGATGGCCTGCAGGAAGTGCTGGACCGCCTTGTGGTGACGCGGCTCGGTGGTCCGGATGAAATCGTCGTTGCTGATCTCGAGCAGGGCCCACGACTCCTCGAACCGCTTGACCGTCTGATCCGTCCAGTCCTGTGGGGCCATGTCGTGGGCCGCCGCCGCCTCGGCGATCTTGGCGCCGTGCTCATCGGTGCCGGTCAGGAAGAAGACCTGGTCGCCGAGGAGCCGGTGCCAGCGCGCCAGGGCGTCGGCGTTCACCGTGGTGTAGGCGGTCCCGATGTGCGGCGCGTCGTTCACGTAGTAGATCGGAGTGGTCAGGTAGAAGCGCGACACGGCCGGTAGCGTACCGGCGGGTCGCCGGGCGACCTTGCGCCCCCTTTGGCCGCGTACCGCCCCGACCACCCGGCGGCGCCCCTCCCCAGCCGGGCCCTCCCGTCGCCACGGAGCTTCGGCATCCCCGAGCCGCCCCACCCCGCCCACCCCGCCCGCGCCGCACTGGCTGGCAGCTCGGGTCTGGCTGGCAGCTCGGGATCCGGTTCAGCCCCCGGCCCGGGTGTCCTCGCGTGCCGCCAGCGCCGCCCGGTACGCCCGGCGGTGTGGCACACCGAGGGCGAGGGCCACCGCCCCGGCGGCGTCCCGCACGCTCGCCCCTTCGGCCAGGCGGGCCGCCACCGCCGCCGCCACCTCCTGGTCGGAAGGTGGGGAGGTGTCCCGGACGCCCCCGAGCACGACCACCACCTCCCCCCGGACCTCCCGGTCGGCGAACGTCGCCGCCGCCTCCACCAGGTCGCCCCGCCACACTTCCTCGTGGAGCTTGGTCAGCTCCCGCACCACGGCCAGCGGCCGCGCACCGATCACCCCGGCCAGGTCGGCGAGGGTGTCGGCCAGGCGCTGCGGCGACTCGAGCAGCACAGTCGTCCGCTCCTCCACGCGCAACGCCTCGAGCCGGGTGCGCCGCTCGACCCCTCGACGCGGCAGGAACCCCTCGACACAGAAGCGCTCCGTCGGGAGGCCGCTCACCACCAGCGCCCCGAGCACGGCCGAGGGCCCCGGTGCCACCGTGACGTCCTGGCCCGCCTCGATCGCCGCGGCCACCAGACGGGCGCCCGGATCCGAGACCGCCGGGGTCCCGGCATCGCTCACCAGCGCCACCGTCCGTCCCGCGCTCAGCCAACCGACCACCTGGGCCGCCCGCGCCGCCTCGTTGTGCCCGTGCACCGAGACCAGCCGCCCGCCCGCAGCGATGCCCAGGGCGCTCAGCAGGGCACGGGTGCGGCGGGTGTCCTCGCAGCACACGACGTCGGCGGTCGCCAGCACCTCGGCCGCCCGGGCGGTCACATCGCCCAGGTTGCCGATCGGGGTCGCCACCAGGATCAGCCTGCCGGCACCCCGATCGCTCACCGCCCGTCTCGCAGTTCGAGGACGTCGCCCGGCGCCAGCGACCAGCGCTCGAACGACCCGGCAGGGGCCTCGAGCACGTGCCGACAGCCCGGCTTGGGCAGGGTGATCCGCCAGGCCGGCACCCGCCGGATCGAGAGCACCCGGAGCTGGTCGTCGAGAAAGCCCACGTCGAGCGGGAACCGCATGCCGAAGGTGTGCACCGCGCGGGTCCGGCGGAGCAGGAGGGCGCCCTCGGCCGTTCCCCGTCCGAGGAGCCCCAAGGACCGCTCGACCATGCCCTCGGCGATCTCGACCGTCGCCAGCACGTCCCCTTCACGCAGCAACCAGGCGGTCCGCATCACCCGCAAAGGGGCTCGGCTCCCAGCCGGCCGTCCACGCCGAGGGACGTTAGTCCCGCGCCCGAAGGGATCAGGCCGAGCGGCTAGCCTCGTGCCCCATGTCGAAGCGAACCGTGAAGCGAAAGCTCCGCACCAAGAAGAAGGCCAACCACGGCAAGAAGCCGAACTGCGGCCGCGGCTGAGCCGGCGGTCCTCCGACGGCAGGTGATCGTCCGGCGGGACCAGCCGGCGGGACCAGCCGGCGGTCGTCCGGAACCGGGTTCAGGCTCCTGACCGGCCGACCTTCCAGTTTGCGCCGTGGCGCTCGAGGACCCCGGCCAGGGTCGTCGGGAGATCGCTGATGATGCCGTCCACCCCCAGGCCGAGCAGGCGCTCCATGGCCTCGGGCTCGTTCACGGTCCAGACGTGCACCGCCATGCCGGCCCGATGGGCCGCCTCCACGAACCGCTCGTCCACCACCACCAGGTCACCCTGGCGCTCGGGCACCTGAAAGGCCACGGCCGGCAAGATCGGCGGCTCGGCGCCGGCCTGCACCGCCCGCCAGAACTCGGCGGTGGCCAGGGTCCCGGCCGAGGTGGGGACCCCGGGGGCGGCCGCCCGGAAGGCGTCGGTCGCCGGATCGAGGAAGGAGGCCACGATGACGTCGTCCTGCCGGCCGAACTCCGCCAGCAGCTCGGCCAGGGTCCGCTCGTAGGGGTCGACCACCGGTGCCGTCTGCTTGATGTCGAGGTTGAGGACCACCCCCGGGAACGCCTCGAGCACTTCGCGCAGGGTGGCGATCCGGAAGTCGGGGTCGTCGGCCGACCTCCCCCGATAGGGGTACTCGTCCGGCGGACGGCCCGGGGTGACGTCGGCCCCCGGTATGAACCAGTAGGCGTTGTCGAGCGACTCGAGCTCGGCCAGCGTGTGGGCGGCGATCGGGCCGCTGCCGTCGGTCGTCCGGTCGACGGTGGCATCGTGGCAGACCACCAGCTCGCCGTCGGCGGTGGCGTGGACGTCGAGCTCGACGGCGGTCGCCCCCGCCTCGATCGCCCGGCGAATGGCGAACAGCGTGGACGACGGTGCCTCCCAGGCGCCCCCTTGATGGGCGTAGGCGATCACCCGGCGCTCGAGCCACGGGTTCGAGGTCGGCACACCGACATCGTACCGGCCGCCCCGGCGGTAGCCTCGGGCGCCGTGCTCGACCACCTCCTCGTCGACCTGATCACCGCTTTCCGGCAGTCGTTCGAGGAGGCGCTGCTGCAGCGACAGGCGGTCGAGGAGCGGTTCCAGGTGGACGTCTTCCTGGGCGACGTGTCATGGGAGACCTCCTACAGCCTGCCCGGCGAGGAGCAGCCGCCACGGGTCAGGGTCGACATCTCGCTCGACTGGCCCACCTGGAGCCAGACTGCCTACCGGAGCTGGTCGATCGGCGAGCGTCCCGAGGAGCTGCCCGAGGTCGTGCTCGAGCTCGCCCTGCGCATCCAGCGGCTGGCCGAGGCGCCACCCGAGGAGATCGTGCTGGCGGTGCTCCACCCCGAAGGTCCGACGTTGGGCCACGACACCCTCATGCGCTCGGCGGTCACGGTGGAGCAGGTGCGCGAAGCGGTCGACGGCACCGGTGAGCAGGTTCGCTTTGCGGTGGAGACCACCTACGAGGGTTCGATCGGCTTCGACGAGACCCACCTCGAGGATCCCGTCACGATCCGGCCCATGATCGACGAGCTGACCCGGTGGGTGTCCTCCACCCTGGTACGGCTGGCCGACCTCCCGCTGCGCTTCCTTCCGCCCGACCCCACCGAAAAGGGGTGAATGCGCCGCCCGCCGAACCTTCGCCTGTCGGTGGGCGCCGGGCTCGTGGCGCTCGCCGGCCTGCTCGCCGCGTGCGGAGGTGGGACGGGGCTCGGCGAGACCGCCGCCCCCCCGACCACGACTCCCGGAGTCACCCTCTCCCTGGAGGGCTCGCCGGTCGGGCGCATCCTGGCCACCGGTAGCGGCCACACCCTCTACGACTTCGCCCTCGACCGCCCGGGCCACAGCGCCTGCACGTCCTCGATCTGCGTGTTCGCCTGGCCGCCCCTGCTGTCCCCCCGGACGCCCACCGTCGCCCGGGGGCTGCGCCGCTCGCTGGTCGGCACCATCACGCGTCCGGGGGGCGGCGAGCAGGTCACCTACGGCGGCCACCCCCTCTACACCTGGAGCGGCGACACCGAGCCGGGCATGGTCACCGGCCAGGCCCTCAACAACGCGGGTGGGCTGTGGTACGTGGTGGGTCCCTCGGGACGGCCCATCACCACCCCCTTCACGGTCGGCGGCTGACGGTCGACAGCTGGCGGTGACCGTCGGCGCGACCCGCAAGCGACCCGGTTCCGCCGGGGACCGTTCGGTCACTCGGGCGACGTCGGGGGTCCTCCCTCCGGCGCCGGGGGGATCGGGCCCGAGCGTTGGAACGTCGTCCACTTCTCCCCGTCCCACCAGCGCTCTCCTCCGTGCTCGGGCGAGAAGTACCACCCGGCGGGCGGCGGGCTGACCGGGCCGGCCCCCGACGCCCGCACGACGTCGCCCGGTCCGTGCCCGCGTCCGTGCCCGTGCCCGTGCCCGCCCGGGTAGGACGGACCACCTCGAATCTCGTACACCTGCCCCCACGCCACCGCCGCGAACAGGCCCGAGCCCACCCCCTGGATCAGCCAGGGGATCGGGAACCCCACCCGGAGCGCGTCGAACGACGGCGAGCCGAACACGACGGCCCCGACCACCAAGGAGGCCAGGGCGGAGCCCACGACCAGCCAGACGGCGACGGCCAGCAACCGGAACCGCCGGAACCGGAGGAAGCCGTCCCCGTGGGCAAGCGAGACGGCTGCCACGACGGCCACCGAGCCGACGGTCGCCAGCGCCCCTTTGGTGACAGCCAGCGCGACGTCGTCGAGTGAGGGGTCCGGGACACCGGCGGCGGCGGCCCAGACCAACAACCCCGAACCGGCGAGCAGCCAATAGGGCGCCTGTCGCCGCTCCTGCGGATCGTCGTGCTCGAGCAACGACCTCCGCGCCGCCTTGGCGACCAGCAGCACCGCCCAGACCGCGTACCCGACCGCGAGGACGACGTTGCCTCCCGCGGAGCCGATCGACACGGCGATCACCAATCCGGCGATGACCAGGATGAGCATCGCCCCCCCGGCGACCATCACCTCCCAGAGGTCGTCCCGCTCGCGAGTCACCACGAGGCGCCAGACGGTCGCCCCCACCGCCAGGGCCAACCCGAGCAGCTGGACGAAGCCGAGCCACAGCGCCGCAGTGACCAGGTCGCGGCTGGTCGGCGCCGCGGCCGGTCCCGAATAGGTGGTGTACGCAACGACCATCAGCAGCGATCCGAGCACGCCGACGGCGAGAGAGGCCGATGCGATGGCCAAGGTGCTCTGCGATCGAACCAGTCGGAGCATCCCGACCCCCTTCCCGCGCCCTCATCAATACCAGACGGCCCCGAAGGCACCGCCGTCGGGGCCCCTGCTGACGTTCGTCGTCCACCGGCACCGCCGGGGCAAGCGGTCGGGCGCTCCCCTCAGCCGCCTTCCTGCTCGAGCAGGTCGCCGAGGCGGGCTTGGACCGCCGGCTGGTCGGGCTCCGCCAGGTCGATCTCGAACAGCTTCCGGCGGCTCGACGCTCCCCTGACCAACGTGACCGCGCCCCGTGGCACCCCCAGCGCGTCCGCTACCGCCGCCAGCGCCGCCTCGGTCGCCCTTGCGCGCTCGGGTCGCTCGGTCACCCGGACCACGAGTGCCCCATCGTGCGACCCACCCACCTCGGTGCACCGGGCGTTCGGCTTGACGTGGACCTCCACTCGCATGGTGGTGCCGCTCCCCCACGGCGTGGCCGGGGCGCCGGCCGGCCTGCTTGGGCATCCCCTTCGTCGCGCCCTACCAGGGGACGGTGGTCGGGACCCCGTGACGGCCCTGTCGCCCGCGCTCAGCCCTGGCAGACGTAGATCTGATCGCCGGCGGGCTGCCCGTCGCAACCGACCATCAGGTTCTGGTCCACGTACCACGAGCCCCGGATCTGCCGGGTGGGCACGACGACCGAGGTGCCGTTGCCGGACTGCGAACCGCACCCCTGCCCATTGGGGGTGATGCACACGATGATGCTGACGCTCCGCACACCGCCACTGTTGGTGACGGAGGCGGCGCCGAAGGAGATCGGGACCGCGGGGTGGGTCGGGACGTCGAGCTGCTGCCCGGGGACGATCATCGACTGGGCGGCTCGTGGGGAGTTGTCGTACAGCGCCTTGATGAAGGCTTGGGTGGCGTTGACCGGCGAGTCGTGCGGCCCGGGTCGATGCCGGTAGAGAGAGACGCCGACCACGGCGCCGATCGCCAGCAGCAGCACCGCGAAGACGGTGCCCAGCGGGAGCACCCGGTGGTGACGTTCGGTCCCCGAGGCCAAGGACGCGGGTCCCAGCACCAGGTCCCTCCGGAAGGTCGCCTGCCCAGGCTCCGATCGGACCGCGCGCCGGCTCGCCGTCGGGACGGGGAACGGGCCCTCGGCCAGCCCCGAGCGGCGCGGTGTCCGTCGACGGAGGCTGAGGGGTGAGCGAGCCGGGTGGTCCGGGATGGGCGCGAACGGGTCGGTCGCGGCGGCTCCCGCAGGGCCGGCAGCCGGGGCGGTGGCGAGAGCGACCGCGGGGGCGGGCGGCGAGGGGGGTCCGGGCGCCGGCTCGGCCGCCGCCCGTCGCGAGGACCCCTTGTTGCCCGCGTAATGCTCGACGACGGCCCGTACCATCCGGCGGAACAGGCTCTCGGCGGCAACCGAGCGGTCCTCGTCGGGAGCGGCACCCGCGGGGGCTGCCCCGGCAGTTGCGACGAACGGGGCGGCGGCAGGCGACGCGACGCCCGTCGCCAGGGTGGCCGTGGTGGCCTCGGCCGTGGCGGTGGGACCAGACGGCAGGACGGGGGAGGCGGTGGCCGCCGTGGCAGGGACACTGGCAGGGACAGTCGCAGGGGTGGAGGCGGCGCGGCGGGCCGGGTGCAGTTCGGGTGGGTACCAACGGCCGTCCGAGGCGACCCACCAACCCGGTCCCCGACTCGTGTCGCTCATCCCAGTCACCTCCGGGTCCTGTCCGTGTCGGCGTGCACCCGCGTGTCGCGCTCCGGTCCGTCGAACCGCTCCCCGCGACTATCGCGCCGTCTCGTCGAAAATTGGCGACGGTTGCGCCATGCAGAACGCGGGGAGCGCGTGGGTGTCCGGCACGGTATATCTTGGCCCGTCCCACCCCGGTTTCCAACGATCCCTGGCGGCGGGTGAGATCGTGAGGACCGCGAGCCGCTCGGTCGTGGACCGCCACCGAGAGCGCCGGTGACCGGCCCCCATCCCGCGACGAGGGCTGCGCCTCGAGGCGTCAGGGGTTGAAGCGGAACTCGACCACGTCGCCGTCCCGCATCACGTAGTCCTTCCCTTCCATCCGGGCCTTGCCGGCGGCCCGGGCGGCCGGCACCGAGCCGGCGGCCACCAGGTCGTCGTAGGCGACGATCTCGGCCTTGATGAAACCCTTCTGGAAGTCGGTGTGGATCACGCCCGCCGCCTCCGGGGCGGTGTCCCCGGCGTGGATGGTCCAGGCCCGAGCCTCCTTCGGCCCGGCGGTCAGGAAGGTCTGCAGCCCGAGGGTGCCGAAGCCCAGGTGCACCAGCTGCACCAGGCCGGACTCCTCCTGCCCGTAGCCGGCCAGGAGCTCGGCGGCGTCCGCGGGCTCGAGCCCGGCCAGCTCGGCCTCGATCTGGGCGCAGAGCACCACGGCCGGCGCCGGGGCGACCAGTGTCTCGAGCTCGCGCCGACGACCGTCGTCCCCGAGCGACGCCTCGTCGACGTTGAACACGTAGAGGAACGGCTTGGCCGACAGCAGGTGCAGGTCGGCGAGCGGGGCCGGGTCGAGCTCGCCGGCGGTCGCGGCCGACCAGACGGTACGGCCGTCGTCGAGCACCGCCCGGGCTCCTTCGACCGCCGCCAGGGTGGGGGCGAGCCCCGGCTTCACCCGCGCCTCCTTGGTCAGCTTGGTCAATCGGCTGTCCACCGTCTGCAGGTCGGCCAGGATCAGCTCGGTGTTGACGGTGGCGATGTCCTCGGCCGGGTGGACCCTCCCCTCGACATGGATCACGTCGGGATCCTCGAACGCCCTGACCACTTGGCAGATGGCGTCGGTCTCGCGGATGGCGGCGAGGAACTTGTTGCCCAACCCCTCGCCTTCCGAGGCGCCGCGCACGAGACCGGCGATGTCCACGAAGGTGACGGTGGCCGGCACGATGCGCTCACTGCTGTAGAGGGCGGCCAGCCGCTCGAGCCGGTGGTCGGGCACCGCCACCACGCCCACGTTGGGCTCGATGGTGGCGAAGGGGTAGTTGGCGGCCAGCACCTCGTTGCGGGTGAGCGCCCGGAAGAGGGTGGACTTGCCCACGTTGGGCAGGCCGACGATGCCGATCGACAGTCCCACCGGGCCCCCTACAACAGGCCGGCCCCGGCGGCCAGCTGGCGGAGGTCGCGTCGGGGGCGCGCCCCGAGGTGGGCGATGAACTCCGCCGCGCACAGGGCGCCCAACCGGGCGCACTGCTCAGGGTCTGCCCCGTGGGTGAGCCCGTAGAGAAACCCGGCGGCGAAGAGGTCCCCGGCGCCGGTGGTGTCCACCACGCGCTCGACCGGATGGGCCGGCACTTCGACCGGTCCGTGGGCGGTCGTGACCACCACCCCCCCCGGCCCGAGGGTGATCGCCACCAGCAGTCCGGTCTCCTCGGCGGCCTCCACCGCCCCGTCGAGCGACTCGACGCCGAAGAGGCGGACCATCTCCTCTTCGTTCCCGAACAGCACGTCGATGTCGTCGCGGACCAGCTCGAGGAACTCGTGCTGGTGCCGTTCGACGCAGAACGGGTCCGAGAGCGAGAGGGCGACCGCCCCGTCGGCCCCCTGGGCAGCCCGGACCACCCGTCGGAGTGCCTCCTTGGCCGGCGGCAGGTCCCAGAGGTAGCCCTCGAGGTAGGCGACGCCGGCGCGGGCGACCAGGTCCTCCGCCACGTCTGCCGGCGAGATCGTGACCGCCACCCCGAGGTGGGTGGCCATGGTGCGCTCGGCGTCGCCGCTCACCAGCACCAGGCACCGGCCGGTGCCCCGGGCCTCGGGGGCTCCCTGGTCGGGCGCAGCCGGGTGGAGGGGGTCGAAGACCACCCCGGCTCTCCGGATGTCCTCGGTGAACAGGCGGCCCAGCCGGTCGTCGGCCAGCTTTCCGATGAAGCCCGCCCGCCCGCCCAGTGAGGCGATCCCGACCATGGTGTTGGCTGCCGAGCCGCCCGAGACCTCGCGGGTGTCGTGCATCAGGTCGTGGATCGCTTCCGCCCGGGTCAGGTCGACCAGGGTCATCGACCCTCGGGCGAGCCCGGCCTCTCGACGTCGTCCTCTTCGACCTCGGCCAGCACATCGACGAGCAGGTTGCCGATGCCCACCACGTCGAGGGCGCCCTCGGCCGCCTGGAAGCGGCCGCCGGCCCGCGGGTCGCCGATACCTTCGGGCGCGGCCGGCTCGGTGGGAGAAGGCTCGGTCACGGCCGAGAGGGTACCCGGACTGGCGCCACTAGCCTCTCGACGTGCCCCGACCGACCGAGGACTCGACCCCGCCCGCCTCCCCCGACGCCCCCTACCGGCTGCCGCGCACCGTCGAGCCGGTGACCTACCGCCTGGTCTTCGAGCCCGACCTCGGGACGGCCACCTTCGCCGGCCGCGCCGAGATCGACCTGATGGTCCACGAGGACACCCGCGACGTGGTGTTCAACGCCGCCGAGCTCGAGATCG
>DAHUYA010000039.1 GCA_027315445.1 Acidimicrobiaceae bacterium | reverse complement strand
ACATCGGCCAAGGCGCCGCTGAGTCCTAGCACCACGATTGCGCAAACAGCGCATCGAGCAATGACGCGAGCCCCGTACCTGTCCCCCTCCCGATCTCGACTTGGATTCCCTCTACCCAATTGGGAACCTGTTGGCAATGTTTCGCCGACCGTCAACGGTTGTCAAGGGAACTCCGGAGGCTGGTCCCATCCGATCCGGGAGCGGCCGGCCGGCACGACGAAGGCGCACCACAGAGCGCGCACCGGCCGTGCGATCGGCGGGTCAGCGCGTCACCAGCGGACGTTGTGGCCCAGGTCGAGCGGCAACGTCGCCCCGGTCAGGTACCACGCCTGGTCGGAGACCAGCCAGGCGACGAAGTTGCTCACGTCGCGCGGGGCGACCCACGGCGCCGGGATCGGATTGCGGCCGGCGAACGCCTCGGCGATGTCGTCGCGGCCGGGGTGCTCGAGGTCGGGCCGGACCAGGCGGAACATCGCCTCGTTGTCGAGGATGGTGGTGTCGACCGCCGCCGGGCAGATGGCGTTCACCCTGATCCGGTGGGGGCCGAGCTCCACCGCCAGCGTCTCCATGAGACCGATCACCCCGTGCTTGGATGCCGCGTAGTCGGCCATGTTGGGCGGCGACTTCATGGCGGCGCTCGACGACGTGATGACGATCGCCCCGCCGCGCCCGGACTCGAGCATCGGCGGCACCGTCACCGACACCGTGTTGAAGACGCCGGTCAGGTTGACCGCCAGCACCGCCGCCCACTGTGCCTCGGGGATCTCCCAGGTGGGGGCACCCGGCGGGCAGACCCCGGCGTTGGCCAGCACGGCGTCGAGGTGGCCGAGGGTCTCGAGCGCCTCGTCCACCACCGCCTGCAGGGCCGCCCGGTCGCGAACGTCGGCCCGGCGGGCGATGGCCTTGCGACCGCAGCCCTCGACCAGACGGGCCGTCTCGGCCAGGTCGTCCTCGTCGGGCCCGGGGTAGGCGGCGACCTCCGGCACGTCGGCCGCCACGTCGACCACCACCACGTCCGCCCCCTCCTCGGCCAGCCGGACGGCATGCGAGCGGCCCTGGCCCCTCGCTCCGCCGGTGACCAGGGCCACCTTGCCGTCGAGCAGCCCCACGGTCGGTCAGTCCGACGACGGGAGCGGCCGGGCCTCTTTGGTCGGGATGGGGTCGGTCCCAAGCGAGAGCGAGCCCGCCCCCGCCTTGGTGCAGAGGAGCTCGAGCGCCGGGTCGTCGAGGGCGTAGCGCTTGCCCAGCAGGGTCCCGCCGTCGAAGGGGCTCTCCGGTTTGCCGGTCGGCTCCCCCGCCTCCTCGAGCGGGACCATCGGTGCCCCGCCGCAGCGCACGTCGAGCTCCCCCTCGGGAGCACGGATCACTATCACCTCGGCCTCGCACACGGTGCTGCGGAGCCGCAGCCCGGGACGCAACGTCGCCATGCCAACCTCCTGCGGCCGCCCCGGGGAGGGGCGGGAACGCTCAGCATAGAGTCCCCGTCTGGGCCGGCCCGACGGGGCGGCCGGATCGACGACGATGCGGAGGATCATGAGCGAGCGGTACCGGGCACTGGTGGCCACCGAGGAGGGCGGCCGGTCACGGGCCGCCTTCGAGGAGCTGGGCGACGAGGAGCTCCCCGAGGGCGACGTGACGGTGCGGGTCCGCTACTCGAGCCTCAACTACAAGGACGGCCTGGCGGTGACCGGGCGGGGCAAGATCGTCCGATCCTTCCCGATGGTGCTCGGCATCGACCTAGCCGGTGAGGTCGAGCGTTCCGATTCCCCGACCTGGCGCCCCGGCGACCAGGTGGTGGTCACCGGCTGGGGCCTGTCCGAGACCCATCCCGGGGGCTTCACCCAGCGTCAGCGGCTGCGCTCGGAATGGCTGGTGGCGCTGCCCGAGGGCATGACCCCCGAGCAGGCGATGGTGGTCGGGACGGCCGGGTTCACCTCGATGCTCTGCGTGATGGCCCTCGAGGAGGGCGGGGTCACCCCCGACCGGGGGCCGGTGGTGGTGAGCGGGGCGTCCGGCGGGGTGGGCTCGGTCGCCTGCGCCCTGCTGGCAGGCCTGGGCTACCAGGTGACGGCGTCCACCGGGCGGCCCGAGACCCACGACTTCCTCTCCGGGCTCGGGGTGGCGGCGTTCGTCGACCGGGCCGAGCTGGCGGAGGCCGGCGGCCCGCCGCTCGGCAAGGCAACCTGGGCCGGGGCGGTCGACACCGTCGGCAGCACCACCCTGGCCACCATCCTCTCCCGCACCGCCCCTCGGGGGACCGTGGCCGCCTGCGGCCTGGCCGGCGGATCCGACCTGCCCACCACCGTGCTGCCGTTCATCCTGCGCAACGTCCGCCTGCAGGGAGTGGACTCGGTGAACTGCCCGACCGAGATCCGCAGGGCGGCGTGGTCGCGGCTGGCCGAGGTGCTCACCCCCGAGCGCCTCGGGGCCATCGGCACCACCGAGCCGCTCTCCGCCGTACCCGAGCTGGCCGAGCGGATCCTGGCGGGCCAGGTGCTCGGTCGGGTGGCGATCGACGTCGACCGGTGAGCGGGGCGCCCGCGTCTGTGCGCCCACGTCCCGGGACGGAGATCGTTCGAGACCGGCTCAGCTAGCGTTTGCACATGCCCGGATCTCGCTCTTCGGCGCCCATGGACCCCCGCAGGGCTCCGACGGCGGGAGCCGACGGCGCTGCCGGGTACGACCCCGAGGCCGTCCGGGCCAAGTACCTCGCCGAGCGCGACAAGCGGCTCGTCCCCGGCCGCGCGGAGATCCGCGACCTGCGGGCCGACGAGCACTTCTCCCACTACCGCGACGACCCGTTCACACCGTTCGTCGAGCGCGACCCGGTCACCGACGTGGTCGACGTCGTCATCGTGGGAGGTGGCATCGCCGGGCTCCTCGCCGGTGCCCGCCTCCGCGAGGCCGGCATCGAGCGGATCCGCATCATCGACCTGGCCGGCGGCGTCGGGGGCACCTGGTACTGGAACCGCTACCCGGGCGTGATGTGCGACGTCGAGTCGTACACGTACATGCCGATGCTCGAGGAGCTCGGCTACATGCCCACCAGGCGCTACGCGTTCGGCGAGGAGATCCTGGGCCACCTCGAGGCGATCGCCGACAAGTTCGACCTCGTGGCCGGCGCCCTCTTCCACACCGGGGTGACCCGCGCCGAGTGGGACGAGGAGGCAGCCCGGTGGCGCATCCGCACCGACCGCGGTGACGAGGTCGGCTGCCGCTGGTACGTGCTCGCCGTCGGGATCCTCAACCTCATGAAGCTGCCCACCATCCCGGGGATGGAGGAGTTCGCCGGACGCTCCTTCCACACGGCGCGGTGGGACTACGAGTACACCGGCGGCGGGCCGCACGAGCCCCTCACCGGCCTGGCGGGCAAGGCCGTCGCCCTCATCGGGACCGGGGCGAGCGGGATCCAGTGCGTGCCGCCGCTGGCCGAGTCCGCCCGGCATCTCTACGTGTTCCAGCGCACGCCCTCGGCCATCGGCGTGCGGGGCAACCGGCCCACCGCTCCCGAGTTCGCCCGAAGCCTCGAGCCGGGTTGGCAGCGGGCCCGGATGGACAACTTCCAGGCGATCATGATGGGCCGGCCCGTCGAGGTCGACCTGGTCGACGACGGGTGGACGCACCACTTCGCCGCCGTGCAGCACCCTCCGCGACAGCCGGGCACGACGATGGCGGAGTACCTGCGGACCGGCGAGGAGCTCGACTACTCGATCATGGAGGCGCACCGGCGCCGGGTCAACGAGCTGGTGGCCGACCCGGTCAAGGCCGACATCCTCAAGCCGTACTACCGGTACGTGTGCAAGCGGCCGTGCTTCCACGACGAGTACCTGCAGGCGTGCAACAGCACCAACGTCACGCTGGTCGACTGCCCCGGCGGGATCGAGCGGATCACCGAGCATGGCCCGGTCGTCGGCGGGGAGCAGTTCGAGGTCGACTGCATCGTCTACGGCACGGGCTTCGAAGCCGAGCTCACCCCCCTGTTCCGGCGGGCCGGCCACGAGATCGTGGGGCGCGGCGGCGTCACCCTGGGGCAGAAGTGGGCCGACGGGGCCGCCACCCTGTTCGGCATGATGAGCCGCGGCTTCCCGAACCTCTTCGTCATGCCCGCGCCCGGGCAGCAGGCCGTGGTCACCGTCAACTACACGCAGTTGGCCGTGCTCGGTGCCGAGTTCGTCGGCGGGGCCATCGGGCAGCTCCGGCTGCGGGGCGTGGAGGTGTTCGACGTGAGCGCGAAGGCCGAGGAGTCCTGGACGCAGAAGGTCGTCGACTCCTACGTCGACAGCAGCACCATGATGTCCGCCTGCACCCCCTCGCGCATCAACAACGAGGGCCATCCGGAGCTGCTGAACCCCCGCAACGGCAACTACGGTCGTGGGCTCGGCGACTGGTTCGGCTACCGCGAACGGCTCGAGCAGTGGCTCGTCGCCGGTGGGTTCGAGGGCCTGGAGCTCGAGGTGCGGTCGGGGTGAGCGATCGTCAGCAGGTCGCCGTCGTGACCGGCGGCGGGGGCGGGATCGGAGCGGCGATCGCCGAAGAGCTCGGACGCGGCGGCTGGTTCGTCGTCACGGTCGATCCGCTGGTGACCCTCGACGGCTCCGAGCAGCTCCCGGAACCGCAGGAGACGACCGCCGGCCGCATCGTGGCGGGCGGCGGCTCCGCCCGGGCGTCGTCGGTGTCGGTGACCGACCGTGAGGCGGTGCGCGCCCTGTTCCAGGACCTGGCCGACGCGCACGGGGGGCTCGACGCCGTCGTGAACGTCGCCGGCATCACCCGGCAGACCGGTTTCGCCCACGGCACGGAGGAGGACTGGGCCGCGGTGCTCGCGGTGCACCTCGGGGGCTACCTCAACGTGCTCGACGCCGCACTTCCGCTCATGGCCGACGCGGGGCACGGCCACGTGCTCGGCGTCACCTCCGGCTCGGGATGGCGGGCCGCCGATGCCGGCGCCTACAGCTGCGCCAAGCGGGCCATCGCAGCCCTCACGTGGCAGCTCGGGCGGCAGGCGCCGGCGGGCGTGACCGTCAACGCGATGTCGCCCATCGCAGCCACCAGGATGGTCGCCGCCGCCGTCGAGCGCGCCCGCCGCGAACGCCGGACCGGTGGGGACGGCGGGCTCTCGCTCACGTCGATGCCGGGCCCCGAGGACCTGGCGCCCCTCGGCGCATACCTGCTCGGTGACGGGTTCGGGTGGTGCAGCGGCAGGGTGCTCTTCGCCGGCGGCTCGGAGGTGGCCCTCGTCGACGAGCCCCGCCTCCTCGAGGTGGTGCGCAGCGAGGACGTGGCCTCGCTCGCCCGGGTGCTCCAAGCGGTCGTCCCCCGCGCCTTCGTCAAGGCCGAGGCCACTCAGGCGACCGACGGCGGCAGCAACCCCAGGTTCGGACCGATCTTCGGCGAGCCGGGCCCCGCCGGGGCGACCTCGACACCGACCCGATCCTGTGTGATCGCCACCGACCGCCCGCGGTTGGCAGCATCCCTGACCGCGACCCTGGAGGCCCGCTCCTTCACCTGCCGGTGCATCGAGGTCGGGCACGGCTTCTCCGAGGCCGCCGACGCGCTCCGCGCCGTGGTCGCAGCAGCCGGACCGGTCGATGCCGTCGTGGTCGCTCCCTCCGACGGCCGGCCGCCGGCCACGACGCCGGGTGGAGCCCCGGCGGAAGGCGCCCCGGCGGGCGGTTGGGAGCGGGTGCTGGCCGAGCACCGAGGCATCGTCGAGCACATCTACACCGACGCCGGGTGGGCCCGGGCCGTCGCCGACTACGCGGCCGGCGCCGCCCGCCCTGTGCAGCTGGTGACGCTCATCGACGCCCGCACCAGCGGAGGTCGCAGTCGAGCCCAGGCTTCGACCCAGCTCGCCCGGGTCGCCGCCATGACGACGGACGGACGGGTCACGGCCTTCACTGCGAGCATCGAGGCGTCGGAGGAGGCCGCCGGGCATCCTGCCGGTGAGCTCGTCGCGCACCTGCTCGACGATCCCGACGCCAAGGCTCTCGCCGGAGCGGAGCTGGTCGTCGGCACCGGCTGGCTGGGCCTCCGCAGTCACCCCCGACCGATCGGCAGTATCACCTACGGCGGTCCCGCCGTCCCGGGCTGGTTGGACGCCACACTCCGCCAGATCGCAGGCGCCGGCGGCGATCGGCTGCCCGTGGAGACCGGATGACCGCCCGACCCACCCGCGTGGTCGACGCCCACGTGCACCTCTGGGACCCCGAGCGCACCGAGTGGTACCCGTACCTCTCGCGGCCCCAGGCACACGGCTCGGGTGATCCCTCGAGGATGAGCCGCCGCTTCGACGTCGACACCTATCGGGCCGAGTCAGCCGGCTGGAACGTGGAGAAGTTCGTCAACGTCGCTGCCGCGACCGGTCGCCACTCGGTCGAGGAGACGATCGAGCTCGACCGCGAGGCTCCTGGCGCGGGCGGTCCCGACGCCATCGTCGGGGGTCTCCCGCCGACCGAGACGGCGGCGGAGGCCGTCGGGCTCATCGACCGGCAGATGGCTGCGCCGCGGTTCCGTGGTGTCCGGCCGATGGGCGGCCTCGATCGGCCGATTCCGGACGCCGGCGTGCTCGGAGCGCTGCACGAGCGGTCGCTGGTGTTCGAGCTGATGACCCATCCCGACCAGCTTCGATCGGCGGCGACCCAGCTCTCGGGCTACGAAGGCTTGGTCGTCGTCGAGCACACCGGGTGGCCCCGCTCCGATTCCGCCGAAGAGCGCGCCCTCTGGCGGACCGGCATCGACGCGCTCGCCGGTCTCGGCGACAACGTCCTGTGCAAGCTCTCGGGACTTGCCATGTCGTTCGGATCCGTGCAGCTCGATGCCCTGGCCCCGTGGCTCGAGTACGCCCTCGAGGCCTTCGGCGTCGACCGGTGCATGTTCGCCAGCAACTTCCCCGTCGACTCGGTCCACGGCACCTTCGACGAGCTCTACGCCACGTTCTGCGCCGTGGCGGCCGGGCTCGACGACGAATCCCGCGACAAGCTGTTCGCAGCCAACGCGGAGCGCGTCTACCGCTGTTGACGAGCTCCGCCGATGACGCGGGGATGACGGTCACCCGCCTCGTTCCCCCGGCGCGGGCCGGCCGACGGTTCAGCCGGCGCGCAGCTCGCGCTTCAGGACCTTGCCGGACGGGTTGCGGGGCAGCGCCTCGAGGAAGGTGATCGCCTTGGGGACCTTGAACCGGGCCAGCTCGGCACGGCAGTGCTCGAGGAGCTCATCGGCCGTCGCCACCGCCCCCTGGCGCAGGACGACGAAGGCCACCGGGACCTCGCCCCAGCGTTCGTCGGGGCGCCCCACCACCGCCGCCTCGAGCACCGCCGGGTGCTCGTAGAGAGCCCGCTCGACCTCGGAGCCGGCGATGTTCTCGCCGCCCGAGATGATCATGTCCTTCAGGCGGTCGACGATGAAGAGGTAGCCGTCCTCGTCGCGCACCCCGATGTCCCCGGTGTGGAACCAGCCTCCGGCGAAGGCGGCGGCGGTGGCCTCGGCGTCCCGCCAGTAGCCCTTGAAGACCTTCGGACCCCGCAGCACGATCTCCCCGCGCTCCCCCGTCGCCACCGACCGGCCTTGCTCGTCCCAGACGTCGAGCTCGAGGTAGAGGCAGGGACGGCCGACACTGCCGCGCTTGGTGAGGATGCTGTCCCGGTCGAGGAAGGTGTCGCCCGACACCGTCTCGGTGAGCCCATAGGCGTCGGCGAACCAGGCGGCCGGAAAGGTGCGCCCGAGCCGCTCGATGAGCGGGACCGGCATCTTCTCGCCCCCGTTGACCACCAGCCGGACCGACGACAGGTCGCGCCGCTCGATGTCCGGCAGGTCCATGATGGCGTTGACCATGGCCGGGGCCAGCCAGACCGCGGTCACCCGCGACCCCTCGAGCTCGTCGACCACGGCCGCCGCGTCGAACGTGCGGTGGACGACAGTGGTCGCCCCGACCGCGACGAGCGAGGTCGTGGTGAGGTCGAGGGCGCCCACGTGGTAGAGCGGCCCGCAGGCAAGCCCCAGGTCGGCGCCGGTGAAGCCCAGCTCGACGATATGGGCGAGGTTCTTCCAGGCGAGGTTGGCGTGGGTGATCATGACGCCCTTGGGGCGTCCGGTCGTGCCCGAGGTGTACATCAGGCGGTGGAGGTCGTCGCCCGCCACGGGGACCGGGGGCGGGACGTGAGAGGCGTTGCGAAGCTCGCCGAGCGAGGTCCAGCCCGGCGCCGGGGCTCGGGAGACGCAGGCCCGCACCAGGGCCCTCTCTATCCCGTCGGTCGCCTCTTCGGCCAGTCCGACCAGCGACTCGTCGCACACCAGGGCGCGTGCGCCGGAGTGCTCGAGGATGTAGCGCACCTCGGGCGCGGCCAGACGCCAGTTGATCGGCATGGCCACGGCGCCGAGGTAGTTGGCGGCGAAGACCGTCTCGAGGAACTCGGGGCAGTTGTACGAGAGGAGGGCCACCACGTCGCCGCGACCGACGCCGTGCTCGGCGAGGCCTCCGGCCGTCGCGGCCGCCCGTCCGGCCATCTCGCGGTAGGTGATGGCCTCGCCGTCGAAGACGGTGACCGCCTTGTCGGGCGTCCGGGCCGCGTGGTGGGCGAGCACGCTGAACCAGTTCATGTCCGCCTGCATCATCTCGTACCGACCGATCAGCCTATCGGGCGGCGCCTCTGGTGAAGGGGGTCGACCGGTCTGTCCCCGCTGCTCGGGAACCGGCCTCCCGGAGGGACGGCGCGCTAGCGTCCCTTTGATGGCGCAGCCGGAAGCCACCGGGGACTCCCGACGGAGGGCGAACTGGCAGGCACGCCGCGAAGCGATCATCGACACCTCGGCCCGGGTCTTCGCCCGGCAGGGGTACCACGCCACCGGCATCACCGAGCTGTGCACGGCCAACGACCTGGGCAAGGGCGCCCTCTACCACTACATCGGCTCCAAGGAGGAGCTCCTCGCGGCCATCCACGACCGGGTGATGGACGAGGTCATGGCCGGCGCCGACCGGGTGGCCCGGGCCGGGGGCACGCCCTCGCGGCAACTGGCCATGCTCGGGGACGAGCTGCTCGACGTGATCCACCGCTATCCCGATCACGTGTGGGTCTTCCTGCACGAGTTCCCGGCACTGACCGGTGAGCGGGCCGAGCAGTTCCGCCAGCGGCGCCGCCAGTACGAGGAGCGGGTGGAGGCGGTCCTGCAGGCCGGGGTCGACTCGGGCGAGTTCCGCCCGGTCGAGCCCAGGCTCACCACCCTGGCCTGGCTCGGGATGCACAACTACACGTACCTGTGGCTGAAGGCCGGCGGGCCGTTGACAGCCCGGGACGTGGCGAAGCCGTTCGCCGAGATCTTCATGCACGGGATCGCCGGGGAGCCCGGCCGAGTCTGACGACTCAGGGGGCCGAGTACCCGCCGTCGACCACCAGGGCGCTCCCGGTGGTCCAGCGCGAGGCGTCGCCGGCCAGGTAGGAGTAGGCGCCCACCAGGTCGTCGGCCGACCCGAGCCCCAGGGGGTGACGCGCCGCGATGGCGTCGAGCGCCTCGTCCGGGAGCCCCTCGTGGATGGCGGAACGGAACGTGCCCGGGCAGACGCAGTTGACCCGGATGCCGTCCCGGGCGTACTCGACGGCCGCCACCCTGGCCAGCTGGATCACGGCCGCCTTGGTGGCGCAGTAGGGGGCGGCATGGGACCAGGCCGTCAGACCGGAGACCGAGGCCGTCAGCACGATCGAGCCCGACCGCTCCGGGCGCATGACGCCCACGGCGGCCCGGATGCCGTTGACCGCGCCGAGCACGTTGACCCGGAACGCCCGCTCCCACTCCTCGGTGGCCAGGTTGTGGATCCGCCCGTTGGCCGACAGCACGCCGGCGTTGCTGATCAACACGTCGAGCCGGCCGAAGTTCTCGACGGCCCTGGTGACCACCGCTTCGACCTGCTCGAGGTCGCTCACGTCGGCCAGCACGGTCTCGACCGCCCCGTCGAAGTCGGGCAACCCCGCCAGCGTCGCGTCGAGCGAGGCCTCGCTCACGTCGCTCAGCACGAGGTCGGTGGCCGGCTCGCTCGCCAGTCGCCGGGAGATGGCCCCACCGAGGGCGCCGCCGGCGCCGGTGATGACGACCGCCCGTCGCGCCGCCGTCATGCGAGCAGGTAGCCGCCGTCGACGGCGAGCACCGCCCCGGTGACGAAGGCCGAGGCGTCCGATGCCAAGAACTGGTAGGCGCCCGCCAGGTCCTCCGGGGCGCCCCAGCGACCCAGCGCCGTGTGCCCGGTGACGGCGGCCGAGAGCTCGGGGCTGTTCCTCCAGGCGTGGGCCAGTGGCGAGTCGAACCACCCCGGGGCGACGACGTTGACCGTGATGCCAGCCGGGGCCAGATCGAGGGCCAGGCCCTTGGCCATGGCGGCCAGCCCGGCCTTGGAGGTGCTGTAGGCGGTCAGCCCCTGGCGGGGGCGCTCCCCGAGGACCGAGCCGGTGAAGATCAACCGGCCGCCCGTGCCCATGACCCGAGCCGCCGCCCGGGCTCCGAGGAAGGCGCCGGTGAGGTTCACCTCGAGCACCTTCCGCCAGATCGAGGCGGCGGTCTCGCGGGGTCCGGCCACGATCGGCGAGATCCCGGCGTTGGAGATCCAGACGTCGACGCCGCCCCACTCTGTCACCGTGGCGTCGGCCACCGCCTCATTGAAGTCCTCGTCGGTCACGTCACCGCTCAGGACCAGGGAGGGACCGGGCAGCGCCTCGGCTACCGCCTTCAGGTCCTTCTCGGTGCGGGCCACCAGGGCCACCGACGCCCCGACCCGTGAGAAGGCGTGGGCGAGCAGGGCGCCGAGCCCCCGGCTGGCCCCGGTGATGACCACCCGCTTGCCGGTGACCGCGCCGGGGACCGGGAACGTCTCGGGGATCTCGATCTGATCGGTCATCCGCCCTTTTCCCTCGTTGTACCGACCAGTACAATACACGTTCCGTGACCCCCGGCCCGTCCCCGACACCCGACTTCACCCTGGCCGACCTGCTCGAGATGCACCGGCGGATGCTGCTCATCCGGGGCTTCGAGGAGCGGGTGGCCGCCCTCTACCGCGACGGCGAGGTCCCCGGGTTCGTACACCTCTCGATCGGGCAGGAGGCGGCCGCGGTGGGCGCCTGCTGGCCGCTGCGCCCGGCCGACGTGATCACCTCCACCCACCGCGGGCACGGCCATTGCCTGGCCAAGGGCCTCGACCCGCTCGGGATGTTCGCCGAATTGATGGCCCGGGCCCAGGGCACCAACCGGGGGCGCGGCGGCTCGATGCACATCGCCGACCCCGCCCTCGGGATCTTCGGCGCCAACGGGATCGTGGCCGCGGGCCTCCCGATCGCCGTGGGGGCGGCCACGGCGGCCCAGCTCCGGGCCGACGGCTCGGTGGCCGTGGCCTTCTTCGGCGACGGGGCGCCGGCCCAGGGCGCCTTCCACGAGGCGCTCAACCTGGCCGCCGTCTGGCGGCTGCCGGTGATCTTCTTCTGCGAGAACAACGGCTACGCCGAGTTCTCCCCCGCCGCCACTCAGCACGTGGCGGCACTCGGGCAGCGAGCGGCCGGCGAGGGCCTGCCCTACGTGGCGGTCGACGGCAACGACGTCGCCGCCACCGCGACCATCATGGAGGGCCTGGTGGCCAACGCCCGCGCCGGGGGAGGCCCCGCCGTCGTCGAGGCGGCGACCTACCGCTGGCACGGCCACTACGAGGGCGACCCCCAACGCTACCGGCCGCCGGAGGAGGTAGAGGCCTGGGAGGCCCGCGACCCGATCCGGTCGCACGAGGACCGGCTGCGGGCGGCCGGCGCCGGCGCCGACCAGCTGAAGGCGCTCGAGGCGGCAGTCGGGGCCGCGCTCGACGGAGCCGTCTCGGCGGCCCGGCAGCTGCCCGGTCCGGCGGTGGACACGCTGACCGACTTCGTGGTGCGTGACCGGCCCACCCGTCCCGAGCCACTGCCTCCGCCCGAGGACGCCCCGGCCTTCCGCACCATGGACGCCGTCCGCACGGCGTTGGAGGCCGAGCTTTCGGGCGACGACCGGGTGTTCGTGGCCGGCATCGACGTCGGGGCCGGCGGCAACGTGTTCGGGCTCACCCGCGGGCTGGCCGACCGTTTCGGCGACCGGGTGCGCGACACCCCGATCTCCGAGACCGCCGTCATGGGGCTGGCGGTCGGAGCGGCCATGGCCGGGATGCGGCCGGTGGTCGAGCTGATGTACCTCGACTTCCTCGGGGTCTGCTTCGACCAGCTGCTCAACCAGGCGGCCAAGCTGCCTTTCATGACCGGGGGGGCGGCCGAGATGGCCCTGACCGTGCGGACCCAGTTCGGGGCCGGGCGGTCGTCGGGCAGCCAGCACTCCCAGAGCCTCGAGGCGCTCCTGGCCCACATCCCCGGGCTGAGCGTGGTCATGCCGTCCACGCCGGCCGACACCTACGGCCTGCTCCGGGCGGCCATCCAGGACCCGAACCCGGTCGTGTTCATCGAGAACCGGCTGCTCTACGGGATGAAGGGCCCGCAGCCGCCACCCGACCACATCCTTCCGATCGGCAAGGCGACGGTCGTCCGCCCCGGCACCGACGTCACCGTGGTGTCGGTGTCGCGGATGGTCCACGAGGCGATGGTCGCGGCGGGGCAGGCGGCCGAGGAAGGTGTGTCGGTCGAGGTGGTCGACCTGCGGACGGTGGCCCCGCTCGACGTCGCCACCATCCTCGACTCGGTGCGCAGGACCGGCCGGCTGCTGATCGCCCATGAGGCGGTGGTGCCCTTCGGCATCGGGGCGGAGATCGCTGCCACCGTCGCCCGCGAGGCCTTCTGGGACCTCGACGCCCCGATCGAGCGGGTGGGCGCCGCCGCCACACCGCCCCCGTACGCCCCCGACCTCGAACGGGCCTGGCTGCCCGACCGCCACGACATCGCCGAGGCCCTCCGCCGCCTGGCCGCCGTGTGACCCGCCGGCGCGGCCGTGTCGCAAAGCCCCGGATCCGGGTGCCGCCCGGGCCCGTCAGCAGCCAGCAGCACGCTTCCGACCACCCGGCTATGGCTGAGCTGAGACGGATTTCGGGAAGTCACGTTCCATCATCGGGAATATCGATGGGAAACAGTTGCAATTCGGTCAGCGACAAGAAGAGGCTTTGTAGGACCATGTGACACCATCACGGGGCTGGCACGGGAGTCCCCCCAGGTACCATTGACGCCATGACCGAGCTGCGGGTGGTGGTGCCCGACGAGATCGCCGAACGCCTGGCCTCGGAGGCCGCCGAGCGCGGCACCTCGGCCGAGGAGCTTGCCGCCGAGGTGCTGGTGTCCCACGTACCGACGGCGTCGAAGACCCGAGCGCTGCCGTCGTGGGTAGGGGCTGCCCACTCGGGGCGAGACGACCTCTCTGAGCGTCACGAGGAGATCCTGAAGAGCGAGCTGGGTCGAACCGGTTGATCGTCGTCGACACCGGCCTTCTGGTTGCGTTGCTCGATGCCGATGACCGCCACCATGAGCGCTGCGCCACGTGGCTGGGCGTCAACGACGAGGCACTGGTCGTGCCGATCCCTGTCGTGACCGAGACGTGCTACTTCATCGAGCGCGACAGCGGTCCCGCGCTCGAAGCCAACTTCCTCCAATCGTTCGGTGCCGGCGAGACCTTCGAGATGATCGACCTCCGGCCCGGCGATTGGGCCCGCGCTGCTGACTTCATCCGAACCTACGCCGATCTCCCCCTCGGCGTCGTCGACGCATCGGTCATGGCGATCGCCGAACGACTGGGATCGACATAGATCGCCACGCTGGACCACCGTCATTTCACGGTGGTTCGACCGGCTCACGCCACGGCCTTCGAACTGCTCCCATGACGTACTCGACTCTGCTGGCAGCTGCTGTTCAGCGCACCCGGATCGGGTGCTGCCAGAAGCACGCGTCCGCGCGATTTGCACCGGCCGTACATACAGATCGGCACCAGTCCCGGCGTTTCTGCACGTCAGGGCCAGTCGACTACGAACGGATCGCCACGAACGCGTTGGACTGCTCAATTCACCGCTACTACGAACCGACAACGGGGCAGTTCACCACGCTGGACCCGGCCGTGGCGAGCACCGGGCACCCGTACCAGTACGCCGGCAACGATCCGGTGAATGGAAGTGATCCGAGCGGAGAGTGGGCGAACATCTGCCACGGTGTCGCCGGGACACACGATGCCGGGGGCTACTGGCTGGCCTCTGCCGACGGCGGGGTGTTCGCCTTCGGGGACGCCCACTTCGCGGGGTCCTGCCCGTCGAACGGCTCCGGCTGCGAGAATCTCGAGGCCCCGATGGTCGGGATAGAACGGAGCCCCGGCGGGGCGGGTTACTCGACGTTCAGTGCCGACGGCGGGGTGTTCGCCTTCGGCGACGCCCCGTTCCAAGGAGCAGGCACGGGGCGGACGGGAGGGCCACCCGCCGTCTGATCGGTTGCCAGGCCGACGACCGGCGAGCGTGATCAGGAGAGGCTGTTCGCCCAGCTCGCCGAGAAGGGACTACTGGCCGGACGGACCTCGGCTTTGGCGGTACGGCGTTGGCGGTACGGGGGGGCCTTCGCGTCGCTCCTCCACCGCGTCGAGTCTGCAGCGGCCGACCACGTTCGCGGGTAGGGAGTCCACTTGGGCGGCTCGCACAGAGCTTCGACGCAACCTCGGCCCGACCCCACCCGGCGACTTCGAGGTGGCGGTGGTGGGTTACCTCGCCGATCCGTTCGCCCGGGTGGGGCGGCAATCACGACGACACGACGAGGACGTCCATGGTCAGCAGC
The DNA here is from genome assembly GCA_027315445.1 of Acidimicrobiaceae bacterium. Lineage (GTDB taxonomy): Bacteria > Actinomycetota > Acidimicrobiia > Acidimicrobiales > RAAP-2 > DAHUYA01. Next base: position 2,313 of record DAHUYA010000039.1, on the reverse strand, counting down.
CGAGGGTCCGGGCGATCACCAGGTGCTGGATCTCGTTGGTGCCCTCGCCGATCTCGAGCACCTTCGAGTCGCAGTAGAAGCGGGCGACCGGCGTCTCGAGCATGTAGCCCACCCCGCCGTGGATCTGCACCGCCTCCGACGCCGCCCAGGTGGCCACCCGGCTAGCCTTCAACTTGGCCATCGCCGCCTCCTTGCGGAAGGGCCGGCCGGCGTCCCGCAGGTAGGCAGCCCGGTAGGTGAGCCAGCGCGCCGCCTCGAGCTCGGTGGCGATGTCGGCCAGCTTGAACTGCACCGCCTGGAATTTGGAGATGGGCTTTCCGAACTGCACCCGCTGGCGCGCGTAGTCGATCGCCAGGTCGAGCACGGCCTGGGTCAGGCTGAGCGACAGGGCGGCGATCGAGATCCGCCCGACCTCAAGGGTCCGCAGGAACTGACTGAGCCCCATCCCCGGGTCACCGACCAGGTGGTCGTGGGGCACCCACACGTCGTCGAAGTACAGCTCGCGGGTGTCGAGCCCGCGCCAGCCGATGCCCCGCAGCTTGGGCCCCATCGTGAAACCCGGGGTGTCCTTCTCGACCACGAAGCTGGCGAACCGCGGTTCCTCTTCCTCGAGCGGGTCCACCCGCGCCAACAGCGTGACGCCGAACGACATGTCCGTCCCGGCGTTGGAGATGAAGGCCTTGCGGCCGTTGATCAGCCAGCCCCCGTCCCTCCGCTTCGCCGTGGTGCGGATCCCCCGGGCGTCGGAGCCGGCCTCGGGCTCGGTGAGCCCGAACGCCCCGAGGGCTCGCCCCTCGGCCAGGGGCCGCAGCCAACGCTCTCGTTGGGCGTCGTCCCCGAAGAGGCACAGCGGCAGGGAGCCGATCGTCACGTGCGCCTGCCAGGCCGCGGCCACCGACTGGTCGGCCCGGCCGATCTCCTCCATCGCCGCCACGAAGCCCACGGTCGACATGCCGATCCCGCCCCACTCTTCGGGCACGAGGATGCCGAGCAGCCCCAGCTCGCCCATCTGGCGGAGGAGGTCGGTCGGGCATCGGGCCTCCTCCCAAGCCGCCGCAGCCCGGACCGCGATCTCGCGCTGGGCGAAGTCTCGGCAGATGGCGACCAGGTCCAACTCCGGTTCGCTGAGCGAGAGGTCCACCGGGCTCCTCCTATCTGGCGACCGGCCCGCTCCCCGGACCCACGCCCTCCGGGGGCAGGTGGGCCAGGAAGGCGGTCGACCAGGCCGGGAGGTCGACCGGGACGAGATAGCCGGTCTCGTCGTTGATCGCGGCCCAGTGCTCGGCCACCTCCTCGGGCGTCGGCGTGGGCGCCGGGTGGACGTACCCCGGGGTCGAGGCCACGAAGATGCGGGCGAACCGGCCGGCCCCGGCGGCGTAAATCTCGCCGGTGACAGGGCAGGCCTCGTGGGCCAGGAAGGCCACCAGCGGTGCCACCAGGTCGGGCGACATCTGCTCGGCCAGTGGGTCGGGCGCTTCCGTCCCTGTTTCCTGGGGCTGGTCGGCTCCCTCGCCCTGGCCCGCCATCCGGGTGAAGGCCGCCGGGGCCACCAGGTTGACCTTGATGCCGTGCGCCGTGCCGGCGGTGGCCAGGCTGCGGGCCATGCCGAGCACTGCCCCCTTGGCGGTGGCGTACGAGAGGTTGTTGGGCAGCCCGAACAGCCCGCTCGAGGTGGTCATGACCACCCGTCCGTAGCCCTGGGCCACCATGTGCGGCCAGGCGGCCCGGGTGGTGTTGAACGAACCGGCGACGTGGACGGCCAGGTGGCGGGCCAGGTTGTCGGCGTCGGCCTTGGGGAAGCCCGCCCAACGGATGATGCCCGCGTTGTTCACCAGGACGTCGAGGCGCCCGAAGTGCCCCATCGCCGCCTCGACCAGCGCCTGACCGCCCTCGGGGGTGGCCACGTCGCTGCCGTCGGCCACGGCGACCCCGCCGGCGGCCGCGATCTCCTCCGCCACGGTGGACGCCACCCCGGCATCCGACCCCTCGCCCCGCATCGAGCCACCCAGGTCGTTGACGACGAGGTGGGCACCGCGGTCGGCGAGCAGGCGGGCGTAGGCGCGGCCGAGACCGCGCCCGGCGCCGGTGACGACGGCGACCCGCCCCTCGAAGTGGAGCTCGGTCAGGTGGCGGACCTCGCGGCCACCGGCGCGTCGATCCCCAGCAACCCGGCCAGGGTGCCACCCACCATGGCGGCTCGCTCGTCGGACGGGACGTCGGCGAACAGGCCGGCCATGAGCTGCCGGCTGCCGCGGAACGTCCCTTCCGCGTGGGGGTAGTCGTTGCCCCACACGATGGTCGACAACCCGGTGA
>DAHUYA010000037.1 GCA_027315445.1 Acidimicrobiaceae bacterium | reverse complement strand
CCCCCTCCCCGTCGTCCCCCGATCGCCCGCAGAAGTCGAGCACCCGCCCCCGGGCCTCCTCGAAGGCGGCGGTCGACCGCCGGGACTTGTAGCCGGCGCCGCGGTGGACGCTCGAGTACCAGGGCAGCATGTCGACCACCGCGGCCGCCACCGGCGCCATGGCCGGGGTGGATGCGGCGGTGTCGAGGTCGCGGTAGGGGCGGTCCACCCCGTCGAGGCAGGGGACCGGCAGCCCCGCCCCCACCAGGTCGGCGAGTGTTCCGGCCACGCCGTCGGCGTCCGGCCCAACGGGCGCAGGGTCGGTGGGGGAGCGGAGGCGGTCGGTGGTCATGGCCGCCCAGCCTACGGAGGACCATGCCCGGCGACGGCGCAGGTGATCCACGGCGACACGTCGGTCGGTGGCCAGTCGTGACGCGGCCCGCCGGAGCGCCGGGCCGCCCGGAGGCACCGGCTACGGTTCGTCCATGGATGAGGAGCCGGACGACCGGACGGTTCCGGGCACCGCCACCTGGACGGCGGGACCGGACTACGCCGCCCTGCTGGCGACCGCCGAGGCGGTGCTCGACGACGTCGACAGGGCCCTGGCCCGCCTCGACCAGGGCACCTACGGCACCTGCGAGGTGTGCGGTGCGGTCATCGACGAGGACCGCTTGGTGGTCGGGCCGACCACCCGCACCTGCGGTGCCCACCCGGCGCCGACCGGGGAGCCGGACGCCGGGTAGCGCCGGCGGCTACTTCTTGGTCTCCCAGAAGATCTTGTCGATCTGCTCGATCTCGTCGAGCAGTCGCTGGCCGACCGCCTCGTCGGTGGTCTTCTTGGACTCGCCGGCCGACTTGGTGGCCTTCCAGAAGAGCTCGTGGAGCTGGGGGTGCTTCTCGAGGTGCTCGGGCTTGAAGTAGTCGGTCCACAGCACCCAGAGGTGGTGCTTGACCAGGTCCGCCCGCTCCTCTTTGATCATGATCGCCCGCTCGCGGAAGTTGTGGTCGTCCGACGCGTTGTGCTTCTCCATGATCGCCTTCACCGACTGTGCCTCGATCCGTGCCTGGGCCGGGTCGTAGACGCCGCAGGGCAGGTCGCAGTGGGCCCGTACCGGGTGGGGTGGGGCGATCCGGTCGGCGGCTTGCAGCGCTCGGTCGATGATTCGCATTGCGGCTCCTTTTCCCGGTACCCCGACGGGGTGCCGATCGTCCACAGTGGAGATTGTGCCGGTCGTGCCCACACTACCCAGGAGCCGCGAGGGCGGGCACCGGGCTCGGCGTCGCCGTGGGGCGAGGTCGGCGGCCGGGCCGTGGGCGGCCGGGCCGTGGGCGGTCGGGACGTGGGCGGTCGGGTCTGTGGTGGTGTGGGTCGCCGTGGCGTTGGTGGTGGTGCGCCGGCTCGAAGTCCTCGGCCCGAGCATGCTGCCCACTCTGTCCCCGGGCGACCGGCTGCTGGCGGTGCGCCTGCCGGTGGTCTGGCCGTTGCGAGTCGGCGACCTGGTCGTGCTCCACGACCCCCGCCGCCCGCCCGGCGAGGGCCCGCTGGTGGTCAAGCGCGTCGCCCGGGTGGGGGTGCGGCGGACCGCGATCGAGCTGCGGGGTGACAACCCGGATGCCAGCACGGACAGCCGGACCTACGGGCCGGTGGAGCGTCGCCGGATCCTCGGGAGGGTGGTCTACCGCTACGGTCCGGCCGGCCACACCGGCCGCCTGGGGCACCCACCGCCCCCGTCCCGCCCCGGGCCCGGAGGCAGGGAGCCCTGAACAGCGGCGATACGCTGCGGTGATGCCCGACCCGACGGAGAGGTGGAACGACCTGGGGGCGTTCATCCGCGAGCAGCGGGCCACCGCCCGCCTCTCCCTGCGCCGACTGTCCGAGCTGGCGGGCATCTCCAACCCCTACCTCAGCCAGATCGAGCGCGGGCTGCGGCGGCCCTCGGCCGAGATCCTCCAGCAGATCGCCAAGGCACTGCGCATCTCGGCCGAGACCCTCTACGTGCAGGCCGGGATCCTCGATCCACCGACCGGCAGCCCCGACCTGACGCGCCAGATCCTGGCCGATCCGCATCTCAACGAGGAGCAGAAGCAGGCCCTGGTGCGGATCTACCTCTCGTTCCGCCGCGAGCACGAGGCGGCCCAGGCCGCGGGCGCCGCGACGGCCGTCGAGCCGGCAGAATCGGCGACCCAGGCCGGTGAGCCCGCCGACGTGACGGCCAACGGCGCCGGGGCCCGGGGTGACCGGACGTCGGGCGGCGACGGACCGGGAGGCCCCGGCCCCGTCGGGGGTGCAGGCATCACGCACCGGTAGGCTCCTCCCGGACATGCGACGCCTCGCGGTGCTCTCCCTGCACACCTCGCCGCTGGCCCAGCCCGGCACGGGCGACGGCGGCGGCATGAACGTCTACGTGCGCGAGCTGGCCACGGCCCTGGCCCGCACCGGCGCCACCTGCGAGGTCTTCACCCGCGCCTGGTCCGAGGGGCTCCCCGAGGTCGTCGAGGTCGAGCCCGGCCTGCGCGTGCACCACGTACCGGCCGGCCCGCCGGTCGTCCTCGAGCGCCGGGACCTGCCCGGCGTGGTGCCCGAGTTCACCGAGGGAGTGCTCGAGCGCATGACGTCGCCGAAGTGGCTCGACGCCCTCGACGACCCCTACGAGGCGATCCACGCCAACTACTGGCTCTCCGGACAGGCCGGCCACACCATAAAGCACCAGCTCGACCTGCCCCTCGTCTGCACCTTCCACACCCTCGACCGGGTGAAGGCGGAGGCCGGGCCCGAGGAGGTCGAGGCCGACATGCCGCACCGCCGGGCCGAGGCGGAGTCGGAGATCATCCGGTGCTCGGACACCGTGCTGGCCTCCTGCACCGTCGAGGCGGACCAGATCGCCGAGCTCTACCCGGCCGACCCCGCCCGGGTGGCGGTCGTCCCGCCCGGGGTCGACCACGCCTACTTCGGCCCGGGGCACCGACCCCAGGCGCGCCGGGCCCTGGGGCTGCCCCCCGACGGGCCCCTGCTGCTGTTCGTCGGGCGGATCCAACCGCTCAAGGGGGCCGACGTGGCCGTCCGGGCGCTGGCTGTCCTGCACCGTGCCGGCCTGCCCTATCGCCTGGTGGTGGTGGGCGGCCCGAGTGGGCCCAGGGGCGACGCGACCTACCGGCAACTGGTCGAGCTCACCACCGAGGTGGGGTTGGCGGACCGGGTGACCTTCGTGGCGCCCCAGCCCCACGAGCTTCTCTCCACCTACTACCGGGCGGCCGACGTCTGCCTGGTCCCGAGCCGTTCCGAGTCCTTCGGGCTCGTGGCGCTGGAGGCCGCGGCCTGCGGCACCCCGGTGGTGGCGGCGGCCGTCGGGGGGCTCACCACCCTGGTCGAACCGGGTCGGACCGGGTTCCTGGTCGAGGAGCACGAGCCGGAGGCCTTCGCCGCCTGCGCACGGCGGGTCGTGGAGGAGCCCCTGCTGGCCGAGCGGCTCGCCACGGCCTCGGTGCTGCGGGCGCGCCGGTACACGTGGCGGAGTGCGGCGGCGATGCTGCGGTCGATCCACGACGAGCTCCGCTCCGGTCGCCTGGTCGAGTGCTCCTGACCGGGCGGCCGACGGCCGACGGCCGACGGCGCTGACGTGCCGCTGGTCGACCTGCCCGAGGAGGAGGAGCGGGCGGTCGCAGCCGCCCGGGTCGACGCATGGGTCGACCGGGAGCTGGCCGCCGGCGGGGCGCTCGAGGCGGCCGAGCGCCAGGAGGTCACCGACCGGAGGGCTTCCCACCGCTGGTACCTGCGGTTCAAGGGCGAGGAGAAGGACCACATCACCGTCTGGCTCAGCCTCCGCCAGCGGACCCTGCACCACGAGGCGCAGTTCATGCCGGCGCCCGAGGAGAACGTCACCGACGTGCTGCAGTACCTGATGCGGCGCAACGCCGACCTCTACGGCATGGCGTTCTGCCTCGGCCCCGAGGACGCCGTGTACCTCGTCGGCCGGGTCCCGGCCCGCCTCGTGGACGACGACGAGCTCGACCGGATCGCCGGCTCGTCCGTCCATTACGTCGACGAGCACTTCCCGACCGCCATGAGCCTCGGCCACCCCCGCCAGTACCGCCGCAGGCCCCGTCGCTGATCAGGCGCCCGGGGTCCGGCGGGGGACTCGAAGCGCAGCGGCGCCGGGGCCCCGGTTAGCGTGCGGTCCATGGCGAAGCTCCTGGTGGTCGGCGGCGGCAGGATGGGCGAGGCGCTGGTCGGCGGCCTCCTGGCCCACGGGTGGGCCGGTGCCGAGGAGGTGGCGGTGGTCGAGCCGCTGGCCGACCGCCGGGCCGCGCTGACCGGGGCCCATCCGGGGCTCGTGACCCTCGAGTCGCCGGCGCCCGGCGTGGTCGACGAGGACGGTGGCGCCGTGCTGGCCGTCAAGCCCGAGGTGGCCGAGGGCGCCTGCCGGCTGCTCGGCACGATCGGCGTCCGCCGGGTGCTGTCGATCGTGGCCGGGGTGAGCACCCACCGGCTCGAGGCGGTGCTGCCGGAGGTCACGGTGGTGGTGCGGGCCATGCCCAACACGCCGGCGCTGGTCGGGGCCGGGGTGAGCGTGATCTCCGGCGGCAGTCGGGTGCGCGCCGCCGATCTCGACTGGGCGGAGGGGGTCCTGTCGTCGGTCGGCACGGTGCTGCGCCTCCCGGAGCGCCAGCTCGACGCGGTGACCGGGTTGTCCGGCTCGGGGCCGGCCTACCTCTTCCTGGTCGCCGAATCCCTGATCGAGGCCGGGGTTCTGGCCGGGCTGCCCCGTGAGGTGAGCCGAACCCTGGCGGTGGAGACCATGCGGGGGGCGGCAGCCCTGCTGGCCGGGACCGGCGAGGAGCCGGCGGCTCTCCGGGCGGCGGTCACCTCCCCCGGCGGCACCACCGCGGCCGGGCTCCGGGCCCTCGAGGCGCGCGGCGTGCGGTCCGCCTTCTTGGAGGCGGTGCTGTCGGCCACCGAGCGCTCCCGCAACCTGGCGCGATGAACGGGGCGGGTCCGGCGCGGCCTTTCGCCGGACCTGGTGGAGGGCGTACCATCGCCGGCGCGGGGAGGAGCCACCCATGAGCGAACCACGAGGCAACTGGCAGTCACGCTTCCTCACCGTCGGGGAGGTGGCGGCCGCGCTTCGGGTGTCGACCATGACCGTCTACCGGTTGATCAACGCCGGCGAGCTCAAGGCGGTCCGGGTCGGGCGATCCTTCCGTCTGCGCGAAGAGGACGTCGACCGCTACCTGGCGGCGCGGGCCACCACGAAGGCGGGGTGAGCGTCGGCTCGCCCGGTGCCGGTCCGCCGGGGGCGCCCGACACCGTCTTCTTCCTCTCCGACTACGGCCTCCGCGACGAGTTCGTGGGCGTGGTGCACGCCGTCCTCCGTCGCCTGGCGCCCGCGGCCCGGGTGATCGACCTCACCCACGAGGTGCCTCCCTTCGACGTGCGGGCGGGTGCGGCCACCCTGACCCGGGCGTGGCCCCACCTGGGCGACGGCGTGGTGCTGGCGGTGGTGGACCCCGGGGTGGGTGGTGGCCGGCGGGGCCTGCTGCTCGAGGTGGCCTCGATCGGCGGGCCGCGCTACCTGGTGGGACCGGACAACGGCCTGCTCGTGCCGGCGGCCGAGGCGGCGGGCATCCGGGCGCCGGTCGAGCTGGCCGAGCCCCCGCCCGACGCCGCCGTCACCTTCGACGGCCGGGACGTCTTCGCCCCGGCGGTGGCCGCCCTCTGCCGGGGCTCGACACCCGGTGAGCTGGGCCGGGTGGTGGACCCGGCGAGCCTGGCCCGGGTCCCGGGGCTGGTCCTCGAGCCCGGCGTGCTGAGCGACGGCCGGCAGGCCCTGCGGGTCGAGGTCTCGTGGGTGGACCGCTTAGGCAACGTCCAGCTGGCGGTCCCGGCGGACGCCCTGCCGGCCGACGTGCCCGTTGTGGTGGTCCGCCCCGACGCCGGCCTGTGGACCGCGGTGGTGGGCGCCGACTTCGCCGCCGACGAGGAGGTGGTCCGCGCCCGGACCTTCGCCGATCTCGAGCCGGACCAGCCCGGGCTGCTGGCCGACGGCAACGGCAACCTGGCCCTGGTGGTCCGGGAGGGCTCGGCCGCGGCCCACTTCGGGCTGGGGCCGGGCAGCCTGGTCCAGCTCGTGTGGTGAGGGACGGCGAGGCTCGCTACCATCCGCCGGAATGCCCGACGAGCGTACGGAGGCTCGCCGCCGGCGTATCCCCGAGGCCACGGTGGTGCGCCTGCCGGTCTACCAGCGGCTGCTGGCCGAGCTCTTGCGGGCCGGGCAGCCGACGGTGTCGTCCGAGCAGCTGGCCGCCATGGCGCGGGTCAACGCCGCCAAGGTCCGCAAGGACCTGTCGCTCCTGGGCTCCTTCGGCACCCGGGGCACCGGCTACGACGTCGCCTTCCTGATCGCCCAGATCGAACGGGCCCTGGGTGTCGGCCTCGACTGGCCAGTGGCCATCGTGGGCATCGGCAACCTGGGGCGTGCGCTCGTGAACTCCGAGGGCTTCTCCTCCCACGGATTCCGGGTCGTGGCCCTCTTCGATGTCGTCGAGTCCGTGGTCGGCCACGAGGTCGGGCCGACGGTGGTCCACCACATCGATCGGCTTCCGGAGGTGGCCGCCGAGCTGCACCCGAGCATCGGGGTGATCGCCACTCCGGCCGGCGCCGCCCAGGAGGTGGCCGACGCGTTGGTGACCGCCGGAGTCGGGGCGATCCTCAATTTCGCCCCCAAGGTGCTCTCGGTGCCCTCCGACGTCCTGCTCCGCTACGTGGACCTGTCGATCGAGCTGCAGGTGATGAGCTTCTACCAGTCGCGCCGGGCGGAGGCCGGTGGTGCCCAGGTGCCGCCGATCCGTGCGTTCGGTCTGTCGCTCTCACCCGAGGGGTCGGCGCGGTGACGGCGCGGTGACGGCGCGACCGGCGCGACCGGCGCGACCGGCGGCCGACCGTATGCTGGGTGCCTCGGACGGGTGTTCCGTCCCTGGTAGCAGGATCGTGACGCGTCCCTCCGGGGAGGCCGACCGATCCGAGGAGGCACAGGCCCGTTGCCCGTCGTCGTCGTAGGTCTCGAGCACCGGCAGGCACCGCTCGACCTGCTCGAGCGGGTCACCGTCGCCGAGCCGGACCTCGGCAAGATCCTCGGGACGCTCCGGGACCGGACGAACCTCGAGGAGTCCGTGTTGCTCTCGACCTGCCTTCGCACCGAGGTCTACGCGGTGGTGGACCGTTTCCACGACGCGGTCCACGAGGTGCAGGAGCTGCTGGCGCACCTGGCCGGGGTGGCCGCCGACGAGCTCGAGCCCCGTCTCAGCGTGCGATTCGACGACGACGTGCCGGCCCACCTGTTCGCGGTGGCGAGCGGGCTCGAGTCGGCGGTGCCGGGCGAGAGCGAGATCCTGGGCCAGGTCCGCCGGGCCGCCGAGCGGGCCGGTGAGGAGAAGGTCAGCGGACCGGTGCTGGCCGAGCTGTTCCAGCACGCGGTGCGCACCGGGCGCCGGGTGCGCACCGAGACCGGCATCGCCCGTGGCACCACCTCCTTCTCCCACGCGGCGGTGGAGGTGGCCGAGGACAGCCGGCCGGGCGGCCTTGCGGGTGCACGGGTGGTCGTGGTCGGGGCCGGGGAGATGGGGACCGGGGTGGCGCAGGCCCTGGTGGGCCTGTCCCCCGATCGGCGGCCGGGCGAGCTGGTGGTGGCCAACCGCACGGCCGGGCGGGCCGACGCCCTCCGCCAGGCGCTCGAGACGGCCGGAGCGGGGAGTGGTTCCCCGGTCCCCCTTCAGACGGTCCCCTTCGCCAAGGCGGCGGAGGCCATCGCCGCCGCCGACGTGGTGGTGGCGGCCGTGGCTGCGGGCAACCGGATCCTCGGCCCGGCCGAGCTCGCCCCGGCCGGCGACCGCTCGGAACATCCGCTGCTGGTGGTCGACCTCGGGATGCCCCGCAGCGTGGACCCCGCGGCCGGGTCGTTGCCCGGGGTGACCCTGGTCGACATCGACCGGCTCGACGCGGCGGTCGCCAGGGCGATGGACGAGCGCCGGGCCGAGGCCGATCGCGCCCGGGGGATCGTGGGCGAGGAGGTGGCCCGTTACCACGAGGCCGCCCGGGCCCGCGGTGCCGCCCCGGTGATCGCCGCCCTCCGGGCCCGGCTCGAGGAGGTGCGCCGCAGCGAGCTCGACCGGCAGCGTTCCAAGTTCGGCGAGTTGCCCGCCGAGGGGTGGGAGGGTGTCGACGCGGTGACCCGGGCCGTCCTCGCCAAGGTGGTGCACGACCCGACGGTGCTGCTGAAGGAGACCGCCGGCACCCCGCGCGGCGAGCGGCTGGTCGAGGCGCTCCGCATCCTCTTCGACCTTTAGGCCGTGGCCGGGCCCGACCTCTCGTGGCCGCCGGGCCGACCGCTCCGGCTCGCCACCCGTGGCTCGCCGCTGGCCCGGCTCCAGGCGGACCGAGTGGCCGACCGGTTGCGTGCTGCCGTGCCCCGCCTCGAGGTGGTGGCGGTGGTGGTGCGGACCCGAGGGGACCGCCAGGTGGACGTGCCCCTCGACCGTCTCGGGGGCCAGGGCGCCTTCGCCAAGGAGGTGCAGGCGGCCGTCCTGGCCGGCGACGCCGACGTGACCGTCCATTCAGCCAAGGACCTGCCGTCGGTCACTCCCGACGGTCTGGAGCTCCGGGCCGTCCCCGAGCGGGCCGACCCCCGTGACGCCCTCGTCGGGAGGGCCCTGGGCGACCTCGGGCCCGGGGCGGTGGTGGCGACGGGTGCCGCCCGACGGCGCGCCCAGTTGGCGAACCTGCGCCCGGACCTCACCTTCGTCGAGCTGCGGGGCAACATGGAGACCCGGGTCGCCCGGGCGCAGGGCGGCGGGGTGGACGCCGTGGTCGTCGCCGCGGCGGCCCTCGAACGCCTGGGCTGGAGCGACCGGGTGGCCGAGGTGCTGTCGGTCGAGCTGGTCCTGCCACAGGTCGGGCAGGGCGCACTGGCACTCGAGTGCCGGGCCGACGACGAGCCGGCGCGTCGCCTGCTGGCTGCCATCGACGCCCCGGGGATCCACCGGTGCCTCCGGGCCGAGCGGGCGATGCTGGCGGCGGTCGGGGGCAGCTGCAGTGTCCCGGTGGCCGCCCACGCCGCACCGGCGACCGGCGACCGGCTGCGGCTCGATGGCCTGGTGGCCAGCGGGGACGGTCGGGTGGTGCTCCGCCACGCCCTCCAGAGCGAGGAGGGCGAGGAGCCGGAGGCGCTCGGGAGGGCGGTGGCCACCGCCCTCCTCCGCGACCATGGAGGGTCCGAGGTCCTCGACTGGGGGCTCGGCACCGACTGGGGGCTCGGCGCGGCCGAGGGGATCGGCGCCCGACCGGCGGTGCCCGGGTCGGTCGGGATGCCCGCCGCCGGCGAACGACGGTGACCGTCCACCTCGTCGGGGCCGGCCCGGGTGACCCGGGACTGCTGACCCGCCGGGGGGCACAGCTGCTCGCCCAGGCGGACGTGGTCGTCTACGACCGTCTGGTCGACCGCTCCCTGCTGGCGTTGACCAAGCAGGGCGCCGAGCTGATCGACGTGGGCAAGCGCCCTTCGGGCGCCGCCGGCGGCGCCGGCGGCACGGGCTCGCCGGGGGGGGCGGGTGCCTTTGGCGGCTCGGGGGAGACGGGCGCAGGCCACCGAGTGGTGCAGGCCGGTGCGGGCCGGCAGGCCGACATCAACCGGCTGCTGGTCGAGCTCGGGAGGAGCGGGCGCACCGTGGTCCGCCTGAAGGGCGGTGACCCGTACCTGTTCGGCCGCGGCGGCGAGGAGGTCGAGGCGCTGCGGGCGGCCGGCGTGCCGTGGGAGGTCGTGCCCGGGGTCACCTCGGCACTGGCCGTGCCGACCCTGGCCGGCATCCCGGTGACCCACCGCGGGCTCTCCACATCGGTCACCGTGGTCACCGGCCACGCGGGGGATCCCACCGCCCCCGGCGGGGTCGATTGGGCGTCGCTCGCCGAGGCCGGTGGCACGCTGGTGGTGCTGATGGGCATGGCCACCCGCCGGGAGATCGCCGAGCGGCTGCTGGCCGGGGGCCGGCCGGCCGACACCCCGGTGGCGGTGGTCGAGTGGGGGGCCACCCCCGCCCAGCGGACGGTCCGGACGACCCTCGACGCTCTGGCCGAGGTGGACCTGGGCCCGCCGGCGGTGATCGTGGTCGGCCCGGTGGCCGGCCTCGACCTCACCCCGGACGCCGGGCCGCTGGCCGGGACCAGCGTGGTGGTCACCCGCCCGCGCGACCGGGCGGCACCGCTCTGCCGGGCCCTGGCCGACGCCGGCGCACGGGTGCTCGAGTTGGCGACGATCGACCCGGCGCCTCCCGAGGACGGAGGGCTGGCCCTGGCCGCGGCCGCGTGCCGGGCGGCCGACTACCAGTGGATCGCCTTCACCTCGGCCAACGCGGTCCACCGCTTCACCGCCCACCTCCGCGACGGGCGCGACCTGGGTCGGGCCCGCCTGGCGGTGGTCGGCCCGGCCACGGCGGAGGCGCTGGCCCAGCACGGCCTGGTGGCCGACCTGGTGCCCGAAAGGGCCAGTGCCGAGGGTCTGGTCGAGGCGCTGGGCGGGGCGCCCGAAGGCGGCCGCGTGCTCTTCCCCCGGGCCGCCGCGGCCAGGGAGGTGCTGGCAGAGGGGCTGAGGGCTGCCGGCTGGGCGGTCGACGAGGTGGTGGCCTACCGGACGGTCGAGGGGGCCCACCCTCTGGCGACCCTGGCCGACGAGGTCGGGCGGGCCGACGCGGTGGTGTTCACCTCGCCGTCGGCCGTCCGCGGGTACCTCGCTTCGAGGGACGACGCCGACCGGGCGCTTCCGTGGCCGCCGGTGGTGGCCTGCATCGGGGAGGTGACGGCGTCGGCCGCCCGTCGGGCGGGGGTGGCACGCCCGTGGGTGGCGTCGTCGCCGACCCCCGAAGATCTGGTGGCGGCGCTCGCAGAGGGTCTCGCCGCACGCACCCTTGGCCCGGGGGGACCGGTCGGCACCGCCCCGTAGGCTTGGGGAATGCCGTCCAGCACCGATCCCTCGGCAGCGGGGGTCGCCGGGCACCCGGGGACCGCCGGCGCACCCGGCTTCCCGGCCCGACGGATGCGGCGCCTGCGGCGCACCCCGGCGCTGCGCCGGCTGGTGGCCGAGACCCGGCTGTCGGTCGACGACCTCGTGGCGCCCCTGTTCGTCCGCGAGGCGATCGACGATCCGGTGGCCATCGGCTCGCTGCCCGGGCACCACCAGCACACGCTCCGCTCGCTGGTCGCCGAAGCACAGCGCCTGGCGTCGCTCGGCGTCCCCGCCTTGGTGCTCTTCGGGGTTCCCGAGCGCAAGGACCCGACCGGCTCGGGCGCCTGGGACCCCGGCGGGGTGGTGCAGCGGGCGCTGGGCGAGCTGCGCTCGGCCCTGGGCGACCAGATGGTGCTGGTGACCGACCTGTGCCTCGACGAGTACACCGACCATGGCCATTGCGGGGTGCTGGCAGCCGACGGGACGGTGGACAACGACGCCACCCTCGCCCTTTACCAGCGGGTGGCCCTCGCGCAGGCATCGGCCGGGGCCGACCTGGTTGCGCCCAGCGGGATGATGGACGGCCAGGTGGCGGCCATCCGGGCGGCGCTCGACGGCGCGGGGCGCCAGTCGGTCGGCATCATGGCCTATGCCGCCAAGTACGCCTCGGCGCTCTACGGCCCCTTCCGAGAGGCGGTCGACGTCTCGATCGCGTCGGGCGGCGACCGGCGCGGCTACCAGCAGGACCCGTCCAACCGCCGGGAGGCGCTGGCCGAGGTGGCGCTCGACGTGGCCGAAGGCGCCGACCTGGTGATGGTCAAGCCGGCGCTCAGCTACCTCGACGTGATCGCCGACGTGGCGCGGGCGGTGGACGTGCCGGTGGCCGCCTATCACGTCAGCGGCGAGTACGCCATGGTGAAGGCGGCGGCCGAGCGCGGGTGGATCGACGGGCCGGCGGTGGCGCTCGAGCAGCTCACGGCGGTCAAGCGGGCCGGCGCCGACCTCATCCTCACCTACTTCGCCGCAGAGGTGGCCGAGGTGTTGGGTGGCTGACCCGCCGACGCCCCCGGCCGGCACCAACCGGCAGTGGTTCGAGCGAGCCCGCCAGGTGATCCCGGGGGGCGTCGACTCGCCGGTGCGCTCCTTCGCCTCGGTCTGCGGGACGCCGTTCACCGCGGCGCGCGGCGAGGGCCCGTGGGTGTACGACGTCGAGGGCAGGCGGTACCTCGACCTCGTCCAGTCGTACGGGGCGCTGCTCCTCGGCCACGCCCACCCGGCGGTGACGGCGGCGATCACGGCGGCTGCCGCCACCGGCACGACCTTCGGCTTCCCGACGCCGGGCGAGGTGCTGCTGGCCGAGGCCATCTGCGAGCGGGTGCCGGGCTGCGAGCGGGTCCGCTTCGTCTCCTCGGGCACCGAGGCGACGATGAGCGCCGTCCGGTTGGCCCGCGGGGCGACCGGGCGCGACCGGGTGGTCCGCTTCGCCGGCTGCTACCACGGCCATTCCGACGGCCTCCTTGCCGGTGGGGGCAGCGGGGTGGCCACCCTGGGGCTGCCCGGCTCCGTCGGCGTCCCGCTCGGCGCCGTGGCCGACACCCTGGTGGTGCCGTACAACCGGCCGGTGGAGCTCGACGACGGCGTGGCCTGTGTGCTGGTCGAGCCGGTGGCCGCCAACATGAACCTGGTCGCCCCGGCTCCCGGCTTTCTCGAGTCGCTCCGTCGCTCCTGCGACGAGCACGGGGCGCTGCTCGTCTTCGACGAGGTCATCACCGGGTTCCGGCTCGGGGAGGGTGGCGCCACCTCGTGGGCCGGCGTCGCCCCCGACCTGTGGTGCTTCGGCAAGGTCATCGGCGGCGGGCTCCCGATCGGGGCCTTCGGCGGGCGGGCCGAGCTGCTGGGCCAGCTGGCACCGGACGGCCCGGTGTACCAGGCGGGGACCCTGTCGGGGAACCCGCTCGCCACGGCGGCCGGGCTGGCGGTGCTGTCGAACGTGTCGGCCGAGGACTACCGGGCGCTGTCCGACCGAGCCGCCGCCTTCGCCGCCCAGCTGGCCAAGGTGGTGGTCGACGGGGGGCTGCGGGCCGCCGTGCCGGCGGTCGGCCCCCTGCTCGGGCTCTACGTCGCCTACGCCGGTTCCGGCGACGGCCCGCTCGAGCCCCCCTCCGACTACGAGGGGTCGCAACGGATCGCCGCCTCCGGCGCCTACGCCCCCTTCTTCCACGCCCTGCTGCGCCGCGGGGTGGTGGTGGCGCCCGGCCCTTACGAGGTCCTCTTCCCGGGCATGGCGCACGGCGAGCGCGAGCTGGCACTGGTGGTCGAGGCGGCAGGCGAGGCCTCGGCCGAGGTGGCGTCCGCTCCACCCGCGTGAGATCGATCACAGCGGCCGCCGCGAGGGCCGCCGGAGCGGTCGCCGCGAGGGCCGCCGGGACGTCCGGCGGCGGGGGCCACCGTCAGTAGCATCGAACCGGTGAGCGTGCCGGACCAGCGTCCGTCGTCGGCGTTGGTCTTCGACGGGGTGACCCTCGTACTGGCCACCGACGGCACGACCACGGCGGTGCCCGGGCTCCGGATGGTGGTCGACGCCCAGGGGGTGACCACCTACGGCCCCGAGCCGGCTTCGGTGCGGGCCGTGCCGTGGTCGCTCCTCGCCGGGCCGCGCTTCGGCGAGCCGGGGTCGCTGGCCGGGGGTGTGCCGGCGTTCGGGCTCACCGCCGTGGTGGCCGGCCGGGCGGTCCGCTGGCTGGTCCCTGCCACCCAGCTCTCGGCCGACGGGGTCGCCACGCTGAACCACCTGCTGCGGGCGGCGACCGCCGCCGCCGGCCCCCCCGCCGC
>DAHUYA010000035.1 GCA_027315445.1 Acidimicrobiaceae bacterium | reverse complement strand
CCGTCGCTCCCGATAGAACTCCTCGGCCCGGCGCCCACCTTGGCGGTGAATCTCGCGCCCGTCGGCCGACGGTCGCCCCGGCTGCAGGTAACGGGCCGCGCGCACCAGCCCCGTCTCGGCCGGCAGTCCGGTCCCCGGCGGGGCAGTCTCTGCCGTGGTCGCCGGCGCGGACTCCGGGCGGCGCCGGGACATGCGGGCAGCATGCCGCCGCCAGTTCAATCGTTGAACGACACAACGGGTCGGCAGCCAACGTCGGGACCAGGGGGCTTGCCCGAGAGGGGTACATATATCTATGATGCACTAGAATTACAGGTTTTTGTCCGAATCGGACGTGGATCGAAGGCGAAGGAGGACGTTGCCGTGACGAAGGAGGACGTTGCCGTGACGACGCCGCCGGCGGCCGCATACCAGGCCATACTCGCCCACCACCGGGTGCTCGAGGAGAACGTCGCCCGGCGGGTGGCGGCACTGACCGAGGCGGTGGCGTCCGGTGGCCGCCACGAGGTGGCGCTCGCCGACCTGATTTCGTACGTGGCGAGCGAGGTCCTGCCGCACGCCATGGCCGAGGAGCACAGCATCTACGCGGTGGCGGCGGCGCGCCCGGAGCTGGCCGGGACGGTGGGGGCGATGGTCGAGGAGCACCGGTCCCTGGCCTCGATGGCAGAAGAGCTCGCCAAGAGCACCGGCGGCGCCCGGGCGGCCGAGTTGGCGAGGACGATCGGTGAGGTCTTCGCCGCCCACGTCACCAAGGAGAACGAGCGTCTGCTACCTCCACTGGCCGCCGACGAGGGGACCGACCTGGCCCAGCTGGTGGTGCAGATGCACCGCCTGACCGAGGCCGCCCAGCGCGAGACGCCCGCACACGACGACCTGGGAGCGCCCGACCCCGAGGAGGGGACGCTCGCCCTGCTGCTCGAGGCGACCGCCGCGCTGTCGAGCGCCGGCGAGACCGACCACGCCTGCCGACTGGTCGCCTCCGCGTGGTCGGTGTTGCGCATGCCGCGCCCCGAGCTGGCGGTGCGGACCACGGCCGCCCTGCACCGGCTGGTGCGCCAGATCGCCTCGGCACCGGTGGCGATGACCCCCCGCCGCGACGCCCCCGCCACGGGCGAGGTGCTCGATGTGCGCCTGCTGGCGCCCGCCCAGCGCCACGAGCGGATCTTCGACACCTACCGGACGCTCGCCCCCGGCGAGGCCTTCACGCTGGTGAACGACCACGACCCCAAGCCGCTCCACTACCAGTTCGAGGCGGAGCACGCCGGCGGGTTCACCTGGGACGCGCTCGAGGCCGGCCCCGAGGTGTGGCGAGTTGCCATCGGCAAGCCCGCGGACGCCCCCGCTTCAGCCGCCGACTCGGGCGTCGAGGTGCCGCTGCCCGAACTCGACGTGCGTCGGCTGGTGCACGGCCGCCGCCACGAGATCATCTTCGCCACTTACGAAGGGTTGGCGCCGGGCGAGGGCTTCGTGCTGGTGAACGACCACGATCCCCAGCCGCTGCGTTACCAGTTCGATGCCGTGCACCCGGGCCGCTACACCTGGGACTACCTCGAGCGGGGACCGGCAGCATGGCGGGTGCGCATCGGGCGGATGGCCGTGGTGGCAACCCAGTGACGGGCGGCGCGCCGGCCACCGAGACGCCGGCCGGTGTCGGGTACCGCTACGGCTTCGCCACCCCCATCGACACCGAGGTCGTCCGCCGAGGGCTCGACCAGGAGGTCATCCGGCTCATCTCGGCGAAAGAGGACGAACCGGCCTGGCTGGCCGACCGCCGACTCGACGCCTTCCAGCACTGGCCGAGGCTTGCCGAGCCCCGCTGGCAGAACGTCCGCTACGGGCCGACCCCGAGCTGCTCGCCATGTTCGACACGACGCGGTGGTCGACTCGGGATCGGTGGCCACCACCTTCCAGACCAGGCTGGCGGAGGCCGGGGTCATCTTCTGCTCGCTCCCCGAGGCGGTGCGCAACCACCTCGAGCCCGTCCACCGCCCTCGCTGCGCACGACCCTCGAAGGGGGCGGCGACGCGCTCCGCTCCGCCCTCCCCGGACCGTCCGGCTTCCGGCACGGATGGCAGGCGCTCAACCGGGCACTGGCCGCCGGCGGGGCCTTCGTCCGCCTGGCACCAGGGGTGACGCTCGATCGGCCGGTACAGGTCGTGCACCTCGCCGCCGGCACTGGGGACGGAGAGGAGGCGGAGGAGGGAAGGCTCGCCAGCCCCCTGGTCGGTGATCGTGGCCGGCAGCGCCAGCCATGCCCGCGTGGTCGAGACCTTCCACGGGCTGCCGGGCACTGCGCCGATGCGGTGGCGGCGCCTCATGACCGGTGCTGCCGGCCGGGCGGCGTCGACGCTCCGCCGGGACTGCCCGGCCACCATCGGGCCGAGCGGCCTTCCGGCTGTGCTCCGTGCGGGGACGAGGTGACGATGCTGCAGAGCCTCGGCGGCTGCTCCACCATCCGGTCCGCCTCCGGGCTGATCGCCCGCGTGGAGGGTGCCGACGCCCCGGGCCTCGGGCTCGTCTACCCCTGTGAGGCCCACTCCGTGCCTGGCGGCTGGCGGGTGGAGATCGACCTGTCCATGACGGCACCAGGATGCGGAATGGGCGAAGTCCTGCGGGCCGAGGTCGCCTCCCGGACCCTGGCAGTACCCGGCGTGCGGGAGGTGGGGGTGGACCTGGTGTGGGACCCGCCGTGGGACCTGTCCCACCTGTCGGAGGCGGCCCGGCTCGAGCTCGGGCTGCAATATCAGGGTCTGATCTGATGGGAGAGGTGACGTGGCAAGGAAGAAGGAAGGAGGAGTCCATGCGCATCGACAATCGAAGCGTCTTCCCAGGGGCAATCGAGGCGATGTTGGGCCTCGAGAAGGCCGTCCACGAGAGCTCGCTCGAGGCACCGCTGCTCGAGCTCGTGAAGCTCCGCGCCTCGCAGCTGAACGGCTGCGGCTACTGCGTGGACATGCACACCAAGGATGCCGAAGCCATCGGCGTCGAGAGCCAGCGCCTCCACCTGGTGGTGGCTTGGCGGGAGGCACCCGCCTATTCGGAGCGGGAGCGGGCGGCGCTGGCGTGGTGCGAAGCGCTGACCCTGTTGCCGCAGTTGGGGGCGCCGGACGACGTCTTCGAGGAACTGGCCCGCCAGTTCTCTTCCGAGGAGATCGTGGCGCTCACGCTCGCGGTCGTCGCCATCAACGGCTGGAACCGCTTCGCCGTCGGGCTGCGCGCACCGGTGGGGAGCTACGTCCGGCCGGCAGGGGCGGCACACCCGTGATGGCCGCGTCGACCGGACCCGTCGGGCGCTCGGGGACGGCCGAGACGGAGTGGATCCACGACGAGGTCGACGAGTGGGGCTACGAGTCCTTCCCGGCGAGCGACCCACCCCAGTGGTGGGCAGCCGGCCAGCCCTGGGATCGACGCGAGGAGTACGCGCAGGGGAGGTCGCCGCCTTCGGTCAGTCGGTGACGGCCTGGGCGGCGAGGACGACGATGGCGAGCGTCATCAGCACCATCGTCCCCCGCAGCGCGCTGGCCAGGACCCGTCCCCGGCGGACGGCCTCGGCGGCCGGGTGGTCGCCGTGGGCGGCGATGGCGACCAGGAGCGCCCCGGTGTCCACGAAGGCGTACCGCTGGCCGACCGCCCGGAAGAAGGCCATGCGTGCCGGGGCGTCGAGGCCGGGGCGGGCGTCCCGGGCGACCAACTCCCCCGAGCCGCCCTCCCCCAATGCCACCGCCACCCCCTCTGCCAGGCCGAGATGGAGCTGGCAGACGATCCCCGGGTCGGTCGCCGCCACCTCGGCGAAGGGGCAGCGGCAGAGCACGAAGCTGGCGTCGGGCTCGCGGCGCGTCCGGAACCCGCAGGTGGCGAGGTCCTCCTCGAGCGCCGCCGAGGTGCCTCCTCCGCCCGGCAGGCGGCGCGCCCGGAGCCGGCCCGGCCTCGTGCCCCACCTCGCGAGGGCGTCGGACCGTCCGGACCGCCGTGCTGAGCAGCGTCGCCAGCAGCTCGTACGGCCCCTCCCCCGTCCCCCAGGACCCCCCTCGCCTCGGGATTGAGCCGGTACAGCAGGCGGGGCCGTCCGGGACGGCGCCGGTCCTCGAGCTGCTCGAGGATCAGCCCGGCCTCCTTCAGCACGGCCAGGTGCTGGCGCACGGCGTTGTGGTTGAGCCCGACCAGGGCGGTCAGCTCGGCGACGCCCACCGGGCGGGAGGCTTCAGCCAGGTAACGGAGGACGCGATGGCGGGTGGGGTCCCCGAGCGCCTTGGCCTCCGACTGGAGCCCCGGGGAGTGCATATTCATCGAGGAGTGACTCCACCGAGGATCGACCGTGCCTGGGCGTGACCGATCCTGGGCCTGCGACGGAGCCCCGCCGCCGCGCAGTGGCTCAGGGGACGTAGGGACAGGCCGGGTCCTCGGCCAGCGGGTCGCCGTGGGTGGCGAAGGCCCGGGCCCGGGAACCACCGCAAACCCGGCGCAGCTCGCAGCGGCCGCAGCGGCCCCCCAGCCGGTCGGGGTCCCGCAGGGCCCGGAAGAGCGCCGCCTCGCGGTAGATGGCGGTGAGGGGCCGGTCCCGGACGTTACCGGCGACGAGTGGCAGGAAGCCGCTCGGGCTCACCTCGCCGGTGTGGGAGACGAAGACCACGCCCCGGCCCTCGCCAACGGCCAGTGGCGGGCGGAAGGCCGGCTGTGTGCCTGGGGCGGCCGAGGCCCCCGGCCGGTTGCAGCTGGGCGCGTCGCGCTCGACGACCTCCGCCAGGGCGGTGCCGAGCGAGCGGTACAGCGGGCCGCGGCCCGGCGGCGCCATGGCGGTGCCCGCCCGGGCGACGACCACCCGCCGGTACTGCGGGGCCTCGGTCGTCTTCAGGGGCACCAGGGCGGAGGCGTCGAAGAGGAAGTGGAGAACGTCCTCGGTCTCCTCGGCCGACAGCGACGTGAGCTCGCGCCCCCGCCCCGTGGCGACGAGGAAGAAGACGCTCCACAGGCTGGCCCCGAGCTGCCGGACCAGCTCGAGGATGCCCGGGAGCTCGCCGACTGTGCCGGTGGTGACGGTCGTGTTGACCTGCAGCCGCAGCCCAACCTCGAGCGCGTCGCGGCAGGCCTCGAGCGTCCGGCGGTAGGAGCCCTCCACCCCACGGAAGGCGTCGTGGCCCACCGGCCCGGCTCCGTCGATCGAGAACGACACCACCCGCGCCCCGGCGCGCCGCCGCTCCCAGAGGCGATCGCGGGTGGCCAGCGGCGTCCCCGAGGGCGCCACCGCCATGGCGAGCCCGTGTGCGGCGCCGTGGCCGACCACCTCGGCGAGGTCGGGCCGCTTGAACGGATCGCCGCCGGTGAGAACGACGATGGGCCGGGGCGGGCCGAGCGCCGCCAGATCATCGAGGACGGCCGTCACCTCGCCGGTGCGAAGCTCGTCGGGATGCCGGGTACGGATGGCCTCGGCCCGGCAGTGCCGGCAGGCGAGGTCGCACGCCCGCGTGAGCTCGAAGAGCACCAGGAAGGGCCGCGAGGCGACGTCGAGCTTCAGCACGCGGAGGCCACGGGGTGGGCGGGCGGCGGTCGCCGAAACCATCAGGCGCTCCGGACGGCCCTGCCGGCGGCCGGGGCGAGTGCGGGCAGGGCGGCGGGAAAGAGGATCGCCTCCTCGAGCCGGATGTGCTCGTCGAGTGCCATCGCCAGCGCCGCCACCTGATCCGCCACGTCTCCCGCCGACCCCTCAGGAACCCTTCGGTCGAGGACCCGCCCGGCCCCCGCCAGCCGGGCGTGGTCGCGGTCGCGGTCGCGGTCGCGGTCGCGGTCGAAGGCGTCGACCAGCGCCGACCCCACCAGGGCTCCGATCTCGGGGTAGGCAGAGCCCTCCTCGAGCGCGTGGTGCGCCGACAGCCCGTGCAGCAGGTCGGCCAGCCGGTCGGCCGCCAGTGAGCTCCGCAGCGCATCGTGCCCCTCCCCCAGGTGCGCTTGCAGCTCCAGCGGGACCTCGGCCACCGATCCCCGGCACCAGTCCTGCAGCTGGCCGGGACCGATGCGGGCGCCGTCGATCTCGAGGCTGATGGCCTCGACCGGACAGCGCACCACCGCGATCACGATCCGTTCCTCCCTGCCGCCGCGCGGGTCGACCACCACGGAGAGCGCCCGGTCGCCCTGGGTGAAGACGCCCGGGGCCCAGTAGACGCACTGCCCCGAGCCCATGCACCGTCTCCTGTCCACCTTGATCTCGAAGTCCACCGGTGGCTCCTCCTCTCCGATGTCGTGTCCTGGCTCAGCTGGCGATCAGGTAGCCGGTGGCGCCGGTGGCGGCGTGGTCGAGATGGTGTACGAGATGCTCGACCGAGCGCCTGGGAGGCGCCGTCGGTGGGGCCCCCCGGCTCGAGCAGGTAGGCGCCCTCCGCAAAGACCGTGTCGAACTGGATGCCCACCACGTGGAACGACGTGTCGTCGCTGGGACCGGCGTCGACCACCCAGATCCGGACGCGGTCGCGGCTGGCTCGCCGCGTGGAAGTCGATGGAGTGGTCCATGTCGGTGCGATCGACCAGGGTCACGTGGGGGACGGTGCCGTCCGGCGCCGGGTCGAAGGCGTGCCATCCGGCCGGTGGCGAGGCCGAGAAGTCGACGGCGGCGTCGCGTCGCGCCCGGTGCGGACGCGCCGGCCCTCGAGCTGCAGGTCGTGGTCCATGGTGCCGTGGTTGACCACGTGGAGCACCAGACGAGTCCCGAAGGCCACACTGATCGTCGAAGGCCGCGCGTAGAACTCTCCCGAGCCGACGTCGACGACCTTGGTCTGGCCATTGGGGACCACCGGTCCGGCGGCCGGCTCGGCGGCGATGATCGCCGTCGTGGTGGCGTGCTGGTTCGACCAGACCACGGTAGCCGCCATGAGCACGGCCGCCGACGCCAGCGCCACGGCGACGAGCGACAACGTGGTGGAGCGGTCGTGGACGGCCGGTGGCAGCGCACCCGTGCCTCCGACCGTGCCAGTGGTGGTGGGTGGCCCGGCTGCCTTGCGCCGGCGGACCATCCGCAGGGGGATCACCGAAAGGTTGGGAGCCACCACCACGGCGGTGGCGGCGAGGAGCGCACCGCCGGCCGCCGTCGCCGCCTGCAGAGAAGCCGCCAGGCCCACACAGAGCGAGGCGATGCCGGAGGTCACCAGCCCGTAGGCGACGCCAGCCCAGCGGTGGCCGTAGAGGTCGGAGAACATGAGGGGTCTTCCACCCGGCCCCTTGTCGACGCCGCGGGAGCGGAGCCACGACCAGACGATGAACGGGACGACCTTGTGCACGTGGCCCACCAGCGTCTCGAGCAACCAACCGCCGAACGCGGCGACGGCGGCCGCGACCAGGGCCACCCCGAGGTGGTGGCGGTCGGGCACCACCAGCCCCGCCGCCAGGGCCAACCCGGCCCCTGCCAGCAGCCACAGGGCGGAGGTGGCCACGAAGAGCAGGTGCAGGTCGGCTCGGCGCCGGCGGTGGCCCACATGGGAGACGAGCGAGGTGAGGTGCCCGGCCAGGCCGACGGCGAGGACGGCAGCGCCCAGCCAGCCGAGCACCGGCTGGCCGAGGAGCAGCCCCGGCGACAGGAGGGCCACCCCTCCGGGCACACCGCAGACCGCCACCCACCCGGCGCGGCGACGCCCCGGGACGTGGGCCAGAAAGAACATCGGCCAGAGCTTCTCGGCGACCGCCACGTAGGCGAGCCCCAGCCAGGCGAAGAGCCCCACGATCGCATGGGCCAGCACCACGTGGCCCGACAGGTCGAACCAGTTGCCCCGTCGATCGGCGACGTAGAGCACGCCGAAGCAGGCGGTCACCACGAAACCCGCCACGGCGAGCCGTAGGCCGGCGAGCGGCGCCCCCCTGCCCCGGGCGGCGAGGGGTGAGGAGAGGTTGACCACCAGCAGGGCGATCGCCAGCGCGGCCAACCCGCCGCCTGCTTCGACCACGCCCTCCTGCTCGAAGCCGATGCCGAGTGGGAGCATCCAGGCGGCCGCCAGCCAGCTGGCGAAGGTGGCCCGGGCCAAGCGGATGGAGCGCAGCGGACGCTGGCTCACCACCGGCGTGAACTGGTGCAACGCCCCGAGCACCCCCATGGACAGGGTGGCCAGCATGCCCAGATGGGCCGCCGCCACCACCGGATCGGCCGTCGGGTCGGAGGCAGCCGCCCCCCGTACCCACACCCAGGCCACGCCGCACGCCACCAGGCCGATGGCGGCGGAGGACAGGAAGGCCAGAGGGACCGAGGGCGGAGGGACCATCCCCGGCACCCCGGCGGGCCGGTCCGCCCACGAGCCGGCGGAGGGCGCAGAGGATCGCCTCGGGGCTCGGACCGCCTCAGACGTCATCGCTCGGCTCCGCCCCGAGGAGTCGGGCCGTGACCTCGGCCGCGGTCCGCAGGCTCGACGAGGAGTCGAGGGCCTCGTCGTCGATCTCGTGGCCGAGCGCCCGCTCGCACATCTCCTCGCAGACCACCTCCCAGAGGTCCACGACCCCGCCGTCGTCGACCCCGAGGGAGGCCAGGCTCGCCTCGCCGGCGTCACCGGCAGGGTCGTCGAGCAAGGCCTGCAGCAGCACGAGCACATGCTCGGCGTCGGGTTCACGACCGAGTCGATGGGTCTCGGCGGGCATCGCCGTCGCACCTCCCGTGCCAGGCTTCCACCCAAGTGTATCTCTAGTATCCACCGGAACAAAGACGAGCCTTCGCCAGGCCTTCGCCGGAGCCGGCACCCGACGACCAGCGAGGTGATAACTTCTAGTCAAGGACAGAAAAACATGGCTTCGATCCCGGAGAAGGAGGACCCGATGGCCACCGTGGATGCCCGACCGATCATCGCCGCCGGTGGCGAGCCGTTCGAGACGATCATGGCCGTGGCCGGCGCGCTCGCCGACGACGAACCCCTCGTCGTCTTCGCTCCGTTCGAACCGGTCCCCCTCGAGGGCGTCCTGTCCGCGCAGGGCTTCTCCTACGAGGCCACCGACCTCGGCGGCGGGGACTGGCAGGTCACGTTCCGGAGGAGCTCGTGAGCATTCCGGCCGGAGGCCGCCCCGGCGACTCGGTGCGGATCAGGGCGGATCGGGTCCGGATCGCCGATGCCGACCCGCTCGACCTGACCTGGAGCGCACTCCGCGAGGTCTACGACCCCGAGCTCTGCCTGGACATGGTGTCGCTTGGCCTCGTCTACGACGTCAGGCGAGAAGACGACAGGCTGGTGGTCGAGATGACGCTCACGACCCCGGGCTGCCCGGCCTCGGAGAGCCTGCCCGACATGGCCCGGGCCGCCATCGCCGAAGCTGTCGGTGACGCCGCCGATTTCGACGTCCGGGTCGTCTGGGACCCGCCCTGGAACCCGGCCATGATGAGCGACGACGCACAGGTGGCGCTCGGCTTCCGGACCCGCTGAGCAGGCGGAAGCAGGCGATGGCAAAGGTCGAGGTCGTGCGGGTCTACGAGGACCCCGGCCGCTCGGGCGCCGAGCGCCGGGTACTGGTCGATCGCCTATGGCCGCGGGGCGTGAGGAAGGAAGCGGCCGACTTCGACGAGTGGGCGAAGGAGGTCGCCCCGAGCACCGAGCTGCGGCGCTGGTACGGGCACCAGCCGGAGCGCTTCGGGGAGTTCGCCCGCCGCTACCGGGCCGAGCTCGCCCAAGGGCCGGCGGCCCCCGCGCTTCGGGCGCTGCGTCAACAGGCGAGCCGGCACCGGCTGGTCCTGCTCACGGCGACCCGTGACGTGGAACGCTCCGGGGCCGAGGTCCTCCGAGGCGTGCTCGAGGGCAAAGGGCGCTGAGCGTGGAGTCGAGGAGGTTCGAGATCGAGGTCCCGGCCCCGTTCGGCATCGACCTCACCACGCGGGCATTGCGCCGCAGGGCCCCACAACGCCGACGACGAGGGGGACGGGGGGCTCTGGCGGCGTGCCGTCGCCACCGACGACGGTGCGGTCAGGCTCACTGTGGCACAGACCGGGACCGCGGGGTGGGCCATGACCCGATAGGGACTGGAGGCCTGGAACACTGCTCCGGGCGTTCCAGGTCGACCCCGATCCGCCCACTGAGATCCCGCCGCACCGTGTGAGCGACCGCCTGTGGAAAGGCGTCGCGGAGCAAGGTCCAACCCCGCTCGACGAACTCGTCGATCTGCCCGTTCGAGAGCGGGGCCCGCGACGCCGTGGAAGGACAGCACGGTCCGGGCTCGTGCCCAGGGCACCGTTCCGGTGTGTGGCGCGGCCCCCGAGAGATCCCGAGACACACCCCGTCGGTATCCTTTGCGGTGGTGAGGGGTGTCGGCGCCGTCACCAGGGGATTCTTCATGACCACGCCAAAATGACCACGCCAAGCACCGCCTCATACGACACCGAGCCGTTGCCCCCATTCGGAGGCGATGACGGCGGCGACATGGACGTGGACGGGCAGCGACCGACGTTGAGTCTGAATCTGAGCGCGTTCACCGGCTCGGTAGCCGCGGACAGTCTCTCGCGGCGGGTCAAAGCGCTCGCCTGTACGGCACCGCTGCACGCCCTCGAATCCAACAAGGCGCGGGTCGCGGACGGCCGTTGGATGCAGTTGAACTGCTGGGAGTTGGCCTTCGTGGCGATCGACGCGGTCGCGGTGGCGATGGACTTCGACACCGGCGCCTCCTACGACATCACCGTCGACCTTGTCGCCCGACAAGCCTCCCGGCAGTCACCGGACGTGGCCGGTGGGAAGCCCGCGCCGCGGCCACCTGGGTGGTCGAAGGGCTGATCTCCGGTCGGGGCGGCGATGAACCGTTCCACGCCGCCTACGGCAGATGGGACGACGGGGGCTCCTACGAGGCCCGGGGATTTCACGTCCAGCTCCTGACCGAGCACGCCGGGATGGACGGTGAGATCTACCTGCGAGCCAGC
>DAHUYA010000027.1 GCA_027315445.1 Acidimicrobiaceae bacterium | reverse complement strand
GCTGCCGGAGGCCGCCTCCGGTGCCCCGACCGAGGAGCCGCTGTGCGTCCTGCACAGCTGGACCGCCGCGTACCTCACCCCTGACCGCCAGCGTGCCCTGGCGACGGCCCTCGGCGCCCTGGCCAGGGACAGGCCGGTGGTCTGGCTCTTCGCCGAGGAACCTTCCGAAGTGCCCGGGCTGCCGATCCCCCCCGCCCCGACCGAGGGCCGTCGCGGCGCCACCGCCCTGGTGCTCACCACGTTCGACGGTGGCACCCCTCGCAGCCGACGCCTGGCCGACATGCACCCCCACGGGCGCTGGCTGCGCTGGTGGGCGGCCGTGCCCTGACCGCCTGCCCGCCCCCGCCGGCCGTCCCCGCCTGCCCGTCCTCGCCGGCCGTGCATCGCCCCTTCAGCCGCCTGTCCCACCGCGCCCGGGGTCGCCCGACGGCCCCCACCGGGCGTCCTCGCGCCGCCGGTCGGCCTCCTCGTGGTCGATCCGTGAGACCGGGGAGACCGACGACCGGCCGAAGCGCTCGCGGATGGCGTCCGCCACCGCCGAGATCTCCTGCCACGACGCCTGCAACCGGGCCGCTTCCGCCGACCGCTCGGCCAGTCCGAAGTCGGCGGCCGGTCCGCCGCTGGAGGTGGCCCCTCCCCCGCCGGCGGCGAAGTCGAAGCAGAGCTGCTGGCCGGCGTCGGCCGGCTGCAACCCGGAGGCGCTGATCCCGAGCAACCGGACCCCGGGCGACAGGTCGACCGCCCCCAACAGGGCGACGCCCACTGCCGCCAGCGCCGCCCCGGTGTCGGCCCCGAAGGAGAAGGTGTGCGACCGGCTGACCGTGCTGAAGTCGGGGTACCGGACCTTCACCGTCACCGACCGTCCCACCAGCCCCGACCGGCGCAGCTGGGAGGCCACCGACTCGGCCATCCGGGTCAGCTGGGCCGCCAGCTCCCCCGGATCGAAGAGGTCGTGGCGGAAGGTCTCCTCGTGGCCGATCGACTTGGTCGGACGGTCGGGCACCACCGGGCTGTCGTCCTCGGCACGGGCCAACGACGCCAAGTGCAGCCCGTGGGCGCGTCCGAACCGCCGGACCATGGTCTCGACCGGCAGCGCCGACAGTTCCCCCACCGTCCGCACGCCGAGGTCGTGCAGTCGCCGGGCGGTCGCCGGCCCCACCCCCCAGAGTGACTCGATCGGCAGCGGATGGAGGAACTCCATCTCGTCGGCCGGCAGCACCACCCGGACGCCCGGGCCCGGCCGGCGCCCGGAGCGTTCGGCGACCGGCTTGGCGGCCCTCGAGGCCAGCTTGGCGATCAGCTTGCTCCTTCCGACCCCCACCGAGCATTCGAGCGACAGTTCGTCGTGCACCGCCTGGCGGACCGCCACTGCGGCGGCCCGCGGGCTGCCCAGGAGCCGCCGGGCCCCGGTGACGTCGAGGAACGCCTCGTCGAGGCCGATCGGCTCCACCAGCGGGGTGAACCGCTCGAAGACCCGGTGCAGGGCGGCGCTCATCTCGGCATATCGGGAGTGACGCCCGTCGAGGAAGACGGCGTGGGGGCACAGCTGACGTGCCCGGATCGTCGGCATGGCCGACCCAACCCCGAACGCCCTGGCCTCGTAGGTGGCCGAGGCCACCACGCCCCGGACACCGGTGCCGCCCACGATCACCGGCCGACCGGCGAGCTCCGGACGGTCGAGGACCTCCACCGAGGCGAAGAACGCGTCCATGTCGACGTGGAGGACCGCCGGGACGACCGCATCGGAGGGGTCCGGCGCCACCGCGTCCGGCCCGTGCCCGTCGGCCGGCATGTGCCCGCGTCCGGCCCTCTGTCAACCACCGAGCCGGAGGCGGCGGAACCCCTCGGCGAAGGGCACGCCGGCCCGTCGGCCCTCCTCCTCGGCCCGGGTTCGCACCACCTCGCCCACCCAGCCGTGGTCACCGGCGAGCTGGCTTCGATGACATTCCACAGCACGAGCCTTGTCGTCGACGGTACTCGAGATGTCGACCCACACGTCGGGCTCGAGCGTGCCCGACAAGTAGGCCACCTCCGTCCGGTGCGCGGGCCCGCTCTCGGGGAAGTAGTGCGGCAGGGTCGCCGCCGGCGACAACGCGTCGAGGAGCGCCCAGCCGGCCGCCCGGTGGTCCCGGTGATTGAAGTAGTCCTGGCCGAAGAACACGGCGGTCGGATCGTGACCCAGCACGGCCTGCGGTCTGACCCGACGCACCAACTCCACCAACCGTCGCCGGAGCTCCGGCCCATCGGTTAGATCCCCGTCGGACAGCCCGAACACCTGATGGGACCGCAATCCGAGCACGGCGGAGGCTGCGGCGAGCTCGTCCGCCCGTTCGGCCGCGAGGTCGACGGGACGCACCGCCGGATCGGTGGTCCCCTTCCCCCCGTCGGTGCAGACGACCAGGTGGACCTCCGCCCCCTCCCGGGCCCATCGTGCCAGGGTGCCTCCTGCTGCCACGTCGGCGTCGTCCGGATGGGCGTAGACCGCAAGCACGACCTGTGGCGTGCCCTCGACAAGCTCGGCCATCGTCAGCCGCCCCCGGCCATCGTCAGCGGCGGCGCTTCGGCTCGGTGGTCTTGGTCAGCAGGCCCACCTCCCGCTGGAAGTCCCCCAGATCCTCGAACCCCTTGTACACGCTGGCGAAGCGCACGTAGGCGACCTCGTCGAGGGCCTTCAGGTGCTCGAGGACGGCGACGCCGACCTGCTGGCTCGTGGGTTCGGTCGTCTGTACTCGAAGCGCCTCCTCGACCTGCTGCGCCAGTTCGGCCAACTGTTCGTCGGTGACCGGCCGGTTCTTGCAGGCTGCTCGCACGCCTGCGACCAGCTTCGCCCGGTCGAAGGGCTCCCGCTGGCCGGACCGCTTCACCACCCACATGGGCTGCTCCTCGACCCGTTCGAAGGTCGTGAATCGCCGCCCGCAGTTCAGACACTCCCGACGCCGCCGGATGGCTGCGCCCTCGTCCGCAAGACGCGAGTCGACGACCCGGTCCTCGTCGACGGCACACCACGGGCAGCGCACACGCCGACGTTAGTGCCACCTCCAATCTGCCGACGTTCGCTCAGGGCAGCCGGAGGTGCTCACCCGGCACGATCGTGTCGGACCCCGTCTCCGCGGCCAGTCGGGCCACGACCGTCCTCGGATCGCCGGTCGGGTCGAGGCGGAGAGCGATCGACCACAGGGTGTCGCCCGGCCGGACGACGTATTCGGTACCCGAACGGAGCGCAATCGTCCGGCTCGGCAGCGCCCGGCCGCCGATCGCGCCCACCGGGAGCGCCAGCAGCACCAGGAGCGCTCCCACGACCAGTCCGAGCAGGGCTCGCCGTCGCCGAACGACCGCCGAGGCGCGGCCGTGGGACCCCGCGAGCGGCGTCGGACCTGCGATCCTCTGTGACCTCGGGCGGAGGTGCGTCGGTCGCGACTCCACCGGCAGCGCCCTGCCCGGCGCCGGCGGCGCCAGGACCGGGAACTCCACCAGCCGCAGCGCCGGTCGCGGGCGCGCCAGGTCCAGGTCTTCGGGGAAGACGGCGATGGCCATCAGCGCACCTCCAGTGCCTCGGGCTGCCACACGCCCCCACCGCCCCTGGCAGCCAAACACATGTTCGTCACTGGTCTCATCCCACCACGAACGCATGTTCGCCGTCAAGGCATTCGACGAACAAATGTTTGCCCAGAGCCCCGCCTCCGGTTATGGTGGTCCTGCAAACGGGTGTTCGCTCCCACGGCGACACCCCGAGGGAAGAGGGCGGCCCCTGCGGGGCCTTTGAGGAGGACCGTGATGGCGGAGGTGCTGAGCGGCAAGCGGCAGCAGATCCTCGACTTCATCGCCGAGAGCCTGCGGACCCGGGGTTACCCGCCGTCCGTCCGCGAGATCGGGGGCGCGGTCGGCCTCACCTCCTCGGCCACCGTCCACACCCATCTGGCGGTGCTGCAGCGTGAGGGTTACCTCCAGCGTGACCCGACGAAGCCGCGGGCCATCCAGGTCCGCTACGAGCCGTCCTCCAAGGCCCCGATGGCAGCCGGGCCGGTACGCCAACTTCCGCTGGTGGGCGACGTGGCCGCCGGAACCGGCGTGCTGGCACAGGAGAACGTCGAGGAGGTCCTCTCGCTACCCGACCGTTTCCTCGGATCGGGATCCAATTTCATGCTCCGGATCCGGGGCGACTCGATGATCGGTGCCGGCATCCTCGACGGCGACTTCGTGGTGGTTCGGCAGCAGCCCGACGCCGAGCAGGGCGACGTGATCGTGGCCGGCATCCCCAATGGCGAAGCCACGGTCAAGACCTTCGCCCGGCGGCGCGGCAAGGTGGTCCTCACCCCAGCCAACCCCAACATGTCCCCGATGGAGTTCGAGCCGGACGAGGTCACCGTCTACGGGAAGGTGGTCTCGGTCCTCCGCCGACTGTGACCTGGGACCCGCGCCGACCGGCTCGACGGCGAAGCGTGCCCTCTCGGAACCGGGCCTACTCCCAGAGCCGGTCGGTGTAGGTGTCGGTGCCCGGGATGGTGGGGATGAACGGGAGCGCCGCCACCACCCGCCCCCGCCCCGACGCCTCGACCTGGAGCCGGTGCTCGGCGATCACCGGCTCCCAACAGGCCGTCGGGTGGGTGTCGAGGAACCACAGCAGCAGCGTCCGCTGATCGGCCGCCTCCTGGCGCGGCACGTCCCCCGGGGCGTCGATCAAGAGCGGCAGCGGCTCGAACGCCCCGACCAGGCCTGCATCGCTGCCGGGCAGCAGGCCCGGCAGGTGCTCCTCGCGGAGCCAGTGGGTCAGCTGCTCGGGCGTCTCCTGGTCTGCCCGGTCGATCCAGCTGACCACCAGCCCCTTGTACGGATGATCGAGGGCGATCTCGATCGGTACGCCGTCCTGCTCGCGCCGGTGCTCCCACAAGAAACGGTAGAGAAGGGTGTGGACGTGATCGCGGGCTTCGAACATACGGCCGTTGGCATGCAGGGCGCGCACCTGACGGACCGCCCAACGGTTCCAGATGTCGTGGTACCCGTCGAGCACCCAGTAGACGGACACGTACGAGCCCCGCGCCGGTTCCCCGGTGATCTCGCTCGGGTCGGGGTCCCGCATCGCCTTCAGGTCGGCCGTGGCCACGAAGCGACGGCCGGCGAAGTTGTAGGGGCCGATCATGCAGCCGGCGTAGAAGTGGTCACGCTCGTACCACCGGTTGTACGCCACCTCGGCGCCACGGTGCGGCTCGACCACCGTGAGGAGCATCGAGCCGAGCTTGATCGGCTCGGCACCGGCGACGATCTCGATGGGACGCGGGCTGGGGGTGTCGGTCATCGCCCCGCACGGTAACAGTGAGCGGTCCTCGAAGCAGATCTGGGGCCGGGCACGACCTCGGACCGCCCGGCGCCCACCCATCACTCGCCGGTGAGCAGCTGTTGGAGGACCGCCCTCGCCCGGTCCAGCGCTGCCCGGTCCACCCGCTCCTCGGGGTGGTGGGCGAGCAGGGGGTCGCCGGGGCCGAAGTTGGCGGCCGGGATGCCGTGGGCCCAGAAGGAGGCGACGTCCGTCCAGCCGACCTTGGCCCGTGGCGGCTGACCGGTGGACACCACGAGAGCCGCCAGCAGCGGGTGGTCGAGCGCCGGCGGTGCCCCGTCGGCCACGTCGAGGAGCTCGAGCCGGTCTCCCGGTCGACCACCCACCGTGCCGCCGAGGAGCTCCTCGAGGTGGCGCCTCGCGGCGTCGGCGCCGCGGTCGGGCGCGTAGCGGTAGTTGAGGGTCAGGCTGGCCTGGTCGGGCACCACGTTGCCCGCCACGCCCCCCTCCACCGCCACCGCCTGCAGCTGTTCGACGTACTCGCAGCCGTCGAGCACGACCGTCCGGCCCTCCCACCCGGCGACCGCTTCGAGGACCGGCGCAAGACGGTGGATGGCGTTGCAGCCGGTGAAGGGGCGCGCCGTGTGGGCACGGAGGCCCTCGAGGCGGACGAGCAGCCGCAGCGTCCCCTGGCACCCCGCCTCGACCAGGCAACCGGTCGGCTCGCCCAGCACCGCGGCGTCGGCCGACAGAAGGTCGGGTCGATCACGCCAGAGCGGCACCAGGCCGCTCTCCGACCGGTCGACCTCCTCGCAGGCGTAGAAGCACCAGGTCACGTCGACGGCCGGGTCTGCGATCGCACAGGCGAGGTCGAGCATCACGGCCAGGCCACCCTTCATGTCGGCCGCTCCCACGCCCCAGAGCACGTCGCCGTCGAGCCGCGGCGTACCGTTCCCCGCCGGCGGCACGGTGTCGAGATGGCCGGCCAGCAGGAGCCGCCGGGGACGACCCAGTTCGGTGCGGGCGACGACGTTGTCCCCGAGACGCTCCACCCGCAACCAGCCGCATCGGTTCAGCGCCTCCTCGATCCGGTCTGCCATCGCACCCTCGGCATGGCTGGCGGAGGGAATGGCCACCAGCTCCCCGGTGAGGGCCAGCAGATCGGTCACCACGGGTCGGTGCCGGTCACGCCGAGACGCCGTGCTCGCGGAGAACGGCGTTCAGCTGGGCCTTGTCGTGACGCTCACCCTCGGTGAGCCGGCGGATGACCAGTACGCAGGGGAGGAAGAACTCGCCGCCGGGGTACTCGCGACGGCGGCTCGCGGAGACCGCCACCGTCCACGCCGGCACGACGCCGCGGCTGAGCTCCACGCCGGTCTCGGCATCGATGACCGGGATGGTGGGGTTGAGGATGGTGCCCTCCCCGAGCACCGCTCCCCGGCCCACCCGTGCCCCCTGGGTGACCATGCAACGGCTGCCGATCAGGGCGTCGTCCTCGACGACCACCGGGGTGGCGTTGGGCGGCTCGAGCACGCCACCGATGCCCACCCCGCCGGACAGGTGGACCCTCGCCCCGATCTGGGCGCAGGAGCCGACGGTGGCCCAGGTGTCCACCATCGTCTCCTCACCCACACGGGCGCCGATGTTCACGTAGCTGGGCATCAGCACCACCCCGGGAGCGAGGTACGAGCCCCACCGGGCGGACGCTCCGGGAACCACCCGCACCCCGGCCCGGGCGAAGTCCCGCTTGAGCGGGAGCTTGTCGGCGAACTCGAAGGGGCCGAGCTCGGTGGTCTCGATCGCCCTGAGCCGGAACACGAGGAGGATGGCCTTCTTCAGCCACTCGTGGACCCTCGTCCCCTCCGGCCCGGGCTCGGCCACTTGCGCCTCGCCGCGGTCGAGCAGGTCGATGGCCGACTCGACGGTGGCCCGGGCCTTGGCATCGCCGGGGCCCAGCTGGTCCGCTCGAGCCCACAGCGCTTCGATCTCCGACTGAAGGTCCTGGTGGTCGCTCACCCGCCCGACTGTAGGCGCACCGTCGCCCAGACGGTCTTCCCTCGGTCCGGACCGCTCGTCGAGCCCCACGAGATGGCCAAGGCCTCGATGATCTGCAGTCCCCTGCCCCCGAGGGCGGCGACGTCGTGCCGGCGCATCACGACCATCCCGGGGCCGGTGTCGGTCACCGCCACCCTGACCCGGTTCTCGTCGAGGTCGAGGTCCACCTGCACCGGTCCTCTCCCGTGGACCACTGCGTTGGTGACCAGCTCGGAGACGACCAGGCCGACCAAGTCGGCCGCCGCCGCGGCACCCCAGCGCTCGGTGACACCTCGGCTCCAGCGCCGGGCGGCCGACGCGCTCACCGGTTCGGAGGCGAATGCCTGGGTGGCCTGGTCCTGCACCGCCCTCCTCACAAAGGGTCCGCACCGTCCCGCGAGCTGTACCCCTCGCTGTCGGACCTCAACCGGCGCTCGGCGACGCCACGCCCCCACCCCCGGCAGCCCGCGCCGCCGTGGCCGACTCGATTCCCATCGCGTCGTCTCGCGCCTCGAGGCCACCGCCGCCCGCGGCCTGCCGGCCGTCACCCGGGGCCTGCCGGTCGTCGCCCGGGGCCTGCCGACCTTCACCGGCCACCTGCCGGTCGTCGCCCTTCCACCCGGCGGCCGCCAGCCGCTCGCCCACCAGCCGGAGGCGCTCGTCCGGCTGGACCACCGCCACCCGGACGTGCTCGCGACCACCCTCGCCGTACAGATCACCCGGGCTGACCAGCATCCCTCCGTCGGCCGCCAGCGCGGCCGCCATGGCCCAGGCGTCGGGCCAGCGCGCCGGCACCGGTACCCAGAGGTAGAAGCCCCCGGCCGGCACGGCGACCGGGCAGCCGGCGGAGGTCAACAACGACGCGAGAAGCTCGAGGCGCTCGAGGTACCGGCCGCGTTGGGCGGTCACGTGCTCGTCGTCCGCGAGAGCCACCGCCCCGGCAGCCTGCACCGGCCCGGGGACCATGAGCCCGGCGTGCTGGCGCACGTCCCGCAGGTAGCCCACCAGCTCGGGGTCCCCGGCGTAGAACCCGGCCCGCACCCCCGCCAGGTTCGAACGCTTGGACAGCGAGTGCACGGCCACCACCCCGCGCGATCCCGATTGGAGGATCGACCGCGGGCTTCCCTCCCAGGTGAACTCGGCATAGCACTCGTCGGAGAAGACCGGCACGTTCCGGCGTCGCGCCCAACTGGCCAGTCCCTCGAGGTCGGTGAGGCCGCCCGAGGGGTTGGCCGGCGAGTTGGCCCACAAGAGGAGGGCCCGGCGGGCGTCGTCGGGGTCGATGGCATCGAGGTCGAGCCCCGAACCGTCCGGCCGCTCCGGTGGCACGGCGACCGCCCGGCAGCCGGCCAGGGTGGCGCCCATGGCGTAGGTCGGGTAGGCGACCGCCGGGCAAAGAACGGTGTCGCGCCCCGGGTTGCGCAGCCGGAGGTAATGGGGGGTGGAGGCGACGAGCTCCTTCGTGCCCACACAGGCGGCGATGGCCGACAGCTCGACGTTCACCCCGAACCGGCGGGCCAGCCAGTCGGCGGCAGCCCGTCGGAATGCCGGACCGCCGGCCGACGACGGGTAGCCGCGCTCGGTGCCCGACAGGGCGAGCGCCCGGACGACGGTCGGCGGCGGCGGGTCACACGGCGTCCCCACCGAGCAGTCGACGACCCCGCCGGGGAGCGCCTCGGCCGACTCCCGCAGGGCGGCGAGCCGGTCGTAGGGATACGGCGGAGGCCGGAAGGGCCGGGGAGCGTCGGTCACGCCGGCACCACGAAGTCGGCGAACCTCGAGCGGCCGGCCTCGTCGAGGACGACCTGCACGGTGGCGGCGTCGTCCCCGACCTTCTGGGCCAGCACCTCCCCCTCACGGTGCACGGCCGCAAGCACGTCCCCACGGGCCCAGGGGATCACCAGCTCCACCACCCGGTCCGCCAGTCGCAGCCGGTCCCCCACGGCGCGCAGGAGCTCGGCCACCCCCTCGCCGGTGCGCGCCGAGATGGCCACCGCCCCCTCGAACCCGTCCGCCAACCGGCGGGCCTCGGGCGAACGATCGATCTTGTTCACCACCATCAGCTCGGGGACGGTCGCCGCCCCGACCTCACCGACCACCGCTCGCACCGCGTCCACCTGGGCCCGGGGATCCGGTGCCGATCCGTCGACCACGTGCAGGAGCAAGTCGGCCAACCGGAGCGAGTCGAGGGTGGAGCGGAAGGCCTCGACCAGTTCGTGGGGCAGCTTGCGGACGAAGCCGACCGTGTCGGTGAGCAGCACCGTCTCCCCACCTGGCAGCGCCAATTGGCGGGTGCGCGGGTCGAGGGTCACGAAGAGCCGGTCCTCCGCCGGCACCCCGGCGTCGGTCAGGGCGTTCAGCAATGTGGACTTTCCGGCGTTGGTGTACCCCACCAGGGCCACCTCGCGCAGGCGGCCCCGGGCACGGGAGCGTCGCTGCACGGTACGGGTGCGCTCCACCTCGCGAAGGTCCGCCTCGAGCCGGTGCATGCGGCGCACGAGCCGCCGCCGGTCGACCTCGAGCTGGGTCTCGCCCGGTCCCCGGGTTCCGATGCCGCCCGCCTGCTGGCTCAGGGCGTGGCCGCGGCCCCGCAACCGGGGCAACCGGTAGCGGAGAAGCGCCAGCTCCACCTGGGCCTTCCCTTCGGGGCTCCGGGCGTTCTGGGCGAAGATGTCGAGGATCACCGCCGTGCGGTCGATGGCCGTCCGGCCGAGCAGCCGATCGAGGTTGCGCTGCTGTGCGGGCGTCAGGTCCTCGTCGAACACCACGGTGTCGGCGTCGGTCCGCTCGGAGGTCTCGGCCAGCTCGGCCGCCTTCCCCCGGCCGACGAAAGTCGCCGGGTCCGGCCGGTCGCGACGCTGCACCACCCGGGCGACCACGTCGGCGCCGGCCGTGTCCACCAGCAGGGCGAGCTCGTCGAGGTTGGCCTCCACCTCCTCGCCCGTCGTCCCGGGGAGCACCACCCCGACCAGGACGATCCGCTCCCGGAAGGAGCGTTCGATGAGGGTGCCGGGCAGCTGGGTGCTCATGACGCCAGCAGGTCGAGGTCGACCACCACGTCGGCCACCCGCCGGACCGGCCCGGCCAGGACCACCGGGTCGCCCTGCTTGGCCCCGAGGGCCACCTCGAGGGTCCCGCCGGGGTTGTGCACCCGGACCCGCACGCCCACCAGCCCCCAGCCGTGGGCGGCCGCGGCGGCGGCACAGCTCCCCGTCCCGCAGGCGAGCGTCTCGCCCACCCCACGCTCCCAGACCCGCAGCTGCAGCTCGTCGGGCCCCCCGGTCGACACGAATTCCACGTTGATCCCACCGGGGTGGGCCGACTCGACACGGGGACCGACGGTGGCCACGTCGACGGAGGCCGGATCGGCCCCGAGCAACACCAGGTGCGGGTTGCCGACGGTCACCCGCCGGGCCCGCCGGCCCTCGACCGGCTGCGGCAGCTCCTGCCCGAGGATCACCTCGCCCATTTCGACGCTGGCCCACGCCTGCCCGGGGAGCCTCCCCGGCTCGTAGTCGACGGTGCGGATGCCGGCGTCGGTGGCCACGGCGAACCGCCCGGCTCGCACGAGGCCGGCGTCGACCGCTGCCTGGGCGAGGCACCGGATCCCGTTGCCGCTCATCTCGGCCGCCGAACCGTCGGCGTTGCGGAGCTCCATCACCAGATCGGCGCCCACGGCGCCGTCGCCCCGCAGGAGACGGATCACCCCGTCGGCCCCCACCCCGCGACGACGGTCGCAGAGGGCCCGCACCTCGGCCGCGCCGAGGCGGAGACCGCCGTCGGAGTCGATGAACACAAGGAAGTCGTTCCCGGCGCCCTCGTGCTTGGAGAGGGCCAGGCGCCGGCCGTCACTCGTCACGGTCCCAGTCTCGCACCCCGGGGGCCGTTCCCATGCGCCCGGCATCCCTCGGGTGCAGGTGGGTCGGTGGCGGCGCGGTCGAGCGCGGCCGAGACCACCGCCCGCGGATCCTCACCGACCTCCAACCACCGCACCCTCGGGTCGCGTCGGAACCAGGCCCACTGCCTGCGGGCGTAGGCGCGGGTCCGGCGCACGATCTCGGCCACGCTGTCCCCGAGCGGCACCCCTTGCTCGAGATGGGCCAGCAGCTCCCGGTAGCCGAGCGCCTGCCGGGCCGTGCGGGACAGGCCCCCGGGCCTTCCGGCGAGCCGGCACACCTCCTCGAGGAGGCCTTCGTCCATGAAGCGCCGGACCCTCTCCTCGATCCGCCGGTCGACGCCGACCGGGTCGAAGCGCAGCCCGACCATGGCGACCCGGCTCGCCGGATAGGTTCCGAGGCCGGGTCCGAAGGACGAGAAGGGCCGGCCCGACCCCAGCGTCACCTCGAGTGCCCGGACGACCCGGCGGTGGTTGGTGGGAGTCATGCGGGACGCCGCCACCGGGTCGAGCCGTGCCAGCCGGGCGTGGAGCACCCCGACGCCGCCGGGCGCCGAGGCTTCGCGCTCGAGCGTCGCCACGACCTCCGGATAGCGCCCGGGGAGCTCGAGGCGGTCGACGACCGCCCGCATGTACAGCCCGGTCCCCCCGACCAGCAGCGCCCGGCCGCCCCGGCCGGCGATCCCCGCCAGCGCCACGCGTGCCGCCTGCTGGAAGTCGCGCAGGCTGAACTCCTCCGACGGGACGGCCAGGTCGAGCAGGTGGTGTGGCACGGCCGCCCGGGCCGAGGCCGGCGGCTTGGCCGTGCCGACGTCCATGCCCCGATAGACCGACATGGAGTCGACCGAGACGATCTCGACGCCGGGATGGGTCTCGGCCACCGCCTGGGCGATGGCGCTCTTCCCCGAAGCGGTCGTGCCCACCAGGGCGACCGCCGGGGGGTCCTCGGCTGACAAGACGCTCAGTCCGCGACCACCGGGATCCTCGAGCGGTGCCGCGGCGTCGCCGTCACCCGCACCAGCGCTCCGCTCAGGTGGTGGGGGGCCGCCCCGGTGACCGCCACCTCGGCAAAGGAGCCGGGAGCGGGCGCGCCGCCGGCCGGCGGGGCGAAGTGCACCAGCTTCCCCTGAGCGGTCCGGCCGGTGAGCAGCGCCGGCCGACGGCGGCTGGGCCCCTCGACCAGTACCTCCTCCCGCCGGCCCACCCGGGCCCGGTGCGCGGCCAGCGCCGACCGCTCGACCACGGCCCGCAGCCGCTCGAACCGGTCGGCCACCACGTCCTCGGGAACGAACCGGTCGGTCATGGTGGCGGCCCGGGTTCCCGGTCGGTGCGAGAAGATGAAGGTGTACGCGCTGTCGTAGGCGGCCTCGGCCACCACCGCCAGGGTCGCCTCGAAGTCCTCCTCGGTCTCGCCCGGGAAGCCCACGATGATGTCGGTGGTGACCGCCAGGTCGGGCACCTCCCGTCGGGCCGCGGCCAGGCGGCCCAGGTAGCGCTCGGCCGTGTACCCGCGACGCATCGCCGCCAGCACCCGGTCGCTGCCGGCCTGCAACGGCAGGTGGAGCTGCGGGCAGACGGCCGCCGTGTCGGCCATGGCCGCCACCGTCTCCGGCCGGAGGTCCTTCGGATGCGGGCTGGTGAAGCGAACCCGGCGGATGCCCTCCACCTCACCCACCGCCCGGAGCAGGTCGGCGAACAGCGGCCGTCGGCGGGTCAGATCGCGGCCGTAGGAGTTCACGTTCTGGCCCAGCAGGGTGACCTCGACCACCCCTCGGCGGGCCAGGCGCCGGACCTCGTCGACCACGTCCGCGGGCGGGCGGCTCACCTCGGGGCCCCGCACCGAGGGCACGATGCAGAAGGCGCACGAGTTGTCGCAGCCCGTCTGGATGGTCACCCACGCGGTGTAGGGACGCTCGCGGACGGCCGACAGCGCCGGGGCGTGTTCGTCGGCGTCGGCCACCGGCTGGTCGAGCACCTCCGTGACCGGACCGGTGGCCGCGGCCTGGCGGAGCAGGGCCGGGGCCCGGGCCAGGTTGTGCGTGCCGAACACGACGTCGACGTGCCCAGCGCGCTCTCGGACCAGGTCGCGGTCCTTCTGGGCGAGGCAGCCGCCGACGGCGATCTGCATGTCCGGCCGGCGTTGGCGCAACACCTTCAGATGGCCCAGCTGCCCGTACAGCCGGTTGTCTGCGTTCTCGCGGATGCAGCAGGTGTTGAGCACCACGACGTCTGCATCCTCGATGCCCGCCGCCGGCTCGAGGCCGTCGGCCACCAGCAGCCCGGCCAGCCGCTCGGAGTCGTGCTCGTTCATCTGGCACCCGAAGGTGCGGATCAGGAACGTGCGGGCCACCAGGGCAGTGTAGGGCGGCCCTCCTCAGTGGTCGGCACGCTCGCCGGCGGCGCCCACGGTGAAGTTCGTACCCTCCGTCGATGTCGGGAGCACGGCCTCGTCGCCCCGGACCAGGCCGGCAACGTCGGAGCGCAGGACCATCACCCGTCCCGGCACCTCGGCGTCGGCCATGAGCCGGCGTCCGGCCTCAGCCAGCCGGTGGGCGTCACGGGCGGCGCACAGCCCGAGCAGGGTCGGTCCCGCCCCGGACCAGCACGCGGTCGCCGCGCCGTGTTCGATCAGGCCGGCCAGCAGCTTGGGAGCCTCGGGGAACAGCGGGCTCCGGTAGTCCTGGTGCAGTCGGTCCTCGGTGGCCTCCCGGACCAGGTGCCGGCTGTCGGCCAGCCCGGCCAGCAGGAGGGCGAAGCGACCCAGGTTGAAGGTGACGTCCTCGCGGCTGATCTTGGCCGGCAGCACCTGACGGGCCTTGGCGGTCGGCAGCGAGCGGTCCGGCACCAGGGCAACCACACCGAGCCCGGGGTCGAGCGGGAGCCGCACTACCCGGACCGCTCCCCGGACGGTGGCCGCCGCCACCAGTCCACCGACCACGCTGGCGGCGGCGTTCTCCGGGTGCCCGTCCATCCGGGCGGCGACCGCCAGTGGGTCACGGGCGCCGGCGGCGGCCGCAGCGGCCACCGCCAGGGCGGCCGACGAGCCGAGGCCACGGGCCACCGGCACCTGCGACCGGACGACGATCGCCAGCCGGTCGTGCCCGACCACGTCGATGGCCACCCTCGCCGCCAGGTGGCCGGCGTCGTCCGACAGGCCCGCCCCCTCCCCCTCGCTGTGGACCATCAGCCGGGGGGCCGGCTCGACCTCCACCTCGACGTAGCGGTCGACGGCCAGGGCGAGCGTGTCGAAGCCCGGGCCCAAATTCGCAGCTGAGGCGGGTGCTCGAGCTCGCACGGGATCACATTAGGCCGCGTGCTCCGCCCACCCCGGTCGTGCACGCCGGCAACGCCGACCGCTCGGCGCCCAACGTCAGCGTCACCCTGCCCGGACAGGTCCCGCCCCGGAGTGCACGAACCCGGCAGCTCACGAAGGCTCAGGCGCACCCGCACCCGCTGGCCGGGCCAGGCGGCGACG
The DNA here is from genome assembly GCA_027315445.1 of Acidimicrobiaceae bacterium. Lineage (GTDB taxonomy): Bacteria > Actinomycetota > Acidimicrobiia > Acidimicrobiales > RAAP-2 > DAHUYA01. The sequence goes on along the minus strand of DAHUYA010000027.1, from coordinate 4,537 downwards.
GCCTCCGAACGCAGCGCCGTGACCGGAGGTGCCGCGGTCGGCGATGCCCGGACCGGCGAGTCCGCCCGGGGGCCGGGCGGGCCGACCCCCCTCTCATGCCGAACGGCTGTCGAGCTCTTCGGGGGTCATCAGCACGGCCCGGGCCTTGGAACCTTCGGAGGGTCCGACCACACCACGTCGCTCGAGGAGGTCCATCAGCCGACCCGCCCTGGCGAAGCCGACCCGGAGCTTGCGCTGGAGCATCGAGGTGGAGCCGAGCTGCGACCGCACCACGAGCTCCAACGCCGCCTCGAGCAGCTCGTCCTCGGCGTCCCCGCCCGCGATCGACGGTCCGGCCCCCCCGTCCACCCCCTCGATGCCGACCACCGGCTCGACCGTGCCCCCCTGACGCCGCCAGTGGCCCACGATCCGGCGGACCTCCTCCTCGGTCACCCAGGGCGCCTGGAGGCGTCGAGGCACGTTGGACGAGGCGGTGAGCAGGAGCATGTCACCCTTGCCGATGAGCCGTTCCGCCCCGGGCTGGTCGAGGATCACGCGGCTGTCGGCCAGCGACGACACCGAAAAGGCCATCCGGCTCGGGACGTTCGCCTTGATCACCCCGGTGATCACGTCCACCGATGGCCGCTGGGTGGCCAGGACCAGGTGTATGCCGACCGCCCTGGCCATCTGCGCGATCCGGACGACCGACTCCTCCACGTCGCGCGCCGCCACCATCATCAGGTCGTTGAGCTCGTCGACCACCACCAGTACGAAGGGGAGACGCTCGGGGCCGCGCTCGTCCTCCTCCTCGCCTTCCTCGGCGTCCTCGTCCTCCTCCTCGCCTTCCTCGGCGTCCTCGTCCTCGTCCTCGCCTTCCTCGTCGTACTCGCCTTCCTCGGCGTCCTCGTCCTCGTACTCGTACTCGGCGTCGACGCCGTCGGCACCCTCTGCTCCTGCGAGGTGCTCCTCCTCGACGTCCTCCTCGACTTCGCCGCGTGCCGCCTTGGCGCGGGCCTTCGCCCGGGCGGACACCTCGGCCAGCTGCCGACGCACGCTCGGGCCACCGAGCGGCCCCAGTCCCCCCCGGTCCAACGCCTCGTTGTACCCGGTGATGTCGCGCATCCCGTACTCGGCGAGGATGTCGTAGCGACGCTCCATCTCCTTGACCGCCCACGCCAGGGCGTTGGCCGCCTTCTTCGGGTCCACCACGACCGGGGTGAGCAGATGCGGGAGCCCGTTGTACTGACCGAGCTCCACCCTCTTGGGGTCGACCAGGATCAGGCGCACCTGGTCGGGGGTCGAGCGCATCAGCACCGAGGTGATGAGTGAGTTGATGCACGAAGACTTCCCCGCCCCGGTGGCCCCCGAGATCAGCACGTGGGGCATGTGCGCCAGGTTGACCATGACCGAGCGACCGGCGATGTCGCGGCCGAGCGCCACCTCGAGGGGGTGGGTGGCCTGGCGGGCCTCGGCCGAAGCCAGGATGTCACCCAGGCAGACCAACTGGCGCTGGCGGTTCGGGACCTCGACCCCGATGGCAGACTTGCCGGGAATGGGTGCCAGGATGCGGACGTCGGGTGACGCCATGGCGTAGGCGATGTCCCGGGACAGGCTCGTGACCCTGGCCACCTTCACCCCGGGCCCGAGCTCGAGCTCGAAGCGCGTCACCGTCGGCCCGACCGTCCGACCCACCAGCCTGGTCTCCACCCCGTGGGCGGCCAAGGCGTCCACGAGGGCCTCGCCCGCCAAGTCCAGTTGTCGCTCGTCGAGCCGATGCTCTCGCGAACGGACCAGTTCGCTCAGCCGAGGCAGACGCCAATCGCCCACCACCGGGCCCATGGCAGGCTGACGGAGGGCACGGTCGGCCCCTGGGAGCTTCTCTGACCGTCCTCGGCGGGCGACGGGAACGGCCTCCTCGCCCTCTTCGTCCTCTTCTTGCTGGTGCTCGACCCCGGACCGGTCGAGGATCGTCTCCTCCGCCTCCCCGGCGACACCCCCACCCTCGTCCACCCGATCTGGTCCGTGCTCTGGGTTGAGCAATTGCAGCGCCCGGCCCCGGCGGGAGGACGGCCCGTCCTCCCCCTCGTGCTCCCCCTCGTGCTCCCCCTCGTGCTCCTCTTCCTCTCCCTCTTCCCCGTCCCCGTCACGGAGCGCCCGGCGCTGCTCCCGGCGGTTGGACAGCCCGCGGCCGACGGCGCCGGCGGCCACGCCCGCACCCTCCCAGACGGTGCGGAGCGACACGCCGGTGAACAGGACCACACCGAGCAGTGCCACGGCCACCAGTACCACCACCGCCCCCGCCGTGCCGAGTCCGACGGCGAGCGGCCGACCGACCGCCACCCCGAGCCAGCCGCCGGCGGCCGCCAGCCGGTGGATCGGAGCACCCAGCGGGGGGTCCCCGCCGGCCAGTGCCGACAGCCCGCACACCGCCAGGAGCCCGAGCACGGCGCCGGCCAACAGCCGGAACGGCTCGGTCGGCCGGCCGGCGATGACACCCACGCCGGCCACGAAGCAAACCGGCGGCAGCACGAACCGCGCCCACCCGAGCACCGCACCGAGCACGGTGTCGGCGCCAGAGCCGACCAGCCCCGCCGCGCCGCCGTAGAGCGACAGGCCCAGCAGGATCCCAGCGGTCGCCAGCAGAAGGGCCCACAGGTCGGTGGCGTGGTCGGCCAGCAGCTGGCCGAACTGCGACGGGGCGCGCGCGCCCGAACGGCGGCCCCGGCTGCTCCTCGCCGACGAGCGGCGTCCACCCCTGCGCAGTACCGACCGGTGCGCGGATCGGCGGGTCGCCGGCCGGCGTCTGGTCGTCAACACAGTGGAACCGAAGGCTACCGCCCGTCGTGGGGGTGCCGGGGGACCCGGCGAGGCCCCGAGCTGGGCTGCCGTCCGCCTCCATCCCGGCTCGGGCGGAGCGCCGAACAGATGACAAGCGAACACCTGTTCGCTATTCTCTCCCCCGTGCCTCCTGCCCCCGGAACGCGAACCCCGCTCCGCTGGCGGACCGCCGCCGCCGAGGAGGAGGGCGCGCTCTTCCCCGACGAGCGGGCAGCGGGGCGCCATCTGGGCACCGGCGCCTACCGGGGGCTCGAGTTCCTCCACGTCAACGCCAGGACCGTCATCAACCCGGTGCCGGCGACCAGCAGCATGCCCTTCCGTTACACCGTCAACGCCTACCGCGGCTGCAGCCACGCCTGCACCTACTGCTTCGCCCGGCCGACCCATGAGTACCTCGGCCTCAATGTCGGCCAGGACTTCGAACGCCGCATCGTCGTCAAGGTCAACGCGGTCGAGCGGCTGCGGGCCGAGCTCCGGGCACCCACCTGGGCCGGCGACCACATCGCCATGGGGACCAACACCGACCCGTACCAGCATGCCGAGGGCAAGTACCACCTGACCCGGGGCATCGTCCAGGTGCTGGGCGAGGCCCGCAACCCCTTCTCGATCCTGACCAAGTCGACCCTGGTCCTGCGGGACCTCGAGCTGCTCGCGGCCGTCGCCCGGCGGACCCCGATGCACCTGAACTTCTCGATCGGCACCCTCGACCGCCAGGTGTGGCGGGCGGCCGAGCCGGGTACGCCGCCGCCGGACAAGCGGGTGGAGGCGCTCCGGCGCCTCACCGAGGCCGGTGTCCCCTGCGGCGTCCTGATGGCACCGCTCCTCCCTGGCCTCTCCGACGGAGACGACCAGGTACGCGAGGTGGCCCGGGCTTGTCTCGAGGCGGGGGCGGTGTCGGTCACCCCGATCGCCCTGCACCTGCGACCGGGGGTTCGGGAGCACTTCATGGGCTGGCTGGCCGGATCTCGACCGGGCCTCGTCCCCCTCTACCGGGACCGCTTCCGCGGTCGCTCCTACCAGCCCAAGGCCGAGCAGGAACGACTCACCGCCCTCGTGGACGAGGTGCTCCTCGAGGGGCGGCGGACCGGGCGGCCGGGCCCGGGCCGGGCAGCCGATCGACCCGGCGTCGACCCACCGGAGCATCCCGACGCTTCCCGCCACCCCTCGTGCACGTCGCTGGCGGAGGCACCCCGGGCCGAGCAGCTGCGGCTCCTGTGACCGAGGCCCGGCCCCGGTGCCGACGCCGGGCTTCCCGAACCGCCACGCCCCGACACCGGAGCGGGTAGAACCGTCCCATGCTGGAATCCCCGGAGCGCGGCGCGGCGCGTCACACGCCGGACTGGCTGGTACTGACCCTCGCCTGCATCGGCCAGTTCATGGTCGTCCTCGACGTGTCGGTGGTGAACGTCGCCCTGCCCTCCATCGGCCACGACCTCCACTACAGCCCCACCGGGCTGCAGTGGGTGGTCAACGCGTACGTGCTGACCTTCGCCGGCTTCCTCCTGCTCGGCGGCCGGGCGGCCGACCTCTACGGTCGTCGTCGGGTCTACCTGTTCGGCATGGCGCTCTTCTCCCTGGCCAGCCTGGTCGGCGGCTTCGCCACCAACTCGGCGTGGCTCACGGCGGCCCGGGCCTTGCAGGGTGTGGGGGGTGCCGTGCTCTCCCCGGCCACGCTGACCATCGTCGTCACCACCTTCTCGGGCGCCCGCCTGGCCCGGGC